>CALZOU010000027.1 GCA_945827805.1 uncultured Lachnospiraceae bacterium
TAGTTTCTCGTCAACTCTATTATACCATATCCGGTGAGGGGTTATTTGTTTTTTGCAGTTAAAAAATGCCGTATTTATGCGGCTTGTGGCGTTTCGCAAACGCCTAGATAACGATACAAAATGGAGGTGGCCCTGTGATTAATTATGCTCCACTATGGAAAACCATGGAAGAAAAACATGTCAGCAGCTATACACTTATCGAAAAATACGGCTTTTATAAAGCCACGATCCAGCGACTGCGCAAAAATCAGTCCGTCAATATGCGTACGATCGATGATCTGTGCCAGATCCTGGAATGCTCTGTAGACGATATCGTGGAAATTATTCTGGAGCCGAATGTGCCGCTGGCCCGTACCATACGCAGACAATCCTGATGTGAGCTAAATTTTTTACTCCTCTGTATGCGTCAGTCATAAATGAAGACCGGAATATCTTAAAAGGATATTCCGGTCTTCATTTATGGCATGATTTTTCAGTACCTTCACAAATACAATTCGCAAATCCACGCACAAAAAAACACCATCCCCGAAACTCACTTTCGAAAACAGTGCTTTACTGCGCCTTCAGGGATTCGAACCCTGGACAAATAGATTAAGAGTCTACTGCTCTACCAGCTGAGCTAAAGGCGCATGCGATATGAAGTATTTCAACGCAAGTAGTACTATACTACATAGGGGTTGAAAAATCAACCCCCAATTTGAAATATTTTTAATTTTTTACACAATACCGTCAACTGTTCTTTTTTTCGTCTCTTTTTTCGTCCTTCTCACAGGTTTTGCAGACACATTTTTTTAACTTGCAAAGCTGCCTGTACAGGAGCAACAGTTGCCGGTCCAGACGGTCATGTTTACACAGACAGCCGTACAGACAGCATTTTTGCTTACGCCGCATGGCACATACTCCGCCTTTTTCTTACTGTTAACATATTCGCTGTCCCTGGTTTTTGTCCGTCAACGGCTGATGATCATCTTATGAATAGGATTCCCCTGGGCGGAAAAACGTGCTTCATATTCCGTCATAATGTTATCCTGCATCAGATCTTCCTCATGATGCAGATCATAGGTGCACAGGTCGATGTTCCAGTTTGCCTCTTTTGCCTCCTCCAGAGAAAAATCAAAGAGGGGGCGGTTATCTGTCTTGAATTCAATGATGCCATCAGATTTCAGCACCTGATCGTAACGGGCCAGAAACTGACGGGAGGTCAGACGCCGCTTGGCATGGCGGTCTTTTGGCCAGGGATCGGAAAAATTGAGATAGATCCGGTCCACTTCGCCCGGCCCGAAACATTCCGGCAGCGTACGGGCATCGATTCTTAAAAATTTAAGATTCGGCAGTTCCTCCTCTTCCATCTTCTGCAGCGCACGGATCAGTACGCTGGAATACATCTCGATACCGATAAAATTCACCTCCGGATGGCGACGGGCCTGTTCCATAATAAACTGACCCTTGCCCATGCCCACTTCCAATCGCAGCGGATGATCATTTACGAATACTCCATGCCAACGGCCTTTGTAGTTTTCCGGATCCAGAATCACATAGGGGCTTGCCTCGATAGCTTCACGGGCCCCTTTAATATTTCTAAGTCTCATTTATTCTACTTCCTTCTTATCAGATACGGATCAGCTCATACTGGTCAGTTCCCAGACCAATCTTCACACCGTGTGCAATGGCTACACGCCATTCTGTATCCGGATGCGTCATGTGGAAATGATCATGACCTTCATGGTTCTCATGCTTCTTCATATTCTCTCCCAGAATACTCTTCTCTACCGGCTGCATCTGGTTGCACAGGTCTGCACATGCCTTGTCCAGAGCCACCGGATCAAAAGAAGCCAGCATGCCAACGTTGGGTACGATCGGAATATCATTTTCCGGATGACAGTCACAGTTCGGGGATACATCACAGATCAGAGAAATATGGAAGCAGGGACGATCCTTGCAGACAGCCCACGCATACTCTGTCATCTTGTAATTCAGCATCTCAATGCTTCTGTTATCCTCAGCGTCAATGGCATCCTTCGGACATACAGCCAGGCAACGACCGCAGCCTACACATTTGTCATGGTCGATGGTCGCTTTCTTATCTTTGATGATCGGTGCATCGTGGGCACAGATCTTCTGGCAAGAACCACAGCCTACACACAGCTTTTGATCCACCTGGGGTTTACCCTCTCTGTGCTGCTCCATTTTTCCGGCGCGGGAACCACAGCCCATACCGATATTTTTCAGGGCACCGCCAAATCCGGTCATTTCATGTCCCTTAAAATGAGTCAGGGAAATAAATACATCCGCATCCATAATGGCAGAACCGATCTTTGCTTCCTTTACATATTCTCCATCGATAGGCACCAGCGTCTCATCTGTACCTTTCAGGCCATCACCAATCAGCACGTGGCAGCCTGTCTGGAATGGAGAAAAACCATTCACATAGGCAGTATCCAAATGATCCAGCGCATTCTTTCTGCTGCCCACATACAGAGTATTGCAATCAGTCAGGTACGGCTTACCACCCAGCTCTTTCACATAATCCGCTACAACCTTGGCATAATTCGGGCGAAGAAATGCCAGATTACCGTATTCGCCAAAATGGATCTTGATGGCTGTAAATTTATTTTCAAAATCAATAGTCTCAAAACCGGCCTGTTTCATCAGGCGATGTAACTTCTGCAGGAGGTTCTCTCTGCCAGTTGCTTTAAAGTCGGTAAAATATACTTTTGTTTTTTCCATGATATGTTTCCCTTCTTTAATATGTAATAATTGTTCTCTCTGATATGCAGCACATTCTTTTCACAGATGTCATATACAAATTTATGAAAATCATCGGCGAAAATTGCACACTCATGCATCATCCTCTTATAAATGTATCTGTCAGCGATCCGTCTGTTTCTGCCGGTTATGATTCTGTTGCTGTTCACCACAACAGTACTTTGCGATGCACAGAAACCGGGATTCAAATGCATATATCCATTTGGAGCCATCATATATAACTGCCGCTTGAGATGCAACATTATTCTACCACAGAACACCCTTGTAAACATAGACCTATCTTGACATTTTTCGTTGACATTTTCTTCACTATATGATAGTGTTGCAATCAAAGTTCTCCATGAGGGAGTAGCAAGCGTAAGAAACGTAACAAGTCAACATACTGACCGTCCGGTCTGGCTTGTTTTAAATTGCGAGACTCATGTATGGTTCAAAATGCCGGTATTGCCGGTGTTTTTGCGTACCATACATGGGTCTCTTTCTTTGTATCTGTGTAATGTCTCCACAGATACCTTTCAATTATACCTTTTATTTTACGGAGGAAAAATGTATGACCTGGAATCTGATGTTCTTTTTTAACAGTATCCTTTTAGGCGTTGGCCTGGCTATGGACGCCTTTTCCGTATCCATGGCCAACGGACTGAATGAACCCTGCATGCGAGGAAGGCGCATGGCGGTGATCGCCGGTGTTTTTGCCGGTTTTCAGTTTATCATGCCCATGATCGGCTGGTTCTGTATACACACCATCGCGCAGCTTTTTCATGCTTTTGAAAAATATATCCCCTGGATCGCGCTTATCCTTCTGGCCTATATCGGCGGCAAGATGCTCATGGATGGAATTCATCCCGAAAGTGAAGAATGCGGCGCATCCCGCGTCGGTTTTGTGGGGCTGATGATCCAGGGTATCGCTACCTCTATCGATGCTTTGTCTGTGGGATTTACCATCGTGGAGTATGATCTTTTGATGGCTTTTGTCTGTTCACTGATCATTGCAGTCGTTACTTTTGTAATCTGTGTGGCGGGATGCTGTATTGGAAAGACCTTTGGGACACGGCTGGCCGGGAAGTCTCAGATTCTGGGCGGCTGTATTCTGATTGTGATCGGATTGGAGATTTTTATACGGGGTGTATTTTTGTAATGGATTGATGACTAAATACTAGAGAAATGATTGCCAAGCCCCTATCCTGGCAATTTTTTATAATAACCAGGTAAAAAATAAGGATGCCGCTTCATCCTTAAATAAAACGGCATCCCCGACTGACTAATTAGTTATTATTTTTTCCTTTTTTTGTAATTTCTCATAAGCAAGACTTCCCAGAAAATGAGCAGTGCTCCTACTATAATATCAATTGCGATCATTAGTTTCACCCATGCAGTGAGCGTAATTGCAGTATCACTTGCATATGCGTTACTATTTACGACTGTGTACATGATATCTTTACATGCATTTCTCATGTAAAGAACTGCACTCGGATTCGTGGTATCCGATACATAGTTTGTTCCGACATCGAAGGTGGACAGGCAGCAGGAACCTCCCGTTGCAATTACCTGATCTGCATTCATATTAAATGCTCCTGCAAAATAATCAGTTTCCACAAAGCCCCTGAATCCCCACTCATCGCGGAGTAACGTTGTCTGCAGCTCGTAATTACCGCCAGCCCATACGTTTCCAATGTAGTTAAAAGATGACATAACCGCAGTTACATTTCCTTCTTTTACGCAGATTTCAAACGGTTTTAAGTATAATTCTCGCATGGATTGTTCATTTGCCCAGGTACAGATCATTATCCAGCGGTTTGTTTCCTGTTCATTCATTGCAAAATGTTTCATATAGGCATAAACACCGTTGTCTGCGGCTCCTTTTACTGCCTGTGCAGACATTTTTCCAGACAAAACAGGATCTTCTGAAGGATATTCATAGGTCCGGCCGCCAAACGCACTGCGGTGCAGATTCATAGATGGTGCATACCAGCCGGAGCAGCCGAGTTCTGCCGCCATTTTACCCATGTCATAACCGTAAGTGTATGCCAAGTCATCATTCCAGGTGCATGCAATCATGACATTGGATGGAAAGCCTACAGAACCAGCACCTGTAAAGTTATTGCTGACAGCCGATGGTCCGTCACAATCCACAGTTGCCACTTTTCCTACGCTCGCGGCTGCTGCGGTCTGGAATCCTGCATGCGCAATCATATCCTGCATTTCATCTATGGTCAACTGATCCAGCAGTATTTCCCAGCGTTCATCCTCATAATCTGCTCCGCGAAGTTCTGCCAGTGTAAGACCATTCTTTGCTCCCGTTGTCGGCATCACAGCTCCTTCTATTTCCGGCATTTCATAATTCGAAGTTACAATGAATCCATCTTTTAGATCCTGCGGCATAGACAGGCTCTCCGGTGCGGCAGTTGCCTCTTCATAATTCGCAAATCCATCTGCTCTAGACAGATATTCCAGATGTCCTTCAGCATAATCAAACTGATTTACTGCCGCAGTCTGATCTGTCGTACGAGCATTATTTTCATCATAAATAATATCCTGATCCACGGTGAAAACAACAGAATCGATCACATGATGAGAATCACTGTTAATGCTAATCTCGTAATCGCCTTGCTCTAACACATAACATCCGTGTTCTTTATAATCATAAGAAGCCATATCCTCTGTCTGAAATGTCAGTGTAACATTCGTACTCTCTCCCGGACGGATCACATCTGTTTTCTCATAGGTAATCAGATTTGCAGACGCTTTCTCAATTCCGCCATTGGTATATGGTGGATTGTAATAAACTTCGACAACATCTTTTCCATCGACATCACCTGTATTCGTTACTTTGACATTTAAAGTGATCGTTCCATTCTCCATTGCAGAAGATTCGATTTCCTGTGTAAAATCAGTATAGCTTAAGCCATATCCAAAAGGATACAGTACAGTGGCGTCATAGTTAAGAAATCCTTCCTGTGCCGCCGTCTCATAAAAACGATACCCGACATAAATACCTTCCACGTAGTTTACAAATGTCGGCATTGCTCCACCAACGTAAGGATCACTCTCATCAATTTTAAATTCCTGCATATTGTCGTATTTAAAATCACCAAAATTATTCCATGTTGGTGTCGCAGTAAGATCATACACGAACGTATCAGATGTCTTTCCAGATGGATTGACGGAACCGTTTAAAATAGTTCCAAGTCCGTCAAAACCAGTCTGCCCTGCCCCCTGACACCACAGTACACCTTTAATCTGTGGATAATCATTTACAAAACCCAGTTCAAATGTAGAAAGTCCGTTATAAATCAATACAACATTATCAAAACTATCACAAACCATACCGATCATATCTTTTTCTGTCTGGCTCAATTCCAGATAATGCTGTCCTTTCTGGAAATCCGCATACGCAGAAGAGTTTTCGGTGTACTCTACTGCTGTCATATCCGTTGGAAGATCACTTCCCTCACCGCCCCAGCGTCCGATCACAATCAGCGCGGTATCCGAAAAACTTTTTGCATTATTCAGCAGTTCATCTGAATAATCAGAAACTGGTACTTCCGGCAGACTCCAGTCGCTTCCATAAGAAGCTCTTTCGGCCCCAAGACCTGTGTACAGGTCGGTCAGTTCTGCATTTACTTCGTATCCGGCATCCTCTAATCCCTGCAATAATGACACTCTGTCATACAGATCATTTAACGCACCCGCTCCAGAACCACCATAAATCGGGTTTGTGCCCGCCCATCCAAACACATTTAATTTCTGTGTGTCTTTTAACGGAAGAAGTCCATCATTTTTCAAAAGTACAATACCTTCTTCTGCAATGGTCTGACAGTCTGCATTTGACTGCTTCGTTGTTTCATCGCTGACCATCTGCGTTTTTTGCGCTGCCAGATTCAGCAATGTGGACAGCGGTCCTGTACATGCCAGGTTCGCAATGACGAGTACTAGTGCGAGCATTGCGATTCCTGCATTACCTCTGATCAGTTTTTTGATTGCCGCTTCCCTTTTCCTACAGGCAACGATGACAACAATTCCAATAAGAATCACTGCCGCAATTGCAATGAGATATGCTTTACACATATTCAATACACTGATTACGTCACTCCAGTTTAATGAAATCATACTCTTTCTTCTCCTTTGCTTGTTTTGGTACGCTTATATTAGCACTGATTTCTTGTTTTTCGCCCATTTGGTACGAAATGCACGTTTACGACACCAATTGTTGTTTTCGCCCTTTTTCATTTATGCTAAAATAAATGAAGTAGTAGTTCCACGTACCTGAAGCTAGCCATTCGCCAGCGACTTGGTACAACAAATACAGAAAAAGATTTGTACCCAAAAAACCGGAGGGGATGCCATGTATCAGGCTGCTATTGTTGAGGATGAAGCCGTAATTTTAGAACATTTAAAAAATACACTTATTCAGGAGTTTGACAAAAAAGGGACGACTGTAGCTTTTGACGCTTTTACTTCCGGCAGCCGTTTTCTGGAAATGTATGAGGCGCATTATCACTATGATGTTATTTTTCTGGATATTGAAATGCCGGAGATCAATGGCATTGATGTGTGCAAAAAGATTCGGGAATTTTCATCCGATTCCCTTGTGGTCTTTATTTCCAACAAAGAAGAACTTGTGTTTCAGACTTTTGAAGTGCAGCCGTTTCGATTTATACGCAAAGAAGCTTTCGAGAACACGGTTGCATCCCTCGTTGATTCCATTATATATAAGTGGCAGCAAAATAAGGGCAGACTCTTACACTTGCGGGAAAAAGGCTCCAACGACCTTTATTCCTTTTCCATCTCACATATTCTGTATATTGAGGCACAGCGCAAGGACTGCCTCATCGTCACAACAGAGGGAACCTGCGTATTCCGGTGCAAACTGATGGAATTAGAAGAAAAGCTCGCAGATTATCACTTTATCAAAATCCACCGGAGTTATCTTGTAAACTATATGCATATTTTCCATATTGGAAAATCTTTTGTGCAGTTAACCAATGGAACCAGGCTTCCGATCAGCAGGGGAAAGACAGAGGAAGTAAAGCAGCTTTTTCTAAAATATAACACAACTTATTAAGTATACAGAAAGTGAAAATTTTTATGGGAACATTTATTTATCAGCTCTATTTTACCTTTCAGGGAAGCATTATTTTTGCTTTTATCTCGTACCTTTTATATACATTTTGTAAGCCAAAAAGGAATATTTCCCGCAAGCTTTATGTTATGTTTTCTTTTTGGGGATTCTTTGTTTTTCAAAAAATAATCGACTGGTTCATCACAAATGTACTGAAAAAGAGCTCCCCTTACTGTGTATTTCTGTTATCGGTGGCTACAGTTGCGCTAATCTCCTCTTTTGTGTTTTTGCAGTCGTCCGCCTTCTGCAAGATTACTTACATTTTATTTTTTCTGACATTTGTCCAGTTATATAAAATTGTACTTTCGCCGTTATACGAACTTGAAAATTATATCGATCCACATATTTATGCATTCATCGATTTTATAAGCGGATTCTTTTTATTTTTCCTTCTGGGATTGCTCTGTGTCTTCTTCTGCAAAGTGCAGATTGTTCCCATGACATCGGGTATGCCAAAGAAAATGTTTCTGATCCTGTATTTTCCTGTCAGTATTTTACTTTCCACACTGATAACGTCCAACACACCAAAGCTATGGGTCAAATTTGCCCCTATCCTTGCGGCGATTATAATTACAAACCTGCCGATTATTTACTATTTTTTTGCGGGAATCATCAGCTCCTACGAGCAGAAAAAACAGTTGAATGCCGCTTTGCAGGAAACGAAAGCACAGCTTTCACACTACCGTTACTCCATCATTTTGCAGGATGAGATTCGCAAAGAACGTCACGAACTGAAGAATAAATATTTTTATATCCAGACACTGATACACGAAAAAAAATTTGATCAGCTGGAAGATTATCTGAATCATGTGATTGGTGAAAAACTCTCCTCCTTAGGAGAAATCCAGACAGGTAATACTTTAATGGACTATATCCTAAATCAGAAAATACAGAAATGTCGCAAAAATAACATCAAAGTTTTTAGCGAGATATTGATTCCTGAACATTTAAATATTTCCGAAGACACTCTGTGCACCATTTTATTAAACCTTTTGGACAATGCAATCACGGCCAGTCTCCATGAGAAGGACGCTGATATCCATATCAGCATCCATTGTGTACAGAATTATCTTGTATGCAAAATCAAAAACAAGTGCAGCTATAATGTTCTTGAACAAAACCCAAACCTTACGACCACGAAACAGGATATAACTCATCACGGTTTTGGCATTCCGATCATCCGCGAGACTGTAGAAAAAAATAATGGCATCTTAAATTTCAATTATGACAACCATTATTTCATAGCAACTGTTATGTTAGAGCTTTAGTCTTTGCACCATGTTCTTTTTTCGACATTCACTATGATTCTTTATTTTCTCATACTGCTCCATCGTAATGGGTAAGGATTTTGCCACGGTCAAACGGTTGTTCGACACAGTCCATCCTGACTCAATCCCGTCTCCTGTTATTCGACAAAATCAAAAGTCTCAGCAGCTGCAATAGTGAAGTGATCACCGCCGCCACATACGTCATGGCCGCAGCCCTAAGCACTTTCCTGCTTCCCTTAATCTCATCCTCATACAGCATCCCATTCTCCGACAGCGACCGCAAGGCTCTGCGCGAAGCATTCAGCTCAACCGGAAGCGTCACCAGCTGAAACAGCAAAGCGCCGCAAAACAGCAGAATACCCGCCGTCAGAAGCGGCCGATACGAAAAGATCAGCCCCGCCAGAAACAACGGCCAGGAAAGCTGAGACCCAAAATTAGCCACCGGAACCAAAGCTCCTCTTATCTTCAAGGGCACATATCCCCTGGCATCCTGCACCGCATGACCACACTCATGGGCAGCAACACCAAGAGCCGCCAGCGAATTACTGTTATACACATCCTGCGAAAGACGAACGGTTTTACTTCTGGGATCATAATGATCCGACAGATGCCCGGAAACCGGTACCACCTGCACCTGATACATCCCCTGCCGGTCCAGAAGAATCCGGGCAGCCTCCCGCCCCGTCAACCCCCGGCCATTCGCCACACGGCTGTACCGTGAAAACGTACTCTGCATCCTCGCCTGCACCACCATGGAAATCACCATAGCAATCAGAATCAGACTATAGGTCCAGTCAAAATACAACATTTTGTCGACCTCCTTTTCTTCATTTTGTTTCCCTATTGTACCACAGTATTCCCCGACTAAATGTAAAAGAAACATAAAATCAGGCAGAGTCCGGAAACGGCGGGGGACAGTGCTGTGGTTTTCAAAACAATTCAAAGCGCGCCTTTAGCTTCGAAAAGATCCAGTGCCTACGAAGACTTACGCGTGAAGGCATTCCTGAACGCGTTAGTCGCAGTTGGCACTTAGCTTTTCGAAGCGTTGCGCTTGTTTTGAAAACCACAGCACTGTCCCCCGCCGTTTCCGGGCGCTGCCGTCCATCCATCCACACCTCCTCCCCCTTCCAATCCCTACCGTCCTCCCCACACAAAAACACCGTCCCGCAACCCCTCACAAAAGGCCACAAAACGGTGTTTTTTATCAACATTCTTATTAACGCAACTTCTGATCGTGAACATATTTTCCACGCGCACTGAGCCGATAGATCGCTCTGGCCAGCGCAGCCTGCGAAGCATTGTACTCCTGCTGACTCTTGGCCTCCTTGAGTTCTTCCTCAGCCTGCTCCTTGGCACGACGGGCCTGCACCTCATCGATATCCTCAGGACGCTCAATAGTATCCACCAGAACCACCGCCCGGTTTTTCTCGAAACACACAAGACCCAGGCCACAGACACCCAGCACAACAGAGCCATCCGGCTTTTTCACTCTGAGAGTTCCTATAGAAACAGCAGCCACACACTCCTGATGCTTGGCCATAAACGCATATTCACCGTCCCAGGCAGGAACTACGAGAGAAAGACAGGGGCCATCGTAAAAAATCTTATCACTGGAAGCAATGATACACTGAAATTCATTCATGAAGATCACCCTTGTTCTTTCATTGCATTCGCTTTTTCAATTACCTGATCAATAGTACCTGTATTGAAAAATGCACTTTCGGGATAAGCATCCATCTCACCGGAAAGGATCATCTTAAATCCGCGGATTGTCTCCTTCAGCGGCACATACTCACCCTTGACACCGGTGAAGTTTTCAGCCACATGGAACGGCTGAGACAGGAAACGCTGGATCTTACGGGCACGGAATACCACCTTTTTATCCTCATCGGACAGTTCTTCCATACCAAGAATAGCGATGATATCCTGCAGTTCTTTGTACTTCTGCAGATATTCCTGTACCTGACGGGCTACCTCATAATGCTCCTCGCCTACCACATCCGGCTCCAGAATACGGGAGTTTGACTCCAGCGGATCTACCGCCGGATAGATACCCTGCTCCACGATCTTACGGGAAAGAACAGTGGTAGCATCCAGATGGGCAAAGGTTGTCGCCGGTGCCGGGTCAGTCAGGTCATCCGCCGGTACATATACGGCCTGCACAGAAGTAACGGAACCGCTGGCTGTAGAGGCGATCCTCTCCTGCAGCTCACCCATCTCCGTAGCCAGTGTGGGCTGATAACCAACAGCGGAAGGCATACGGCCAAGCAGCGCGGATACCTCAGAACCAGCCTGTACAAAACGGAAAATATTATCAATAAACAACAACACATCCTGATGCTCACGGTCACGGAAATATTCTGCCATGGTCAGTCCCGTTTCCGCCACACGCATACGGGCTCCCGGCGGCTCATTCATCTGACCGAATACCAGGGCTGTCTTTTGCAGTACGCCTGACTCACCCATCTCCGTCCAGAGGTCATTACCCTCACGGGAACGCTCACCTACACCGGTGAAAATGGAATATCCGCCGTGCTCTGTGGCAATATTCTGGATCAGCTCCTGGATCAGTACCGTCTTACCAACGCCGGCACCACCGAACAGACCGATCTTACCGCCCTTTGCATAAGGTGCCAGAAGGTCGATAACCTTTATACCGGTCTCCAGGATCTCCACTACCGGACTCTGTTCCTCAAAAGAGGGCGGATCTCTGTGGATGACCCATTTCTCACAGTCTGTGATCTCTTCTTTATTATCAATGGTCTCACCAAGTACGTTGAACAGACGTCCCAGGGTCTTCGGACCCACGGGAACCTTGATACCGGAGCCTGTTGCGGTTACCTCCATATCCTTATGAAGGCCCTCGCTGGAAGCCAGCATAATACAGCGCACGATATTGTTACCCATATGCTGGGCAACTTCCATAACGCATTTTTTATTGCCGTTCATTACTTCCAGAGCATCCTTGATCATAGGCAGGTCGCCGTTTTCAAATTCAACGTCGATGACAGGTCCCATGACCTGCACGATTCTACCTTTATTCATACTTGTTACTCCTGTTTCTTTTTCTGTGCTTTAGCGCCGGCGATAACCTCTGTGATCTCCTGCGTGATGGCCGCCTGACGAATACGATTCGATTCGATATTCAGATCATGCAGCATCTCCTTCGCATTATTTGTGGCTGACTGCATGGCCAGCATACGGGAATTCTGCTCACTGCAGAAGGATTCCACCAAAGCACCATAGATAACACCATGAATATAGTTGGGCACTACACTGTCCAGTACCGCTGCCGGAGACGGCAGAAGATCGATGGGCTTTTCCTCATCCTCCGATCCTGTACGGATATCGTTAAAGCTCTCATCATCTACCGGAAGCAGCTTTTTGATCTCCGGCGCACAGGCCAGCGGCGAGATCATCCGGCTGTATACGATATACAGCTCGTCGATTCTGCCCTCTTTATAGTCATCCAGCACACGGGTCATCATAAAACGGGCACGGTCCAGTGACGGTTCCTGCACGATGTAATGGAACTTGTGCATAACATTTGCCCCTATTTTTCGGTAATAATGACGACCGCTTCGACCGGCAACATACAGACTGTTCTGGTCAGGATGTTTATCCAGCTCCTTTTGCACCAGCTTGACGATATTGTGGTTGTAAGCGCCGGACAATCCCTTGTCCGCGGTCAGGATCACATAACCGTAATTTTTTTCATGATCCGCTTTTTTACGTCCCAGATAAATATGTGGCATGCCCTCCGGAATACTTTTTTCCACGGATGCCATGACCTGACGGATGGTAAAGAAATACGGTTCCGTCTTATCGGATTCGCTCTTGGCCTTTCTTAATTTGGAAGAGGCGATCATATACATGGCATTAGTGATCTTCATGGTGTCTTTAATACTCTTAATTCGGTTCTGAATCTCTTTCGAACTAGCCATTACTTAACACCTTGCTCTTATATTCCTTTGCTGCTTTCAGGATATCGTCCTTCAGATCATCGTTTAGAACTCTACTGTTCTCCAGTTCTTCAATAATATGATTATAGTCTTCCCTGAAATATTTCAGCATGCCCAACTGTGCCTCTTTGACCTGCTTGGTGGGAATGCCAAGGAAAACTTTATTGGTGGCTGCCACCAGGGTGATGACCTGCTCCGGCATGGACAACGGATTGCACAGCGGCTGTTTTAACAGCTCCATCAGGCCCTCTCCGTAATCCAGAAGCTCTTTGGTTGCTGCATCCAGATCAGAGGAAAACTGGGTAAATACGGCCATCTCGCGATACTGGGCCAGGTCGATACGGATACTTCCGCTGGCCTTTTTCATGGCTTTTGCCTGAGCTGCGCCACCTACACGGGATACAGACAGACCTACGTTAACGGCAGGACGCTGTCCGGAGAAGAACAGATCGCTCTCCAGGAAAATCTGACCGTCGGTAATGGAAATTACATTGGTCGGAATATAGGCAGACAAATCACCTGCCTGTGTCTCAATGATCGGCAGTGCCGTGATGGAACCGCCGCCGTTTTCCTCATTCAGACGACAGGAACGCTCCAGCAGACGGGAATGCAGATAGAATACATCACCCGGATAAGCCTCACGGCCCGGAGAACGCTCCAACAGAAGAGACAGCGCACGGTAAGCAACCGCATGTTTGGACAGATCATCGTAAACGATCAGCACGTCCTTGCCCTGATACATGAAAAACTCTGCCATAGCTGTACCGGAATAGGGTGCGATATACTGCAGCGGCGCCGGCTCGCTGGCGGTAGCGGTTACCAGGATGGTATAGTCCATGGCTCCGTTTTTTGTAAGTGTATTCACGATTTTGGCGATCGTAGAGGCCTTCTGACCGATAGCCACGTATACACAGATCACATCCTTACCCTTCTGGTTGATGATCGTATCTGTGGCAATGGATGTCTTACCGGTCTGACGGTCACCGATGATCAGCTCACGCTGTCCGCGGCCGATGGGGAACATGGAATCAATGGCCAGAATACCGGTCTCCAGAGGTACGGTAACGGATTTACGGGCAGCAATGCCCGGTGCTTCATGCTCGATGGGACGATATTCCTCGATGTTAAAATCACCTTTACCGTCAATGGGCTCACCCAGAGCGTTGACTACACGTCCCAGAAGCTCCTGAGATACCGGAACCCCCGCCTTACGGCCTGTACAGGTAACACGTGTTCCCGCCTTGATACCCTTATCAGAGCCGAGAAGAATACAGCCGATACTGTCATGGCGGATATCCTGTACCAGACCCTTGACACCGGTATCAAAGACAACAACCTCACCATACATGGCATGACTCATGCCGTAAACAGTAGCAATACCGTCACCGATACGGACAACGGTACCGTTTTCCTGGTTGTTTCTTTCAAAATTAAAATGGGAGATCTCTTCCTTAAGTACAGAGATGACCTTTTCAGAATTGTCATCCGCCGTCAGACTTCTGGCCTTTTTGCTCATGGAGTGCTGAAGCTCCTGCATACGGCCATTCAGACTCCAGTCGAATACCTGATCTTTTACCTGCAGCTTGAAACCACCGATCAGGGACTCATCTTTAACAATCTCGATCTCTGCCTTTTTACAGTTATATTTTGTAATAATAAACTTCCGGATCTTTTCCAGCTGTTCCTCTTCCGGTTCATTGACACAGGTCAATGTAGCTTTGATGATCTGATTTCTCTCATCTCTGAGCCGGAGAAACTCATCACAGATGGCACCGATGTCACCGATACCTCCCTGCTGTGCCAGATCCGCAAGAAAAATGCGAAATTCCTGTGGAAACAGTCGATTAATGACGCCCTCTTTTTCCTGCAGAGATACCGTAGGATCCATCAGGGCTGCCTGCATCAACGGGTTATCCACAAATACCTGACGCATTTCCTGCACCATACCCTCCGTTACGGGCAGATTGCAGAGTCTGCGGGCGAAATTACTCGTTTTTTGCATTGTCAACATCTCCTGCTTCTTTTATAAACGCGTCGTAAAGCGCCTTGTCCGTTTCCGGACTGCTCTTTTCTGCCATGATTCTTCCTGCCGCTTCCACAGCCAGATCCATGATCTGCACATGCAGCTCATCCATCTGTTTCTCCCGCTCTGTAGCGATAGCCTTTTCTGCACCGGCTTTCATCGCCTCCGCATCGGCTGCCGCACGGGCCATGATCTTATTGTACTCCGCACGGGCTCTGCTCTTTGCTTCTTTTACGATCTGAACAGAAGTCTCATTGGCATTTTCCAGGCTCTTTTGATATTCTTTTTTCAGCCTGTCTGCCTCTTCCTGTGCTTTAGCCACGCTGGCTTTCTTTTCCTCCAGCAGGGCCTGTCTGGCATCAATGATCTTTGTCACACGGCCAAAGACAAACTTTTTCATCAGCACATAAAGAACCAGCAAATTGACAACGACGCAAACAAAGTTCACTATGTCGAACTTTAACATTGTCTATACCGCCTTTCTATCGTTATGCTCCCAGGAAAAGAATGATCAGAACGCCGATAACGAAACCGTAAACGGCAGTTGCCTCTGCCAGGGCCGCACCGATCAGCATGGTGGAACGGATATCTCCTGCCGCTTCCGGCTGACGGGCAATAGCTTCTACTGCCTTACCTGTAGCAATACCAATACCTACACCTGCACCTACGCCTGCAAGAGCTGCGATAGCTGCGCCAATTGCTGTAAACATAATCTTATTCTCCTTTTCTCAAAAAAATCTTTCCTAAAATTAGCTAAACAAACGTTCTTTTACTCCACTGCCTCTGCAATATACATGGATGTCAGCAGGGTAAATACGTACACCTGGATCAGTCCGTCGAAGAAATCAAAATACAACGAGAACGGAACCGGTACGATGATCCGCACCAGACCCTCGATCATACACATAATGATAAAGGCACCGAGTACATTACCAAACAGTCGCATGCAGAGGGATACAGGTTTAATAAAAAGTTCCAGAATGTTCATGGGCAGCATGGCGGGCATGGGCTCCAGAAAACTGTGCAGCCAGCCTTTCACGCCTTTCGTCTGAATTCCGGCCATCTGTACGAGCACGATGGACATAACAGCCAAAGCAGCCGTAACTGTCAGATCTTTTGTCGGCGGCTTGATGCCAAATACATAAAAGATATTCGCCAGTGCGACATAGCAGGCAATGGTCATCATGTACGGCGCGTACCGTTTTCCCTTCGGACTCAGAGGACCCTCAAAAAATTTCTGCAGCCAGAGTACAAAGGACTCCACGGCCAACTGACGTCTGGAGGGATTTTCAACCCTGAATCCGCTGGTCAGAACCAGCCCCAGTACCAGCAGAAGGATACTGATGAACAAAGTAACAATGACCGATTCATGAATTCCGACACCGCCGATATTGATGACTTCACATTCCAGTTCTTCCTGAATCGTTGAAATATAGGCTTCCAAAATATGTCACTTCCTTTCCAGCCAGGATATCGTTTGAATATCATTAATAAATGCATATTCGCCCGAATACGGTATTATCATACTATGTTTTACAGAAAAATCCATAGTAAAATTCACTTAAAATAAGAAGAGAATCTGTTTTTTTCTGTGTGTTATCCCCTTATGTCTGTTCTTTTCCAAGTTGTCAGAATTGTTTATTCAATTCTCGTTGCTTTCCGCCGCTGTCAGAAAGACAAAATGTCAACTGTTATTTTGAGTTTTTTGTCGATTTATCCATTTTTCACAGAACACCCGTTTGTCTTTTGCGTTATGTAAAGCGCAAATTTCCGGGGATTATTTTGTGGATAATGTGGATAACTCTGTGTATAACCGAAATTTCCCTGTTTTTAAGTGATTTTATGTGTGGATAACCCGATTTGTTTTCCACAGTTATCGACACCCTTTATTTTGCATCGACATATTTTTGTGCAATTTCCACAATCTGACAATTCATGGGGATTTATCTGTTCTTTCAACATTTCGTCATAGGACAGACCGCCTCGTCATACATTGCTATCAAGGCACATGGTCCCAGGGAAGGCTTTATGTCAGAAAAATTATCATTCAGAAAAAACAGGGCTCTGTTTATTTCCGTCATTATCATTATTCTCATTTTATCTGCATCCATAACCATTCGTTTTCTTTTCACAGACAGTCTGGCTTTTAACCGATTCACAGAACTGTACTGCCGGCAGCTTTTGTCCCAGGATACACTTTCTTTACACTACACGCTGGCAGATCCCAAAGCCCGGGGAATTTCCTGTGACACGGTCACTCTGGGAAATTTTCCTTCGGCAGACGATACATCCGCCAGAGCATCCCTTGAAAATCAGTCAGCGCTTCTTTCCGCCTTTGATCCGGATCATCTGTCGGGTGAGCAGGCTCTGATTCTTAATATAATGAGCTGGCAGAATTCTCTGGAGAAAAAGCTGCAGGACGGCTGTATATTTTTGGAACAGCCCAGTTCCAGTCTTGGCATACAGGCTCAGCTGCCCATTCTCCTTGCAGAATATGAATTTCGCTGTCGTGAGGATATTGATACATATTTTCTTCTCCTTGAAGATACGGATCGTTATCTCGGAGAATATCTTTCCTGGCAGCAGGAAAAGATCGCTCAGGGGATTATTCCCGCCGCGGAAACACTGGACAGTCTGATCGATCAGTGCCGGGAATTTCTCGGTGAGGAGAGCCCCGAACACTTTCTGCAGACGGTTTTTGTCTCCCGATGCCGGGACTGTGATTTTCTGTCTGAAAAAGAACAGATTTCTCTGGAAGATCAGCATTTCTCTCTGCTGACAGATCACGTTTTTGCGGCTTATCATACGCTGATTTCCGGCTTTCAGGCCATGCAGGATGAGGCGGGATCCCTTACCGGTCTGTGCGCGTATCCCGGGGGCCGCGACTACTATGAGGCCTGTGTACAATATATCTGCGGCACAGATCTCTCACTTGAGGAAATACGCCTGCGCCTGTACACACAGCTCATCTCCGATATACAGGCGGTCAGACAGCTTGATCTTGCTGCCCTGAACAGTTCTTCCACCTATGATCGTATGGATGCGGCCGATATGGTCACAGAACTGAGTGAGCGCATAACATCATGTTTTCCTGAGGGGCCAAAGGTCTCCTGGATCCTCAAAGAAGTCTCCCCTGAGCTTTCTTCCTATGCCAGTCCTGCCTTCTATATGGTTCCTCCCACGGATGATCTGACAGAAAATACGATCTATCTGAACCCGCAAAATGAACTCTCCGGCTTCTCCTTGTATACAACACTGGCCCACGAAGGTTTCCCCGGCCATCTGTACCAGAATACCTATTATTACAGCAGACGGCCTCCTCTGATCCGCCGGCTGCTTTCCTTTGGCGGTTACACCGAGGGCTGGGCCACCTATACGGAATCTCTGATCTGTGAACTTTCGGGCAAGACATGGGATGGCGCTAAGGTTTACTGGCTGGACCGTTCTCTGAATCTCTGTATCGCATCTCTTCTGGATATCGGTATTCACGGGGAAGGGTGGGATATTGACAAAACATTAAGCTTTCTTGCCGATATCGGCATCACAGATGCAGCTGCCGGCAAGGAGCTGTATCAGTATATTGTGGAGAATCCCGGGAATTATCTTCGTTATTACCTGGGGTGCCTTTCTTTTCTGGATCTTCGAGCAGAATGCAAAGAGGAGTTGAGGGATGATTTTTCTCTGACGGAATTTCACCGGGCGGTTCTGGAAGCGGGGCCGTGTCCATTTCCCATTCTGAGAGTGCAGGTCAAAAACAGCCTGGGCATAGCAGAGGACGCATAAAAGGAGGGGAAGCTGCAGGCGGGCAGGCAGCTTCCCCTCCTTTTATGCTGGTAACGAAAAACAGCCGATACAGATTCTAGGATCCATACCGGCTGCAATATTCTATTTTTGCTTTTTAAAGAAATCGCTGACATTTTTCAGCGCTTTGACAAGTACATTTGCCTCTTCCTCGGAAAGGTTTGTCATTACGGCCCTGATCATCTCCTCATGGAATCTGCGATGATGGTCGTAGGCCCTGCGTCCTTTCTCGGTCAGTGACAGAAGTACGATCCTTCGGTCTTTTTCGCTGCGCACTCTGTTTATATAACTCTTCTTTACCAGACTGTTTACCGCCGTTGTCAGCGTGCCCACAGTAACCATCAGTTTTGCCGCAACAGTCGACATATTGCGGGGTTCCTCAATACCCACAGCCTCTATGATATGCATATCGTTATTTGAAATATCGGAAAATTCTTCTGTGATCAGTGCCCGGCCTTCAATGGCCATAATTTCCTGAAAAAGATTTGATAATACATCGTTAAATGTCCCGTAGTGATCCATATCGCCACCTCCGTCTCTGTTTTTTCATCATACCCGATTTTTCGCCAAAAATCAACGGTTTTAGACCATTCGCCCCAGCCATATGCTGGCGGCGATTCCGGCCAGTACGCTGAGCATCGCCCCAGGCAGAACAAACCGGCTTTTTCGGATCCCCACATGCATGAGATAAAGAGACATGGTATAAAAAAGTGTTTCCGTACAGCACATGATCAGTGATGCCGTATAGCCGATCACAGAATCCGTCCCATACCTGGCATACAGATCCGTCAGAAGTCCTACGGCAGCGCTGTTGGAAAACAGCCGTACTACGCAAAGAGGCACCAGCTGTGCAGGAAGCCCGATGTATCCTGTAAATATTCCCAGTTTTTCACTGAAAGCCTCCAGAAATCCCGAGGCCCGCAGCACTGATACCGCCGTCATCAGCCCGATCAGCGTGGGCAGGATCTCAAGAGCCGTATGTACTCCCTCTTTTGCTCCCCGCACAAATATTTCGTAGCAGTCTTTTTTTCGCAAAAGACCATACCCGATGACATACAGGGTCAGAAGCGGAATCATCAGTGCAGACACAAAGGAAAGTAGGTTCATTTTTTCCCGGAAGCCTTTCTTCTATTCATCATTTTACAAAAAACAACAGCCACCCCCGTACTTACCGCCGTAGCCACGATCCCCGGGCCCACCACAGCCGCAGGATCCACGCTTCCATACTGGCTGCGGTAGGCGATCACATTCACCGGAATCAACTGTAAAGAAGAAATGTTCAGAATCAGAAAGGTGCACATCTCATTATTGGCCACGCCCTCTGGCATAGCCTTCCCATGCCATGTCCGCCGTAAATTTCTCTGCTCTGTCGGCAGCATCTGCGCCTGATCTCTGCGCCGTTCTTCCTCTATCTTTTCCAGTTTCTCCATAGCCTTCAATCCCGCCGGCGTAGCTGCCCAGCCAAGCCCCAGTACATTGGCTGCCATATTGACAGAAATCGCATCCAGTGCCTCATCCTGCCCCTTAAGGCCCGGCATCAGCCATACCAGAAAAGGCCGGACTCTCCTTGCCGCCAGAGAGACCAGCCCCGATTCTTTTGCGATTGTCATCAAGCCATTCCAGAAAGCCACCACACCTGCCACAGACAGACACAGCTCCACCGCCTCCTTCGCGCCATTAAGACAGCCCTCCGTCACCTCCGGCAATGTACCGTTAAAAGCCGCGTATACGATGCCAAGAAGAAGCATTCCGGCCCAGAGAAAATTCAGCATAGCTTTTCCCGTTTTCTTATACTATATGGTCCTATCCATATATCCTATTCCTTATTTTTCTAAATCTTCCCGTTTTCCGCCCGATATATATGTAATCCGTGTGCAAAAAATCATACCGTAGTATTTTTCATTGCCTCTACTTCCCGCAAAAGCGCCTTCGTCTCATCCTCCAGAATCAGCCGGGGAATATACTCCTCATACAGCCTCTGGGGACGCTCATGCAGAAACAATACTGTAGCCTCATGCTGTGTCATGGCCTCGATCAGCTGCAGATACTCTGCATCGTCCTGCCAGGCCTCATGAAAAAAGCCAAGCACCCGACCGGTCTGCCGGCTGCATTCATCCACCAGCTTTTCCGTTTTCTTCTGCTGCCCGCCAAGCCACTCTCCGGTCATTTTTTCGCAGTCACCTGCCGAAACCGCCTGATGTTTCAGGCAGAAGCTGTAAAAATCATCCAGCATTCCCAGTTTCAATTTCTCCTCCCGCAACTCGTTTTCCTGCAGGGGCATGGTCTTATGCCGGATCTGCAGCGCCTTTTTCTGTTCCTCAATAAACTCTGCCGGCGACGGATCCTGCCCGCTTTCCTCCTGCCGATGCATCCATTCCGTCAAAAACTCTGCCCGTTCCCTGCACAAACGATGCTTTTCTTTCGCCTCAGCCCAGCCCTGGGTCTTTTCTGCGATCAGGCTGGCTCCGTACTGTACAAGACAGCACCGTTCTTCCCAGCCGACCGCCCGGGCCCGG
>CALZOU010000028.1 GCA_945827805.1 uncultured Lachnospiraceae bacterium
CAACTTTCATCGCGTCGAAATAAAGAACCGCCATCACTTCTGCCAGATCAAGGGATCCTCCGATGTGGCCAAACCCACGATGCCCAATCGTTCTCATGGTAAGTTCGCGAATTTTTAATGCTTTTTTCTGTAACTCTCTGTATTTATCCATTTGCCTATCTCCACAAGAAAATTCTTTACTATCTCATTGACTGATACATATCCCGCAGAATCTCATCAGTGATTTCCACTGGATTATTCAGCATATTCGGATGGTGACTAGTCTGTACCAGTTCCTCCACCTGTTCGTCTGTAAGATTAAATTCTTTAAGATCGGTTCTCAGATGCAGATCTTCTTTAAGCTTCAGAATTTCATCTGCCATTTCCAGCATATCTTTAAAGCCCAGCTGTGCTGCAAACTCGTTGATTCTCTGGCCTTCTGCACCTGTATCCTTTGCATTTACTCTTGCAAAATAATCCAAAGTCAGACCGCAGGCTTCCCCATGCGGAATGTGATAAAAATTTGTCAACGGAAATGAGCACGCATGGGAAGATGTTGTTTTCGGAAGAGTAAATGCCATCCCAGCTATTACAGATGCCTCTGCCAGTTTCTCTCTCGCCTCTTTATCACTTCCGTCCTCATAAGCTCTGCGCAGGTAAGTAAAGACCAGGCGGCATGCATGCAGCGCCAAAGCATCACAGATCGGCTGATGGCCCTTACTCCAGAATCCTTCCAGTGCATGACACAAAACATCAATACCACAGCTGGCCGTCTGATATTTTGGAAGAGTATATGTAAGTTCCGGATCGATCAATGCGATTGCCGGATAAAAATTGTCATTGTTAATTGGACCTTTTTTGCCTTGTGCATGATTTGACAAAACAGATACACAAGTAACTTCACTTCCTGTACCGGCCGTTGTCGGCACTGCAATGATCGGTAAATGCTCTTTCGGAAGCACTACACCGGTCATATGGTATTTTTCAATAGAGTCCTCTGTAAAACATACCGTAGATGCTGCCTTCGCACAGTCCATCGAACTTCCTCCGCCCAGTGCTACAGTAAACTGTACCTTGTTATCTCGCATGATCTGTGCACAAGCATCTACTTCTGTTGTTTCCGGATTTGGTGAAATATCGCTGTACATGCATACCAGCAATCCTTCATTTTCTTTCATGATCTTGTCAGCAAGACCATTTTTTGCAAAAAACGGATCACTCACCAGAATTCCTCTTTCTATCCCCATTGTTTTTGCTATTTCTTTTAACTGACCCAGAACTCCTGCTCCAAACTTAATGTTTACAGGCTGTGTATAATTCCACATCATATTAATTACTCTCCTTTTCTTGTATCTCATCCGTCGTTCTCTGCTGCATCAATATTCCTATCGCTCCCAGAATGACGATAACCATTCCCACATACTGCATTATTGCAAGTTTTTCATGGAAAAGAACAAGTGTTACCAGTGCTGAAAAAATCGGCATTAACAACAAACAGATTTTTACAAGCCAAACTGCGTAATTTCGTAGATTATAATAATAAACCACATAAACCATCGTCTGGCCTAATGCTGCCAGCGCCATAGCCAATACAACATGACCATCTGCAAAAACATTTTTGACCTGTCCGACAGTTCCTGTTACGATAGCTGATATTGCAAACAGGATCATAGTAATTCCGTTATTGTAAAACGCAATCACATCATCACTTACCGGTATCTCTACATTCTTCTTATTCTGTGTGCCCTTAATGACAAAAGCATTAATAGATACAAACAACGCACTCAGGAGAAAAAAAATATTTCCCTTGTCACTGATCTTAAAGTTCGTGAAATTCACTCCCATAACCATGAATACACCAAACAACATGATAAAAGTGTATCCCCAGGACTTCCAATTCAGCTTCTTTTTATAGATTAAAACAGATATCAAATTGACCATAATCACATCTGTTTTAAGAAGTGCTGTACCTGTTGCTGCTGATGATAAAGAAAGACCGATAAACGCAGTTACATCCAGTAAGAATCCCAGTGTTCCGATGATACATAATCTATGTCTCGCACCTTTAACCCGAAACAGATTTCCAATCTCGCCTTTTTTACACATGATCAGGAGCAACAGGAAAAATGTCACTAAACGTATTAAAAGTCCGGATACAAAAACTGATGTATATCCTACCAGTTTCTGGCTGGCCACATAATATGTACCCCATATCACAGGAAGTATAAACAAACTCCACGTATTATTCTGCTTTCCTTCCATCCTTTACCACCACTTGATCTGCTTAGTAATATACTCACGAAGCTCAATAAACTCCTCAGAAGCAATATCTCTCGGTCTCGGCAAATCAATTTTTTTCTCTTCTCTGATCGTTGCCGGTTTATTAGTTAAAATCAGACATTTTTCTGAAAGATATACTGCCTCTTCAATATTATGCGTAATAAAAAGAACCGTACTTCCTGTCTGCTGCCACAGCTTGATAACCTGATCCTCCAGATAATATCTGACCTTGATATCCATCTGTGCATATGGCTCATCCATCAGCAACAGATCTGGATGCATCGCAAAACTGCGCCCTATAACTACTCGCTGTTCCATAGATGCGCTTAATTCTCTCGGGAAGGAATTTCTTACATCAGAAAGGCCAAGTGCCGTCAGTATCTCTTCTGTTCTTTCCTTGATCACCTCCGGCGCAAGTTTCTTGATTTTCATTCCATATTGAATATTCTGCTCAACTGTAAGCCACGGGAATGCAGACGGTTCCTGGAAAACAAAAGAAATATTATGTTTTTTGGGATCCGCCGGTTCATTATCGATCAGGATCTGACCGGATGTAGGCTCCAGAAGCTTAACCAGCAAATTAAGGAATGTTGTTTTTCCACATCCTGTAGGACCAACGATACAAACGAAGTCTCCTTTTTTAATATCAAAAGAGATATTATCCAAAACCAGAAGATCACCGAATTTTTTTGTTAATCCTCTTACTTTTACTTTTACATCATCACTCATGTTCGTTTTCTCCTGTGATATTCATCAGACATCCAGATCGGTATTTGCTACGATCTCATTACGAAGCTCCAGAAATGCTCTGTCTGTATAACTTCTCGGTCTCGGAAGATCAACTTTATACTCCTTTTTGATCGTCGCCGGCCTTGAAGACAGAAGAATGATTCTATCTCCCAGGTAAATAGCTTCTTCCACATTATTGGTTACAAAAACGATCGTTCTTTTGTTTTTCTCCCAAATATTGATAATTGCATCCTCCATAGAATATCTGGTCTGTGCATCCAAAGCACCGAATGGCTCATCCATCAACATGATATCTGCTTCTGTAGCATATGCTCTGGCAATACCAACACGCTGCTTCATACCACCGGAAAGCTGTTTAGGTAAATGTTTTTCAAATCCATGCAATCCTACCAGATCTATATACTCCTGCGCATTTGCCTGTCTTGTAGCCTTATCCACACCTTTAAGCTTTGGACTCATTTCCACATTTCCCATAACGGTTTTCCAGGGAAACAGTGCATATTTCTGAAATACCAGACCAATATTACCCATTTCCGGACGGCCGCCGTCAAAAATTATTTTGCCGGAATCCTGCTCCTCCAGCTCTGCCAGGATATTCAGTAAAACTGTTTTTCCGCAACGTCCTGGTCCCAGAAGAACCAGAAACTCATTTTCCTCTACATTGAAGGAAATATCTTTTAATACCTCATGGTCTCCGCTGTTGGTATGATATGTTTTGCAGAGATTTTCTACCATTATTTTGTTTTTCCGAACTTCCATGGACACAGAACTCCTTCCATCTTACTTAAGAACGTTGACATCAACATGCTCACAACACCGATGACCAGCATACATGCTACGATCAGAGCGGTATCTCCGGACTGCTGTCCCTGTACGATCAGGAATCCAACACCTTGTCTTGCAGCAATCATCTCTGCCGCTACTACACACATCCACCCACTGGAAAGAGCGGTTCTGATACCTGCAAGAATTGCCGGAATTGTTGCCGGCAAAGCAACTTCGAACAATAACTGCCTTTTATTAGCCCCAAGAACTTTACCTGCATTAATAATCAGCGGATCGATATCTTTGATACCTGCGTACGTATTCAAAACGATGGAAACGAAAGATCCTATGAATACGATAATGATCTTCGGCAATTCACCAATACCGCACCACAAAATAATCAATGGAATCCAGGCAATCGGTGGAATCGGTCTGAGAAGTTCGAAAACCGGATCGAAGATAGAATAAAATGTTTTGCTCCATCCTAGTCCTACTCCAAGGAGTACTCCCAGGAATATAGCGAAAGCAAAAGCGATCAGAACACGGCGAAGGCTTGACCAGATATGTACAATCAGGATCGCCTGTGAGATCGGATGAACACAGATATCTGCAAAACGTAACCAAGTCTCCTTAGGAGAAGGAATCATACTGTCTGCCGGAATAGAAAGAAAGATCCAGAGGACAATAAACATTAATATGGAAATAATCGGCAGTACATAGTACCATTTTTTTACTTCTTTACTATCCATTAGTCTCTATACCTCCATGGGGCTACTTTCTTTTCAAACAGATTCAAAATGATATTTAACAGTGCACCAGTAATACCGATGGAAAACATCCCCACAATAATAATGTCCGGGCGAATGATCGTACGCCCCATCTGGATCATGTATCCAAGACCTTTTGTGGAAGCCAGCATCTCAGCTGCTACCAGTGTTGTCCAGGATGCATTCAGGGAAAGTCTTATACCTGTAAACACCATATTTAAAGAGGAAGGAATGCAGACAGTGGTAAAAATCTCCCAATCGGTTGCGCCATAGGTTTTTGCTACATTTACAAGCGTCATATCTGTCATACGGATTCCCAGATAGGAATTGATGACATTTGGAACAAATGCAGCTACAAAGATGATGAACATCTTTGCCTGAAATCCAATACCCAGAGTCAGGATAACGATCGGAATCCAGGCAATCGGCGGAATCGGTCGTACGATTTCGAAAATAGGATTTAACAGCATATCCAGTTTTTTATAAAATCCCATGAACCATCCCAGCGGAACACCAATGATCGTTGCGATCGCAAAACTGCTGAGTGCCAATCTAAGACTGAACCAGAAATGTGTAGGAAGCGTAGCTCCATCTGGTGATTTATTTGTCAGTTTATAAATAAATGTCTGAATAATATCCGTTGGCGCTTTTAGCGACCTTTCAGATACCCAGCCAAGCTTTACAGCTGCCTGCCAGATTCCAAAGAATACCGTCAGACCAAGTATGCTCAAAATTAAATACTTTGTTTTCCCTTGTTTTTTTGTTTTGTTCATGTAAAACCCTCCGATAAAATGAGGCACTGGCAAACTACCAGTTTTCTGAAAAAATTCCGATCTGTCTGGGACAGCTATATAGCTGTCCCCAATACAGATCGAAATGCTCTCATACAGTCATTAAAGCCCAGCTTCTTTTGCCATAGCATCAATAAATTCTGAATCAATAAAATGATTATCTTTCAATCTCTGCAGATCATCTTCTGTGTATGTACCCTGATCTACGAAAAACTGTACGATCTTATAAACTGCTTCATCGCACGGACGTGAGCCTTCTTCACCTTTAAACCATTCAACATTACTCTCAAGGCTCGGAAGGGGTCTCTCTTCAACAAATCTTGTTGCCTGTGCCTCATCAGTATCAATACCATTATCCAACTGCATCTGCAGAAGGTCTTTAGCTTGTGTTTCTGTATCATCACGATATTTATCCGCAACTTCAAACCATGTTTTCAGCCAAGCGTATACGGCATCCCAGTTCTCATCAATTGCTTTCTGTGAAGCAACAAATACCGTCGGCATTGTCTCACCAGAGGCAACACCGCTGGAAGCCATTACCCATCCTTCATCCTGTGCAGTATATGACTGCGGAGCCCAAAGAGCCACAATGTCTCCCTGACCGGATTTGAATGCTGCGTATGCAGACGGAACATCCATTGGCACGATATTAACATCATTCTGAGTCAGTCCCATTGCGTTCAGTGTAGCGATCAGCATGTAATGTGCACTAGTCTGTGTAGGGCAAAGGATTGTTTTATCTCTCCAGGTATCTGCATTTCCCAGAATATCCGGATGGCCTTCAACTTCTCCGCTGATCTTTGCGATATCACTGTCTGGTCTTACCCAATAATTACAAGAAATAGTATCATCAACGTTCAGGCCAATGATTTTTGCATCATATGCGATACCTGCAGAAATTGCCGGCGGCGTACCGCAAGCACCTGCGCCCCACTCATTTGCTCCAAGTGCTTCGTTCTGAGTATTTCCGGAAGTAAACCAAAGAACATTTACGTCTACACCATTCTTCTCAAAGTCGCCTTCCTGTAATCCAATGTAAGTCGGTAATGCATGGCTGTACGGCTGATGGCTGACTGTAATTTTCAGATCACCAGCGTTAGTACTTTTGTCTTCACTCGTAGCTGTACTTGTTGCCGCTGATGATGTTGTGCTTTTTTCAGTGCTTGTAGCCGCGTTTCCACATCCTGCGAATCCCGATGCCAGCAGAGCTGTTGCTACCACTGCAGACATCACCCTTTTCAATTCTTTCTTCATTTTGTTCTCCTTTCTAATTATTAATTAAGTTACTTAATTAATTCTTGTGATATTATTTTATCATAGTTGTAAAAATAGTCAACATGTACAATTCCACAGCATTTTTCATATTTTTTTGTCTATTTTTACATGACATGTTTTTCCCTAATCTATGGTATAGTATTCTTGAATATGGATATAATCCCTATGATAATTAACCAAGTTAATTATATATAAATATTAGATTTCTAAATAAGAGGATTTTATGATTATACCGTTTACCACAACCGAACATCCCAGCAGCCGCTCGAATACTCTTCGGCTGCTGTTTGCCAACGAAAAACTGTCACGAAAAGACGTAGCAACAGCATTAAATATTTCTACTGCTGCTGTTACTCCCATTATCAACGATTTACATCGGGAAGGAATTATTGAATTGATCAATGACTCCGACGGCAGCACCAACTCTGTCGGTCGCCGCCAGTCATATTTTCAAATCAACAAAAACTGGAAACATGTTCTTGCCCTCAATATTTATCCAGATTATATTTACTATGCAGTTACTAATTTGATTGGAGAAACACTCTATCAGGAAAAAGTGCAAAACATTCTCCTTGATGATGAACAGTTATGGATACAGCAGATAGCCTACCATTGCATTGATCTGCTTCGTCAGCGTGCGATTCCAATGACGCAGATTATCGGCGTTGGCATTACCATTGTCGGCCCAGTCAACCACGAAGAGGGCATCGCCCTTCATCCGTTTAATATGTTTGATCATCCAGTTCCCATAAAGGAATACTTCGAAAAATATCTTCCCTGCCCGGTAGCTATCGAAAGTAACGTGTGTGCCTCCCTTCGCAGTGAGCTTCTTTTTCGCAGGAACATTCAAAATTGTCAAAATGTAATTATGCTGAAATGGGGACCCGGTATTGGATCCGCGCTTTCCATTAACGGTCATAATTATAAAGGATATAATTACCAGTCCTCTGAAATCGGACACAATACTTTTTCTTCCAGCATTGGAAAAAAATGCCGATGCGGACGATGCGGATGTCTGGAAACCTTAATATCTGAAGACGCAATGATTCATCACATTACCCGCTACATAAATGACCATCGGGATCCAGATTTAAACTGTCTTGCTGCAAACCTGGGCATGCCATCGTCTGAAAACATCATGCAGTATGCAGACCAACCACCAGCTTTATTAAAAGAATATCTGACCGGTTGCATCAAAAAACTTTCTCTGGCAACCAATAATGCCATTATGCTGATGTCTCCCGAAAAAATCGTTCTGGTCGGAAAATTTTTTATGTGTGACTGGATATTTGAGGTTTTTATTAATGATATTTTCGAAAAGAATCCTTTGCTAAATAAAGAATTATTTATCCGCAGCTATATGGAACAGAATCGCACATTTATCGGTGCAACAACAATCGCTATCGAAAATGCCATTGCCCGGCAATAACTATATAAACGCAAAGGAGATTCCTCTGTTACTCACAAACGGAATCTCCTTTTTTTTAATATTCAGGCACTGATTGACATGGTATTATTTGAATTTAGCCTATATACAAAGCCTCACCTTGTTAGGCATTCCCATAAACATATACTGCCAGACCAATGTTTTCTCTGCTCAAAAAGGGAGTACCCTGACACCGACATATCATCCGTTTCAGGGTACTCTCTTTTCTGTATATACTTTTTTATTCAAAAATCAAATGCATATTTGTATGCCGCTGCAAAGAATTTGCTGTATTTGATCTGTAAATATATTTCCATGTCTGTTGAAAATTTCCCTGAACAGCAATATCAGGGTTAGAAATAAATCGGATAAATTCATCCACATTCCCCTCATATTTTTCTGCAAACGCATCCGCTAATTCCATCTTTTCCTCACCTGTTAATTGATCAAGAATATCAAACAGAACATGTTCCAGGTTACAGGAGTTATAATATATTTTATAAGGTATTCCATGAATTCTATTTACCTTAGATAGCTTTATGAGCACTTGTGATTTTCTTCTGTTTCGTTCAACAGTGCTTTGCCAAGAATAGCTTTCTATGTGATCCGCAAAGTATAACACCTTTTTATCTTCTTTACACACTTCACTCTCCTGTACAAGCGTTTCCGGAACAAACACACCATCCGTATCTGTAATATGAATGATCCGAAGGTAATCCGACGTAGCTGCATCTTCCGAGTCTGTCGAATCCACATCAAAAGAATACCCATATCGACTTTTTAGCATAACTAAAATATCGTTTATTTTCTTCACTATCTGATCTATCTCAATATAATCCTGTGTTGTAATATCCCCTTTAACCACATAAAACTGTACCTGGTCATTTTCGAAGTATTCTTCAAAAATCGTACCGAATGCAGCTTTATCTGACTGTCCTTCAACGACAACCAGAACTACTTTCTTTTCCGCCATCTGAACTCCTTATCTTTCTTCCCGCTTTACGAAATGCACGGGCAATTTTCAGGCTATCTGTCTTGGAATACAAGCTCTCACTTTGCCCGCCCAGCGTAATGGCACGAATATATGCATTTCTAAAGTTATTTGTATCTCTGATATTGGTCATATGGACATATCTCTTTTTTTCATTCGCCGTAGAGAAAACTAAGTTCTCAACATCCAGCATTTCCAAAGCTCTCAGATTATGAGATGTAAAGATCAACTGCCCCTTCGCCCCCTGGTGGAAAATATCCAGAAGCTCACCCAGCATATACTCAAAAACACCCGCATCCAATTCATCAATAGCAACACATATAGATGGATTGCTGTATGCATGAATTAAAGCATTCAACACAGAAATAATCTTGATTATTCCTTCTGATTCCATACGAATCGGAATGGGTGTTCCACCATCACGCACAGATATCAACTCAAATCGATTTACTTTTTGTCCATCATCCTGTAGCCTTGGGCCATAATTCTTTATACCAATTTCCAATCCCGGAATAATCGTATAAAGAACTGTATTGATTTCCTCCAGAATATTTTGCAGCACCGTATATTCCTCATCCAAAAGTTCTGCCGGACCTGTCATGGGAACAACAAAACTTCCTTTTGCTCTCATACCTGGCCCATTTTCCACCCTAAATGCCATGGGAAGAATCACTTTCGCAGATATCATTCCGGAGTGTGTGTCAGTGATAACAAACAGATCATCTATGCTGAATCTCCATATAATCATTATTAATCGAGCATACTCATAATAAGGGTTACTCGTATTATTGATCACAGCATTGAATAATTCCCTTGAATTATCCCCGAAAATATATGAGCAGTTGTCTTTTTCTGCCAGTTTTTTTGCAACAAGCAATTCCATCTCCATATCCGGGTTTCCTTCAAGAATTTCTGCCAGATGAGTATCCGGTGTAAATATACTGTTTTTGTCTGTACGTTTATAAGTAATAAAATTTATTTTTCGGGCGTCGTTCTCTGCTTTTTTATATAGTGTTTCCTGAGTAATTACAATTCCCCGATCTGTATCTTTTTCAACTACCACTACATATTCCAGGTCACACCGTTTTTTTGCCTCAAATATAGTAAGCTCCAATGAAATAGAGGCTTCGTTTGTATCGCTATTTATCAGTTCCAGATAAGTTTTATTAATTCTTTCTCCCCAAATAATCTTCTGAAGAAATTCCAGCGCATCAATCACTGCTGTTTTTCCTGAGCCATTTTGTCCATATATACCTAATACACTGGACTCGTCTGTTCGGCTAGCTCCAGGCATATCAACTTTTCCGTTTGCCACATTCTTGATGTTTTTTAATGTCACTGACTTTAATCTTACAATTATATTTCCCATGCTCATTACCACTTCCTCCATATGACAATATTATATCAAATCATTTCAGTATATCAATAATTATTTTCAAATCTGTATTTTTTATACGCTTTTTATTATTATTTCATCATATTGTTTAATATATGCTTTACGGAAATTTATACTTCGCCGAAAACACCACTCAAAATAGGTCCACTGGTCCTTTTTCCCTATGCATGACAACATAAAAATACCGCCGTTTTTTGAGATCCCGCCTCAAAAAAGCAGCGATATTCTTCTGTAATTCATTTCTGTTAACTTCCAGTCTTTATCCCAGCTTCTCCCTCTCCTCCTTCAAAAGCTCAATATTGATATTATTCTCACTGACCATCTTATCCACCCACAGGTTCAGAGAATCGATGGCCAGAGACACCTCGTCCAATCTTTTACTGATCAGAGCAAAATCATGAATCTCATCATCGGTGATTTTCCCGTCTCTGGCTATCTGGATCAGCCGGCTCGTCAGCGGATTGATCTCATTTAAGCTGGCAATGGTCTCAAGGATAATATCCGGCAGCTCGGACACCTCAATTTCCGGAACATACCTGTCGCCGATCACACATTTATGGGAGCAATAGTAATTGCAAAGTTCCGGTCGTTTATAGCAGTCAGCCATCTGGATAACGTCGTAGGGTGTGGGCTCCTGCAGTTCGTATTCAATTTTTTCTATTCTTGAAGCGGAAACGCCCTCCATCTTTTCGCTGGCTTTTTCTCGGGTCAGTCCCTGCTCTTCACGGCACAGCTGATAAATTGTTTTATTTTCTCTTGTGGATTGCTTTCCCATATATATTCTCCTTTATGTCTCGGAATCCGAGGAATATATATTTTTAATTCCTTCCATCCGAGGTGTATTAATCATCTACTGCCGATTATACTGGATGCATGGAAATCAGACAAGTACAAGCAACGGAGGAAGAACACATGAATCCAGAAACAAGAATACAGCTGATCCGCATAGCAGAAAAAATAGAACGAAACCCGGCATTCAGTAAAAAGCTGGGAATCGCAGATATCTCTTGCTACAGGTCATCAAAAGCTGGTATACTAAAGAAATCATTACACGAAAAAGGCTGAGCATAAATGCTTGGCAGAAGGGATATACAATATGTTAACATTATTATTTTCTATATTTATGTTGTTGGTATTTGGTAAATTATTATTCTTCGGCATCAAAGCCGCCTGGGGAATTTCAAAATTCATTTTAACCATCGTGCTGTTGCCTATCAGCCTCATTCTGATGGTTGTGGGTGGATTGATGTCTCTCGCTTTTCCGATTTTGATCGTAGTGGGAATCATCTCCCTCTTTACTTCCCGGACATGATTTTTGCATACCCATTCAATACCAACCACCGAAAGAGTTCTTCGTTATAAAATCAATCAAAAATGGTTCTCTGGGACTTTTCATACGTATGACAGTGTATAAAAACAGCGTCCATTCATCATCTTCAGAATGGACGCCGTTTTCTATTTTTTATGAAGTTCATAATAAAAAATATACTGCTGCATTACACCCCGAAATCCTTTATATCTGCGATTCGGAAATCCCCGGCGGTAGTGCTCATCCAACACCTGCCGGATATGAGTATCCACCGGAAAAGCGTCCAGATCATGCAGCGCAAACAGACAGATGCAGTCTGCCACCTTTTCTCCCACGCCATAGCATTTGAGCAATTCCTCTTTAGCTTTCGGGTATGTCATTTCTTTTATTTTTTTAAGATCAATTTCCCCGCTTTGTACCGCTCGGGCGGTCCGCACCACGTATTTACTGCGATATCCAAGATTGCAGGTCATCAGCGCATCATCCACAAGGGGTGCCAGCGCCTCCGGTTCAGGAAAAGCATAGTATACTGTCCCGTCAGCCGCCATGCATTTCTTTCCGTATGTTTCACACATCATGTCAATGCAACGGTGAATTCGCTTAATATTATTTTGCTGGGAAATCAGGAAGGTAACGATCATCTCCCAGAGATCCTGTTTTAAGATCCGCACCCCTTTGGCCGTATCCGCGGCCTGTGTCAGATAAGCATCCCTGGGATTGATCTTCTCCAGATAAATGCCGTAATCATTTTGCAGATCAAAATACGCACTCCAATAGCTGTCAAACTCCTCCTGGCTGCAATCGAAGACCGTTCCCTCCTCCTGCTGCCACAGACGTAGATACCTGTCCCGGGAAATCACTTCATATATGCCATCCTGCAGTTCTTTCATGCGGAAACACTGCCCGGAATCGCAGATCTGCCCGGGATCAAAGTGGTCCGTTTTTATGGTGATCATGTGTATATTGGCTCCTTTTTGTGATCCTATGGGGTTATTGTACCGTACCTTTGCTCTGTCTGCAATTTCAAAACAGGGGACAGGAACATTTTTCAACATTCCCATCCCCTGTATACAGTCTGTCTCTTTACAGAATATCAATATACTCTCCGGACAGTGCCTTATTCATGCTGCGCACGGCACAGAATTTTCCGCACATGCTGCAGGTCTCGCTGTGATCCTCCTCCGGACTTCTGCTGTCACGAATGGCTTTTGCCGTTTCCGGATCAAGGGCACAGGCAAACTGTGCATCCCAGTCAAGATTTCTTCTGGCATCCGCCATGCGATCATCGATGTCTCTTGCTCCCGGGATACCCTTGGCGATATCCGCCGCATGAGCAGCGATCTTGGAAGCAATGATGCCCTGCTTTACGTCATCTACATTCGGAAGCGCCAGATGCTCCGCCGGTGTGACATAGCACAAGAAAGCTGCTCCGTTCATGGCAGCTACCGCACCGCCGATGGCGCTGGTAATGTGGTCGTAACCGGGAGCGATATCTGTTACCAGGGGTCCCAGTACGTAGAAAGGTGCGCCCATACAGATGGTCTGCTGCACCTTCATGTTGGCAGCGATCTGGTCTAACGGCACATGACCCGGACCTTCCACCATAACCTGAACATTGTGAGCCCAGGCTCGTTTTGTCAGCTCTCCCAGACGGACAAGCTCTTCGATCTGACATACGTCGGTGGCATCCGCCAGACAACCCGGACGGCAGGCATCCCCGAGAGAAATGGTCACATCGTACTCTTCGCATATATCCAGAATCTCATCATAATACTCATAGAAGGGATTCTCCTCGCCTGTCATGCTCATCCAGGCAAATACCAGGCTGCCTCCACGGCTGACGATATTCATTTTACGTTTATGTTTTTTGATCTGCTCAATGGTTTTTCTAGTAATACCGCAGTGCAGCGTGACAAAATCCACACCGTCCTGGGCGTGCATACGAATCACATCAATAAAATCTTTTGCCGACAGTGTGGCCAGATCCCTCTGGTAATGAATAACACTGTCATAAACCGGTACGGTACCGATCATGGCCGGACATTCGTGGGTCAGCTTCTGACGGAATGGCTGTGTGTTTCCGTGGCTGGAAAGATCCATGATGGCCTCTGCGCCCATATTTACGGCGCTCATGACCTTTTCCATCTCGATATTGTAGTCCTTGCAGTCTCTGGACACGCCCAGATTCACATTGATCTTGGTACGAAGCATGCTGCCGACGCCTTCCGGATTCAGACAGGTATGGTTTTTGTTTGCCGGAATGGCTACCTTACCCTCTGCTACCAGTTTCATCAGCGCCTCGCAGGACATGTTCTCTTTCTTCGCAACAGTCTCGATCTCGAGTGTTGCGATGCCTTTTCTTGCCGCGTCCATCTGTGTTGTGTAATTTCGCATTTGTACTTCCTCCTCTTCACAACATGACTTTTATATAGCGACAGAAGGTGGTGCTCCCAATCTGCCGCTGCCCTAAGCAGTGACAAAAAAAGAGAGACGCGAAGGGGCATCTCTCTACAATCATCCAATTACTGCTCAGATCAGTTTCCCTACGTTGGCATTATCCAAATCAGGTTATGGGTCGAAGCAAAACAGCTTCCTCTCAGCCGACTCTGGTCAGCTCCCCTTTGTTATTTAATTGTACGGTAGAATTATAACGCTGATATTTTGGAGTTGTCAATTGATTATCAGGGTCTGATCCAATTGTTTCGCCTTACAAGTGTTACTGTTCACTTCTTTCACAGCAACAGCGTTTCGCGTTGTGCAGCCTTCCATCTCCACTTGCCGCAGACTTATCTCTCGCGTATCATCTGCTCCATATGCTCCTCTGCCATTCTCCGCAGCATGCACATTTTTTCCCTCGTATCCTCGTTACTGTAGGGAATCCTTGCCACAATGCGGGCAATGTAATCCTGTTCCAGAATCACCTCTGCCGTAGCAGGGAAATTAATATCGAAGAAATACGCAACATAGGATACCCAGTAATCCATCTTCGTCACACGATCCGCCGAAAGAATAGATTTTCTCTCCAGACACGTCTGCCATATTTTATCCGAAATGTCCTGTGCACCCACAATCTCTGCATCTACACCCAAAAGTACCTCGATGGGCTCCTCCAGCTTTACCCGACAGTTATCCAGCTTATCCGCATCACGGATCAGCGCCGCCTGTAAATCCGTCTCCCTGTCACCGGTCTTTTCCAGCTGATAATCGCTGTGTCTGGCGATGGCATAGCGGATCACATTGTCCCAGCTGTCTTCCCGGATAAATCGACGGATCATCATCTTTTCCCCGAACAGAAGATCTGCGCCATAGGCTGCGTGATCCATGGTGGTCGGCTCAAAACTGCCAAACTGTCTCAGCTGTTCAAAACGTCCGATATCGTGAAGCAGCGCGATCAATTCTGCCAGGTAAAGCTCCTCCTGCTTTAAACCCATGCGCAGGGCAATTTCGTGGGCAGCATCCACCACTGCATAGGTGTGTACGATCTTTAATTTTATCTTATCATCCTCCCGGTCAAATTCATCCAGGAAAGCGTCAAACTGCTGTTTTGCGTAGGATAAGTCAATCATGGTATCCTCCTCTTCCATATTTTTAGTTAAAACTCCTTTGTTCCTACAAAAGTCTCATATATTCTCTGATATCGGAATCCTTTTTTTATTACCGAGGAATCCGGCACCAGAATTTTCAAATCCACTAATTCATTAATGATTTTTGATACAATATTTTTAGAAACACCGGACGCGTCCTGCACATCTTTTTTCGTAAACACGACCTGTTTCATGATAACCGGCATAATACGGTATACAGAATTCCCTTTGATTTGCTGTATCGTCTGCATATCTTCCCGATAAATTTCTTTTATTCTCTCAATTTTATAGATATATCCGTTACACTGATCAATTACACATTGCAGGAAAAATTTAATATAACCAGCCACATTTCCACGACGACATTCCATAAGATTTCTCTGGTAAGACGGTTTGTACAGCTCCAATATTTCTGACATATACAAAATCGGCGTGCTCTCATCGAGCTTTGCCATTTGCACAGGGATCAATGCCCTTCCCAAACGGCCATTACCATCTTTGTATGCATGAATTGTTTCAAACTGCATATGCGACAAGGCTACATTGACAAGCAGTGGATCTACAAATTCATCATTCATATATTCGTACAGATTTGTCAATAAACCATATACCTCTTCCGGAATCGGAGGAATAAAAGTTGCACTCTCCAACGTACATCCTCTCGGCCCGATCCAGTTTTGTGTTGTTCGAATCTGTCCCGGTGTTTTTTGAGAACCACGGACACTGTCCAGAATAATCCGATGCATCTCATTGACCATCTCATATCCTATATTTTCATGAACTTTTAGATATTTTTCTGCATACTCTATAGTCTTTTTCAAATTTTGTATTTCTCTATTATCATCAGTGATTTCCATATATTTTAAATAATACATTTCATCCTGTGAAATCTGTGTGCCTTCAATTTGTGTGGATTTATAGCTCTCCGTTAACAGCACAGAATCCAGGAAATAGCTCGAATCAAACTCCAGCGTATTTAACAGAGATTTATATTCCCCGTATTTTACATTTGCTTCAGAGATCAGTCGAAGCATTTCCTTATCTATTTTGTACTCTAAGGGCATTTTTTTCGCAACATATGGTTTCATAATATCATCCCTTTCACACTTTTGGTTAAATCATAGCATATTCTTTTTAAAAAAGCACTGTTTTTTTATAAAACAGTGCTTTTTATATTTTATAATCTCTATATTTTCCATTAATAGGTCTTTTCTATTTGTTCATTCGCTATTTTCTATAGAAACAGTGTTTTTTATTCATTCATCACCCAATTTTTTCAAACAAATGCTTTTTATCGCTCTAGTTCACCTCATGACAACTAAATTATTTCGTCTTCTATCCTGCACATCATGCAATATCAGCAACTTTCTCATATGCCAGTCTCGGAAACTCATCCTCTTCCACATAGATCGTTCCACAATGGGTAAAGTCCAGTTTTTTCAAAAGATTCTGCATTACCGTATTATTTCCATGCGTATCGATCCGCAGATGTCCACACTGCGAGAAAGCCCAGTCCAGGCAAAACTTCCCCGTTCCCTTCACAGAACCATCCGCGGCAATCCGGTGAACCACACCGTAGCAGGAAGTATCCAGCCACTCCCCATCCTCAATATGACGATAGGTGGGCTCTATATCCTCACCCGCCGTATAGAAAAAGGTGCCCACGATTCGCCCCTCGTGCACACATACATAGCTGTGTCCATCCTGAATATCCCTGTGAATCAGTTCCTGGGGCGGCCAGTTGGTGGGGCCCCACTGATCCGGATTTCCATGTTGTGCCATAAACTGTCTGGCATGCGCATATATTTCCATTACCCGCGCAAAATCTGTTTCGGCAGTATGTCGTATTTCCATCTTTATCTTCCCTTCTATATGTTCAGAACCTGTGCTAACTCCCCGGAGACTCCGTTTCCGTTGTCATACACATTCACATATGCATCATTTCCCGTTCGCTCACGAAATGCCGGATAGAGGAATCCACATGCGGGATTTCCCGGTTCATATTCCCCCTCCAGCGGACTTAAAGTACAGATCAGATACGTATAAACCTCTTCCGATCCTTCCATCCATTCCTTATCCCGGCCTTTAACCGGAATGTCATACTGGCCATAATAAACGAAGCAGGCAAAAGGATGCCCCAGCTTAATGTTATCTCCCACCAGTTCATAAAAGATATCCAGAAATGCATCATTTTTCAATCCGGATTCCTTGATACCATCCAACAGCTGCCAAACACTTCCCGATGTTCTGCTGTCCTTCGGGATTTTATATGCCTTTAGTTCCTTATTTGTTTCCGACAATAACATTACCTTTGCATGATTTAAGTGTTTTGTTTTCTCTGCCGGGGACAATTTCAGAAAATGTGTATTAAAAGTCCCGTCCACATATCCTTCTTCATCAAAATAAGCGCCTGCAATTCGTGATACAGACGATCTGGCCGGAGTCATCCGACGGGTCAGCTCCAGCATATCTTCACGGTTGATCATTGTTAGTTCTCCATTATTTTTCTTTATATTTCGAAACCTTTGTTCAGCATCCCAACACCATTATATGCTATGTCAGCTGCCACCTATCCTTTATACTCTGTCAGCAGATCTCTGATCAGATACTGGATAAATTCTTTGCATTTTCCACATCCTGTGCCGAAACGAAGCTTCTTTTCCACATCTTCGTAAGACTTAGCCCCGTTTTTTATGGCATCTTCGATCATGCCATAGGTGATATTTTTGCAGTGACATGCTGTTTTTTCTCTTTTCATTTTAAATAACCTCTGTTTCGCTTTTCTCAATTATACAACAGGGGGTAGATATTTCAATATATAGCACTTTCTATATTTCCCTGCCGGTAAACTTCCGCATCAAACAAATGAGTTGCAATATACTATATATTGTGTTAGTATATATTCATTCGAAGAGATAGTGTCTTTTCCTTTCTGATAGTAGGGAAATTTAACTGAATGCATTTCATTTGACTTAATTCCATTCTCTGACAGGGAAATCGGAGTTTTCTTTCGCCGCATCAAAAAAGGAAGGAAGGTCGAACAAAAACATATGGCCGAAAAAGACATTATGGAAAAAACTTTGGAATCTCATGAAGATGTTTTCGCAGACATTGTTAACGTACTGCTGTTTGGCGGAAAAAAACTCATCCGGGCTGAAGATCTGCAAGAAAAAGCGCCGCGCGCAGTTTATAAAGCAGATGGAAAGCTACGCGAAACAGAGCGGGACGTAATAAAGCAATGGAAAAAAGACAATATCTGTATTGCGTGTATTGGGCTGGAAAACCAGACTGCATCAGATCCGGATATGCCGCTTCGGGTTATTGGCTATGATGGTGCGGAATACAGAGCACAGCTGTTAAAAAAGCCAAAAGTTGACAGATATCCGATAATTACTCTGGTTTTGTATTTTGGATATGACAAACACTGGGAGAAAACAACAGCACTTCGGGGATGCCTGAAAATCCCCAAAGAATTATATCCTTATGTAAACGAACACAAAATTAACCTGTTTGAGATTGCTTATTTGACGGATGAACAGTTAAATATGTTCGAGAGTGATTTTGCAATCATAGCAGACTATTTTGTCCAGATGCGAAAAAACGGTGACTACCAGCCGCCAGTACGAAAGATCCGGCATATCCAGGAAACACTGAGCTTTCTCAGCATACTGACTGGTGACAACCGTTTTGAAGAAGCGTGCAGCGATAAAGAAGGAGAGGTGCGTACTATGTGTGAAGTATTGGATAGAATTGAGAAACGTGGAGAAATACGTGGTATGGAGCAGGGAATGCAGCAAGGAATGGAACTGGGAATATTGACAGAACGCGAACGGATAATTCGTCTACTTTACGAAGAAGGAAATTCTGTAAAACAGATTTCCTCTACCCTGAAAATGCCTGAAAAAGCGATACAGTTAATTGTAGGAAATCCCATTGTATTATAAGTAACGCGCCGGCCCATGCAGAACCATGCATGAACCGGCATTCTTTGCTACAGTCTTGTTTCAATGCCATAGCTTTTTCCTTTTCTTCTTACACGTCCAAAATATCCTCATCCGGTGCCTGTCCATTGTGCGCCGCCCATTTACATTCCGTCAATTCCATATGGGTAAACACTGCTTTGAACGAAGAATCCTCCGGGCTGCAGGCATATATGCCGAACTGAATTTCTTCCGCAGCCTTCCACATATGACAGATGCGCATCTGTTTATACGTTATGCCATCCTCTGAACATTCGATACAGTAATCGTCCTCCCGTCTGCTGAATCTGTACCACATGGTTTTGATATCCGCATTAATCTCTGTGGTTGCCCAGTCTGAATAGCCCATGTTGGTGGCAACACTTCCCAGATGCTGAAAGCTTTCGTTTTCGTATTCGATGGATCCTTTCAGCCAGTTCTCACTGTCCAGATACATCACCACACCGCACTGGTCAAATCGATGTTTGCTGGCAAATTCTGTTTTTACGACAAAAGAAAAATATTTTTCCGATGTTCGTATCTGCAGCACCGGCGCATTATCATTTCGGAAATGATAATATGTCCTCTGCCATAGATCCGTGTGCGGCTCTGTGACGATTTCAATACACTCATCCTCGATTTTGTATTCCTTTGGTTCTCTGGTCCATTGCCATTGCGCTTTGTTTATCTTCATTTTTCTCCTCCCAAATATATATCAGTATAACATAGGTCCAGTATAACACAGTCCGGGAAAGTATCGTACAGAAATTAGCCACTCCATCCAGCCACTCCTGCTTGACATCAGTCCACACCTGCTATATACTGAACCCTGTTAAAAACATATACACATTCGCTGGGGGAGCCTTCTGGCTGAGAAATCCACAGGATTGACCCTTATTACCTGATCCGGATCATGCCGGCGTAGGGAAGCACACCAGAGATACACTCCTTCAGCGCGCATTTTTACTTGAAGGAGGTTTTTTTATGTCGTTCTTTTTAACTTACGACGCGGAAAACTGGGAATATCATCTGACCACACCCGGTTATGTCGTTCTGGTCATTCTGATGGTAGCCGCTCTGGTGATTCCCATTGTACTTTCCCGCAAAAACAGCAAAAAAATGAGCGCCAAACAGCTGACTTTCTGCGCAGTAGCCATGGCTCTGGCTCTGGTCACCAGTTTCATCAAGGTTGCCAGTCTTCCCATGGGCGGTTCCATTACCCTGTTCAGCATGTTTTTCATGTGCTTTATCGGCTATCTGTACGGTCCGAAGATCGGTATTATGACCGGTGTGGCCTACGGTATTCTGCAGCTGATCATTGAGCCCTATATCTACGCTCCGCTGCAGGTACTTCTTGACTACCCGCTGGCCTTCGGTGCACTGGGACTGTCCGGATTTTTCTCTAAGAAAAAATTCGGTCTGACCACCGGTGTTATCGTTGGTATACTTGGCCGCTACATCTGCCACGTTATCTCCGGCTATGTTTTCTTTGCCTCTTATGCGCCGGAGGGCATGAATCCCATGATCTATACGCTGGGATACAATGCCACCTACATTGTTCCGGAGCTGATCGCTACGGTTATCGTAGTATCTCTTCCGCCGGTAATGAAAGCGTTGAAGTATGTAAAAACCATGGCAAATCAGTAATCTGCCCACAAAAGAAGCCACGACCTGTTGAAATACATCAACCTGTCGCGGCTTTTTTTCTCTCCATCACATCTGCAAAAACTGTACAAAAATTTTCTGAAGGCGGAATTTATAGCATAAGATCACAGATACCACAGCACCGATACCTGCCTGCAGGATCTGATAGGGAAGCTTTAAGAGTGCATATTCCGGTGTGCTGTAAATAAACGCGCGTCCCAGGCTGTATCCCACAACCATGATCACTGCACCCACGGCTACCTGTCTCTTATACACATCTCCGAGCCCACGAGACCGTACTAGATCTC
>CALZOU010000029.1 GCA_945827805.1 uncultured Lachnospiraceae bacterium
ATCGGTCGCATTCAACGAGTTTGCCTGATGCAAACTCGTTTCAGGCTCCCTCAACAGCCGCCTTGGCAAGGCGGCTGTTGCCCCTCTCCTCTGGGATGATGCGCACCAGGAAACTGCAGCCCTCGCTTTACGATTCCCTCACAGAGCAAAGAAGTCCCCTCCCCCAGATGGTATTTCACGGCTGTAGGGTATGCTTTAATAATAGATATGTACCAGTAAAAAAATATAATATCATTTCTCAAAACAGGGGTGCAAAAAGGATATATCAGATTATTCAATACTACTGTCAGCACTAACCGGGCAGAAATCACGGTTCAATGTCCGCACTTCCATACCGTTCACTTCCACATGATCATCCACAGCAATCACCAGACACTGGCGGCCGTCGATGAGCTTAGTCTCCACCTGACCGGTGCATTCTGGATCCACCTGAATACGGATGTGAGGTGTCTTAATCTCAAACTTTTTAGTGTTGGTCATATTGGTGGCCTGCAGAGCTGTCTGAGCACCGATGGTCTCATCATAGCATTTATCAAAGACTTCCAGCTTCTCATTTGACATGCCGCTGTCCTCCAGGATACGCTGCACTTCCGGCTTAGTGAAGGTCAGCGGTTCCGGAGATTCCTTTGTATCAGCCACCAGAAGAGAAATATTCTCATAAACCGTCTTTATGGTCTCATAATCTGCATCATCGCCCAGCGAAGTTTCCAGAAGATTGGAAAAATTCTCCTGCTGAGTCTTGGGAGTCATGGGTTCTATGCTGCCGAACACGTTCTCCACCAGCTTTTCCTGCAGATCCTCCGGTTTCTTCTTAAAATAAAGCATGCTGTGCAGATCTGTACTGCGGTCATTGAAAGCCGGGAACAGAAATCCAGTGATGGGCATTTCCACCAGCCAGTCCCGAATATGATCTTCCATGCAGTTATTTTCCACGTTGTAGGAAAGGCAGGCTTTTGACATCTTGACCGGGCAGATGCTGCAGAGCAGGTAAGTATAGACTTCTTCAGACGCATCGTCCATATCCAGGTTGTCGGATGTTTTGCCCGGCACATCGTAGACGGAGTGGGTCAATATAATATAGTAGTTTTCCGCATAATCAAAGTTTTCGATGATCTTATCAAAAAATTCACTAACCATGGCTTCATCGTCCAGTCCCGTGTTGCGCAGACGGTAGAGGAATTCCTGGGTTCCTCCCTCCAGCTCCTGCTGCAGAGGAAATTCCATATTCAGCAGATTTTTGCCAAGAGTTCCGCCCAGGGTACGCTTGAAAATATCGAAATATTTAAATTCCTCTTCTTCCGGGAGAGAGAGAAAAGCTTCCCTGGTCTCAAATTTCTTGTTCTTTTCATGATCCACGTAGCAGCCGCAGATTCTGGTGGCTGTACAGTTGTTCGGGGTAAAATGGCGGCGGATTTCCGCAACTTCTTTTTTGTTCATATGTTCACTCTTTTCTGTAGTATATTAGCATTCTTTTGCGGGTCATGGCAGTAAACCGTGACCGTGAAAACGATTATACTCTATTTTTCGACAGCAATCCAGACCATATAGTTATTTTATAATAATGCGAAAAATGAAAATTTCTGCCTTTGATCATATATGACCAAGAAACAAATTACAAAAATGTCTTCGTCATTAAGCATGATCATCGCATGGATTCTGATGCTCCTATTGATTTTTGTATTAGGTAATACCATGGGAAAACAGTTTAGCTGTTGGGAACACTATTTTGTCATTGTATATATGCAAAAGGGTATGACAAAAAACTAAGGTGAGTATGTATACCTATACTGTAATAAGTGCATGAGGTATACCCGGATGCCCTATATCAGGAGTGGCCGGGATTTCTATTTACATATTTTACGGAAATGTGTATGATAGAATAGATTTGTTTACCGGATATTTGTTCAGAACAGGCCGATTTTTTGATGATGAGGTTGTAAGGACATGATTCAGGTGTTAGCAATCTGACAAAAGCGAGGTAATTCTTTACCAGACGTGAGGAATATTTACCATAAATTATGTGACAGTAGAGAGGATAACCAAAACATCTATGGAAATAAAAGAAATCCTGGAAGCATATAAAGAAGGCCGTCTTTCTTTGGAAGAGACGGAGAATTACTTTAAGAGAGAACCTTTTGAGGAAATGGATTATGCCAAACTGGATATGCACAGAAAGATCCGATCCGGTTTTCCGGAGGTGATCTACTGCAGCGGTAAGGCGGATGAACATCTGGTGCAGATCGCCAAAAGGCTCTATGAAGCAGATGGCTGTGTGTTTGGCACCAGAGCCAGTGAGCATCAGTACGAAGTGGTTCGTAAGGTCATTCCGGAGATTACCTACGATCCCATTTCCCATATTCTGAAGGCACTTCCGGAAGATAGAGAAGAGCCGATTGGCAAGATTGCTGTCTGTACGGCGGGTACGGCGGACATTCCCGTGGCAGAGGAAGCGGCTCAGACGGCGGAATATTTTGGCAGTAAGGTAGAGCGCATTTTTGATGTGGGTGTCAGTGGGCTTCATCGTCTGCTGTCCAGGCTGGAAGTGATCCAGCAGGCCAACTGTATCATAGCGGTGGCCGGTATGGAGGGAGCCCTGGCCAGTGTGATTGGCGGACTGGTGGATAAGCCGGTGATCGCCGTGCCCACATCTGTAGGATATGGCGCCAGTTTTCATGGCGTATCGGCCCTTCTGACCATGATTAATTCCTGCGCCAACGGAATTGCGGTGGTAAATATCGATAATGGTTACGGAGCAGGCTATATGGCCACCCAGATCAACAGACTGGCGGTGAGAGAGCATGAGTAGAAATTTTTATTTTGACTGCAGCAGCGGGATCAGCGGAGACATGACGGTGGCGGCCCTTCTGGATCTGGGTGCGGACAGAGAGGTACTGGAAAAGATGATTGCCAGTCTGCAAAAGCAGGGGATCGAAGGATTTCAGGTAAAGATCAGCCGGGTGAAAAAATCCGGCATGGATGCCTGTGATTTCAGCGTTTTACTGGATGAAATTCATGAAAACCACGATCATGATATGGCATGGCTTCACGGAAAACAACCCATAGAGAATAATGGTGAAACAGTTCATTTGCATCATGTTCACCATACCCACCGCCCACTTTCTGACATTCTTCATATTATCGATCATGCTGACATGACACAGAATGCCAGAAAACTGGCTGTCCGCATGTTTACGATCCTTGCAGAGGCGGAAGCAAAAGCTCATGGTGTTAAGCCGGATGAGGTACATTTCCATGAGGTAGGGGCAGTGGATTCTATCGTGGATATTCTGTCCGTGGCTGTCTGTGCCGACGATCTTGGTATGGACAGCGCTGTGATTCCCTGGCTGCATGAGGGAGAGGGGATGATCCGTTGTCAGCATGGCATGATCCCGGTGCCTGTACCTGCGGTAACAGCTATCGTGCAATCCTTCGGACTGAAGCTTCGGCCTGCCGGTATAGAAGGGGAACTGGTTACACCTACAGGGGCTGCAATTGCCGCCTGCTTTATAACATCGGACAGGCTGCCGCAGGCATACCGGATCATCCGCTGCGGTATCGGTGCCGGTAAGAGAGAGTACGGTTTGCCGGGAATCCTGAGGATCATGCTGCTGGAAGACGCAGATGACGGGGAAAATACTGAAAAAAATAACAGGGAGAGCAACAAAGACGACACCAATGACGATACCATAATCAAACTGGAAACAGACATTGATGACTGCAGCGGCGAGGCGTTAGGCTACTGTATGGACCAACTCTTTGCTGCCGGAGCCAGGGATGTGCATTTTCTTCCTGTATTCATGAAAAAGAACCGCCCGGGCTATCAGCTGCAGGTGATTTGCACGAACCGCCAGGCACCACAGCTGGAAAATATCATTTTCCGGGAGACCACCACCATCGGTATCCGCCGGATCGCCGTGGAGAGAACTGTTATGCCCCGGAAGATAAAGACGGTGCCTACACCATGGGGCGATGTGAGAGCCAAGGAATGTGAGATGGACGGCATAATAAAGGTCTATCCGGAATATGAGGATGTGGCAGCTATATGCCGCAGGGAGGACCTCCCCTTTGAAAAAACTTTCCGGATAATTTCTGCGGCATGTGTTCAGGCGGAGGATAAACAGTGAAAAACTATAGCCGAAGAATGATAATGACCTGCTTTCTTGTATTTTGCAGTCTGTTTTTCCTGTCTGTGCCGCAACGGGTTCGGGGGGACGACAATGTTCAGGAACTTCGGCTTGTAGCCGGAAACAAATGGGCAAAGGATGAGGATGCTTTTGTGTTCGTGATTCTAGGGGACGGGTTTACGGAAGCAGAGCAGGAGTTTTTCTTCGAAAAAGCAGAGAAAACTGCCGGATATATCCTGGAGACATCACCTTTTAAAGAACATCAGGAAATCTTCAAACTGTATGCGCTGGGCTGCATTTCCGGTGAATCGGGAGCCAGAGGAGATAAGGCGCAGTCAAAGCAGGAGGAAATTGAGGACAGTCGGGATACCCTTTTTCACAGCCGTTTCTGGACAGAGGGCGTTCAGCGCCTGTTGTCCATAGATGAGTCGGAGGAGAAAAAGGCGCTTCTGATGGCAAAGCAGTATGTACCCCAGGTGGATTACGCTGTGGTGCTGGTGAATTCGGAAACGTACGGCGGCAGCGGCGGACAGGTGTGTGTGACCTCTCTGCATGAACAGTCCCTGGAGATTGTTTTGCACGAACTGGGCCATACCATTGCCGGTCTGGGGGATGAATACTGGCCGGGTATCGCGCAGATGACCGAGACACCCAATACCACCAGTCAATCGGATTCGGCGCTGGTGCCTTGGGCGGATCTGGTAGGACAGGACGGGATCGATGTTTATCCCTATGAGGATGGGGAGCCGGGCTGGTACAAGCCTTCCATAAACTGTAAAATGCAGTATTTGGGAAAAGAATATCCCTTTTGTGCTGTATGCAGCCGTGAGCTGGAAAAGGCTTTTCTTATGCACAGTAATCCGGAAAAGGTGAAAAATGGTGCATCTGTTTTGAAATATATTTTAATTCCGCTTGCGTTCGTCATTGTTGCCGTATTTTTTCTCTTGTATTTCAGATACAAAAAACGAAAAAGCAGCAGTATAGACAAGTTGTTCTGAACAATTACAAAATAATTATAAAGTTGTTGACAAATACCCTATGGGGGTATATTCTCTAAATATGAGGATACCCCCATAGGGTATTTTTAAAACGCAATAAAGTTTTTTAATGACTTTATTTAGGAAGAAATAGCCCTCCGGGCAGGATTCTTATAAAAGGAGAGCATATACTATGGAGGAAAAATGCTGTTGCCAGAAAAAACACAGGGAGGAAAAGGAATACAGGGATCTGATCAATCGACTGAAACGGATCGAGGGGCAGATCCGCGGTATCCGGAATATGGTAGAAGAGGACGCTTACTGCATAGACATCGTCAGACAGGTGGCGGCTGCCAATGCTGCCCTGAACAGCTTTAACAAAGTACTGCTGGCAAATCATATCCGGACCTGTGTGGCTGACGATATCCGAAGTGGCCAGGACGACAAGATGGACGAGCTGGTCTGTACGATCCAGAAACTGATGAAATGAGGTGACGTGTAAAAAATGATGCATTTTACAGTAACCGGAATGACCTGCGCCGCCTGTTCGGCCCATGTGGAAAAGGCAGTGCGGGCAGTACCCGGTGTGACGGAGGTCAGCGTGAGCCTTCTGACCAACAGTATGCAGGTAGAAGGAACGGCGGATGCCGCGGATATAGAAAAAGCCGTCTCGGCAGCAGGGTATGGTGCTTCTGTCCGGGACAGGGAAAAAAGGGTGTCTTCTTCGGGACCGGATCTTGACAGCCTTAAAGATACGGAGACACCGAAGATGAAAAAGCGTCTGATCGCTTCTGTTATCCTGCTGCTCCCGCTGATGTATGAATCCATGGGAGTGATGATGTGGGGATGGCCTGCGCCTGCTTTTCTCACAGAAAGCCATGTGAATATGGCGCTGTTTCAGATGCTGCTTACTATTCTGGTTATGATCATCAATCAGAAATTTTTTGTCAGTGGTACAAAGGGGCTGTTGAACAAAAGCCCCAATATGGACACGTTGGTGGCGCTGGGATCCGGCGCAGCCTTTATTTACAGCACAGTGGTCACCTTTCAGCTTGCCTATGCGCTGGAAATCGGAAACAACGAGGCGGCCATGATGCATATGCATAATCTGTACTTCGAGTCAGCGGCCATGATCCTGACCCTGATCACTGTGGGTAAGATGCTGGAAGCCAGATCAAAGGGAAAGACCACGGATGCTTTAAAAAGCCTGATGAAGCTGGCGCCGGAGACAGCGGTGGTGGTAAAAGACGGTACAGAGACAGAAATCCCGGTCAGTGAAGTACAGAAAGACGATATCTTTCTTGTCCGTCCGGGAGAAAGTATCCCTGTGGACGGTATAGTGCTGGAAGGGTACAGCGCTGTAAATGAAGCTGCGTTAACGGGAGAAAGCCTTCCGGTGGACAAGGAGCCGGGCAGCATAGTGACCTCGGCTACCATTAATCAATCCGGATTTCTGACCTGTAAGGCTACCCAGGTGGGTGAAGATACAACGCTTTCAAAAATCATCCGGATGGTCAGCGATGCTTCTGCCACAAAGGCTCCCATTGCCAAGATTGCAGATAAAGTATCCGGTGTATTCGTGCCGGTTGTCATGACCATTGCCCTGATCACCATGCTGGTCTGGCTGATTCTGGGCAGCAGCTTTGCTTTTGCTATAGGAAAAGGTATTGCTGTTCTGGTGATCAGCTGTCCCTGCGCGCTGGGTCTGGCTACACCGGTGGCCATTATGGTGGGAAATGGTGTTGGCGCAAAAAATGGCATCCTGTTTAAGACGGCTGCTTCTCTGGAGACTGCCGGAAAAACCCAGGTAATGGTATTGGACAAGACAGGTACGATCACAGAAGGGCAGCCGAAGGTGACGGACATTTGTCCGGCGGATGGCATCAGCCGCAGGCAGCTGCTTGAGACTGCAGCCGCACTGGAGGCGTGCAGTGAACATCCTCTGGCTCGTGCTGTGCTGGACTATTGTGAAGAAGAAAAGATGATTTCTCAGAAAGCGGAAGAATTTGCTGCAGAGCCCGGAAACGGTCTGCATGGACTGGTCAATGGTCAGATTTGTCTTGGCGGAAGTATGAGCTATATTTCCGACAAGGTCAAAGTTCCGGAAATGATGCTAAAGAAAGCACAGGAGCTGGCCGGACAGGGAAAAACACCACTGTTGTTTACCTGTAAAGATGTTTTCCTTGGTATGATCGCTGTGGCGGACGTCATCAAGGAAACCAGCGCCGGAGCCATTAAGCAGCTGCAGAAGATGGGGGTCACGGTCATTATGCTGACCGGTGACAATGAGCGCACGGCCAGAGCCATTGCATCGCAGGTGGGAACCGATGATGTGGTGGCGGGAGTGCTGCCTGACGGCAAAGAGGCAGTGGTAAGGTCCTATCAGGAACAGGGCTTTAACGTAGCCATGGTGGGTGACGGCATTAATGATGCGCCGGCACTGACCAGAGCCCATACCGGTATCGCCATCGGTGCAGGAGCGGATGTGGCAATAGATGCGGCAGATGTGGTGCTGATGAAATCCGATCTTCTGGATGTACCCGCGGCCATTCGTCTGAGCCGCAGCGTGCTAAAGAATATCCATGAAAATCTGTTCTGGGCATTTTTTTACAACTGTATAGGCATTCCGCTGGCAGCAGGAGCGCTGTACCCCGCTTTTGGATTATCTTTAAATCCGATGTTTGGTGCGGCAGCCATGAGCCTTTCCAGTTTCTGTGTAGTATCCAATGCGCTTCGTCTGAATCTGTGTAAGATCTATGATCCGCATAAAGATAAAAAGATAAAACATCCGGCAGCGCATACAACTGCAAAGGAGAAAAAGGAGGAAACAAAAATTATGACAAAAACACTGAAAATCGAAGGCATGATGTGCGGCCACTGTGAAGCACACGTTACAAAAGCACTGATGGCAATTGAGGGCGTGACAGAGGTTAAGGCAAGTCACGAGACCAATACTGCGGTTGTCACCATGGAAAAAGAGATTCCGGAGGAAATCTTGAAAAAGGCCGTGGAAGACTGTGATTATACCTATCAGGGGATGGAATAAGCCGTGATCAACAGGGTAGATATCGGCCATATGCAGAATTATAACCTGCGGGATAAACTGGAGATCAAACGCCGTTATACCGGCAGCTTCCAGGGAATGAGGTTTTTGATCCGTCCCATAGGGGAAAGCAAGGATGACGCTGAGTTTGAGGCATTTACCTTCCCGGAACCCTATAATTTTGAACATACGGCAGAGAGCAAAAAGACAAGAAAGACCTTTCCCTACAGTGAGGAAGGCCTGGACCAGATCCACCTGTGGCTGAATGAACAGTATGAAGAAAGAAAAGAGTACTGGATCGCGGCAATGAAGGGTGGACTTATGGTAGATGAAGAAGTATAAAAAAGAACTCAGGATTACTTTTGAAAATCCTGAGTTCTTTTTTATTACTTACAGCGCAATTCACGAAAATTATTTTTTCTTTGCTTTCGGACCCCGTTTCAGAGGTTCCTGTTCCTTGAGGACCTGAGGACGCTCCAACAGATCATCAATGCTTACCTGATAATAAGCTGAGATATGACGGAGGGCGTCGAGTGTGGGGATACGGATGCCGGTTTCATAGTTTAAATAAGTATGACGGGAAAAACCGAGCTCTTTGGCCAGATCGGCCTGACTGATACGGTTTGCCACACGCAGGTCGTGCAGATTCTTCTGCAGTATCGAGTAATCAAATGTCATTGTTGCCACCTCCTTTTGCCGACAGTATATCATAATATCTGGGAAAAGAAACTTATTTTATTTAAATTCACATTTTTTTAAGGAATATTTGTAAATTATATTGAACTATGTGAAAATAATAAGGAGACAGGGGGGACAGGTTCCCTGTCTCTATTTGTGCGAAAGGCAGTAAACTTTCTTGTCATGAACGTAAAGAAGTAATATAATACTATCTATATGTCAGTAGCTTTTCCATGTAATCATTTGGTAAAGATATCTGGCAAATATGCGGTCAATATAAAGACCGGTCTGAAGACAAACGGAAGAGAGAAAGGTCTGTCTATATGAATTATACAGAAGCAAGAGCCTGTATACAGGAGTCACAGCGATTCGGTCATGAGATGGGATTAAAGGCCATTACGATCCTTCTGGATCGGATGGGAAATCCCCAGGATGATCTCAAATTTATCCACATTGCGGGAACCAATGGTAAAGGGTCTGTCAATGCTCATCTGGCCAGTGTGCTGAAAGAGGCCGGATACCGGGTGGGTCGGTTTGTGTCTCCGACGCTGTATGGGTACAGGGAAAGGATCCAGATCAACGATGAATGGATTCCCAGAGAAGATTTTGCCGAAGGGATGACCGTATTGTGGCCGATTCTGGAAGGCATGGTGAAGGAAGGGCTGCCCTGTCCGTCACCTTTTGAGATAGAGACGGCACTGTCTTTCTGGTATTTTAAACAGAAAGGCTGCGATATAGTGGCTCTGGAGTGTGGCCTGGGCGGTGAGACGGATGCTACCAATGTGATCAGAAATACAGTCATAGCCATTCTGACGGCAGTGGGCATGGATCACATGGAATTTCTGGGGGATACACCGGAAAAAATCGCCAGAACAAAAGCCGGAATCCTGAAGCCGGGAGCGGTCATGGTGACCGGACGGCAGAAGGCAGGTGTAATAGAGGAAATCCGCAGGGTGTGCCGGGAAAAAGGCAATGCGCTGATCATCGGCAATCCGGATGAGGTGCAGGTGCTTTCCTCTACGCTGGAAGAACAGACTTTTGTGTATAGGAATCTGAAAGTCACCATCCATCTGGCCGGTGCCCATCAGATCGACAATGCAGTGATCGCCATTGAAGCTCTGCGTGAATTGAACCATCACGGTTTCGTTATCAGCGACGATCATATTGCAGCAGGAATGGCAAAAACGGTCTGGAACGGACGGTTTACCAGATTGACCAAGAATCCGGATTTTCTGGTGGACGGAGCGCATAATCCGGATGCCGCAGCCAGACTGAAAGATGCCATACAGCAGTATTATCCCGGCAGACGGTTGATCTTTATCATTGGTATGTATAAGGATAAACAGGTGCATACCCTGATGGAAATGATGGCACCTATGGCAGAGCAGATCTTTACCATAGAGACGTCCAGTAATGATTACGACAGAGTTCTGCCAAAGGAAAAGCTGGCAGAAGTGATTCGGAAATTTAATCCCGCAGTAAGTCCCTGTGATACGATAAACATCGCAGTGGATAAAGCAAGACAGTGCGCCGGTACAGACGGCGTAATCGTAGCCTTCGGTTCATTATCGTTTATAGGGGAACTGACAGAAGCGGCTGCGGCAAATATTAAGGAAGAATAAGGAAAACTATATGACAGATTTACAGAAGACACGTGCTGAGGTGGATGAGATCGACCGCCAGATCGCTGAATTGTTTGAAAAACGTATGCGCCTGACAGAAGATATTGCAGAATTCAAGCTGCAGCACGGTGTGAGAGTGGTAGATCCGGAGCGGGAAGAGGAGATGTACAGAGAACTCCGGGGAATGGCATCCTCAGAATTCAATGCCATGGGCATTCAGGAGGTGCTAAAGCAGATTATTTCCATCAGCCGTAAACGCCAGTACCAGATCCAGACGGAAAACGGTCTGACGGAGGATCTGGGTTTTGAAGAAATTGACGAAGTTTATAAGAATAAAAAAGTGGTATTTCAGGGAGTGGAAGGTGCCTACGGTTACGCCGCCATGCTGGAATATTTCGGAGACGATGTGAACTGCTTTCATGTGGCTACGTTTAAGGAGGCTATTGAGGCTATCGTTAATAAAGAAGCCAATTTTGCGGTGCTTCCCATAGAGAATTCCACCGCAGGGATCGTTACAGATATGTACGATCTTTTGATGTCCTATGATATTACGATCGTAGATGAGCATACGCTGAAGGTGGAGCACAAGCTTCTCGGCCTTCCGGGAACAAAGCTTTCGGATATCAGGAGCGTGTATTCTCATCCCCAGGCTTTATCTCAGTGCAAACCGTATCTGGAACAGCATGAGGAATGGATACAGAAGGAATACACCAATACGGCGGCAGCCTGTAAAAAGATCAGCGATGACGGTGATCCCACCCAGGCAGCTATCGGCAGCGAATATGCGGCCCGTCTGTACGGACTGGAAATTCTGGCAGAGAATATCCATTATGATAATAACAATTCCACCCGTTTTATTATCGTTTCCCGCAACAAAATGTTCAGAAGCGATGCCCGTCGGGTGAGTATCTGCTTTAATACGAGACATAGTCAGGGTTCTTTGTATAACATTCTTTCCCATATCATATACAATCAGCTGAACATGACCCTGATCGAGTCCCGTCCCATACCGGATTCTCCCTGGGAATACCGATTCTTTGTGGATTTTGAAGGCAATTTAAATGACAGTGCCGTAAAGAATGCGCTGCGGGGCATCCGCCACGATGCCATGGATCTTCGGATCCTGGGAAATTATTAAAAACAGGAATGAAAAACAGGTGAAAGAGCTTTGCATTGTATCTGTGAAGATATCGGGCGGCTGCCTTTCATGACTATATATGCCGCCATATGAAGATGCGGCGGAATGGAGAACATCATGAATATTCACACATGTGTAGTATATAAAAATATGGAAAACAGCGAGGTGCTGGAACTTTTTTCCCGTCTGATCGGGGAGGAGTATCCGGCATATGAAGCGGGAGAGTTGACAGACAGCGATCTGGAATATGAAAGAGAAAGCTACTGCAAAGCCGTAAATATGCTGCTGGAGATGGCGGCAAATTATGGCTTTTCCGGAAATCTCTGGCATACGTATCTGACCTGGCTTCTGGTCAACAGCGAAAATGCCTTCAGCAAATCCTGCGAGATCGTAGGTCCCGTGGAGGGCAGCATCAATGTCATGGCCCGTCACGATCTGGCAATTTTTAAAGAACTGTTTGACTTCGATATCGCAAAGATCGATGAAATGATGGGCATGGATATGGCTGCGGTGCTCAAAAATTACGTACATACCAGCGACAGCAGCAAGCTGTACAACCGTCGTATCCGCGACCGTATCTGTGTTCTTAGCAAAGAGCTGGCTGCCACAGAGGATGTGGACAGCTTTATGGCGTCACTGGTCAATTTCTACGGTGAATTCGGCGTGGGCAAGTTCGGTCTGAACAAAGCCTTCCGCCTGCGGGAAAATAGCGACGGTACAGCTACCATCGAACCCATCACCAATATTGCCCATGTTTATCTGGAAGATCTGGTGGGCTATGAGATACCAAAACAGAAGCTGATCGAAAATACCGAAGCTTTTGTGGAAAAAAGAAAGGCCAACAACTGTCTGCTGTTTGGTGATGCCGGTACAGGAAAATCCTCCAGCATCAAAGGTATTGTAAACCGGTATTATGAACAGGGACTTCGTATCATTGAGGTATACAAACATCAGTTCAAATATCTGAATGATGTGATCGCGGAGATCAAAAACCGCAATTATCGTTTTATAATCTACATGGATGATCTCTCCTTTGAGGAATTTGAGATCGAATACAAATATCTGAAGGCTGTGATTGAGGGTGGTCTGGAGAAAAAACCGGAAAATATCCTGATCTATGCTACTTCAAACCGCCGTCATCTTGTCCGTGAGACTTTCAGTGACAAGAATGACGTGCGCACCAACGATGAGCTGCATTCTACCGATACCGTACAGGAGAAGCTGTCTCTGGTGGCCCGTTTCGGCGTTACGATCTATTTTGGGGCACCGACTCCGAAGGAATTCAAGACCATTGTCTGCTCACTGGCAGAGAGAAATCATATCGATATGCCCACGGAACAGCTTCTGGCCGAGGCAAACAAATGGGAGCTGGCCCACGGCGGACTGTCCGGACGGACGGCACAGCAGTTTATCGACTACTTACTGGGTAAAAAATAACAGATCTGGGCATTTGATGCCATGGAGGAAATATGCAGTACAAAGTATACGGAGTGATCGATATCGGGGTATACGCGGTCAATCTGAATATCTATGAGATCTCAAGAAAGAACGGGATCCTTACCCTGGATCGTTTAAGCTACCCGCTGGATCTGGGAAAGGATTCCTATGCCAGCGGAAAAATATCACAGGAGACCGCCAATGAGCTGTGTGTGATCATGAAAGAATTTACACAGGCCATGAAGGGCTATGGTGTGGATGATTATATTGCCATTGCCACCAGTGCTGTGCGTGAAGCCATTAATGCACAGCTGATCATTGCCCAGGTGCGTCAGAAGACCGGAGTGGACATCCGGATCTTCAGTAATTCAGAGCTGCGATTTATCAGCTATAAAGCCATCGCTTCGGATCAGGATGCATTTGGAAAGATTATTCAGAAAGGTACCGCCATCATAGATGTTGGCGGCGGAAGTATCCAGATCTCTCTGTTTGATAAAGATAATCTGATCACTACGCAGAATCTTCGTTTTGGTAATCTGCGTATACGGGAGCGTCTGGCGGGCATCCGTCGTGACAGTGTGAAATACGGCGACATGGTTCGGGAACTGATCGAAGCAGATGTGGCCAGTTTCTGCAAAATGCATCTGAAAGACAGAAAAATAGCCAATGTGGTATTTTTAGGCGACTATATGTCGGTCTTTTTGATGCGAAATCCTGCCTCCGGGCTTAATAACCTGATGTCGGCTCAGGAATATGCTGAATGGTGCAATGAAGTTATCTCTATACCGCAGCATGAACAGGCAGAGCGCATGGGATTAGACGACGAATATGCGTCTCTTCTGGTGCCCACAGCCGTGGTCTATCAGACGATCACAGAAGCTTTCGGAGCCGAGTCGGTCTGGATCCCCGGTGTGGAGATGGCCGATGGTTTTGCCTATGATTATGCGGAAAAAAATCATCTGATCAAGCCAACACACAATTTTGAAAACGATATTCTGATGGCTGCCCGCAATATCGGAAAGCGTTACGCTATCAGTAAATCTCATGTTACCTATATGAGTGAAGTGGCACTGACGATTTTTGACAGCATGAAAAAAATCCACGGTCTGGAACGCAGGGAACGTCTGCTTCTGGAGATTGCGGTTCTTTTGCATGACTGCGGTAAATATATCAGCATGTCCCAGGTGGGAGACTGCTCCTTTAATATTATCATGGCTACGGAGATCATCGGACTGTCTCACAGAGAACGGGAGATCATTGCTCTGGTGGTGCGATACAATACCCAGCGCTTTGGTTATTATCCTGAGATCAGCCGTCTGACGGGACTTTCCGAGGCGGATTATATCCTTGTGGCCAAACTGACAGCTATTCTTCGTCTGGCCAATGCCCTGGATCGGGCTCATAAACAGAAGATCCAGGGACTGAAAGTCTCTTTGCAGGATCAAAAGCTGGTCATTCGTCTGGAAATAGCCAGGGATTTTACCCTGGAACGTGGACTTCTGGAAGAAAAACTGGATTTCTTTGAAGAAGTATTTAATTTAAGGCCGGAGATCCGGCTGAAAAAACTGGTATAGGAGGTGCGTGATGAAAAACGAAATGTATGCAAAACCGGAATATTGCCGAAACCGTGAGATGAGCTGGATCAGTTTTGACGAGCGCATCCTGGAAGAGGCCAGAGATAAGAACCTGCCGCTGTTTGAACGGCTGAAATTTTTAAGTATTTCCGCATCAAATCTGGATGAGTTTTTTATGGTGCGTGTGGCTTCTGTCAGAGATATGATGAAAGCCGGTATAGAAAGAAAAGATATTGCGGGACTTACACCGAAGGAACAGTTAAAACTGATCATTCCCAAGACCCATGAACTGATGACGGCTCAGTATAATACCTACAACCGTTCTCTGCTTCCGGCTTTATCGGCCATCGGTCTGGAAGTGATCACTTCCTACGAAAAACTGACAGAAGAGCAAGGAAGAGCCGTTGACCGTTATTTTGATGAGGATGTATATCCGGTATTGACTCCTATGGCTATGGATTCTGCCCGTCCGTTTCCGCTGATCACCAACAAGGCATTGAACATCGGTCTTCTGATCCGCAAGAAAGACGCTAAAAAAGAGGACGAGCTGGAGTTTGCCACAGTGCAGGTGCCTTCTGTGCTTCCGAGGATTTATGAACTGCCGGAACAGAACGATGAGATCCACCGCGTGATCCTGCTGGAGGAGATCATCCGCAGAAATATCGGCAAGCTGTTTATGGGTAACGAAGTGATCTGTGCGTACCCGTACCGGGTCACCCGTGACGCCGATATGGAAATCGATGAGGATGACGCAGAGGATCTGTTAAAGGAAATCCAGCGTCAGCTGAAAAAACGCCGCTGGGGTCAGGTCATCCGTCTCGAAGTGGAAGAAAATATCAACAAAAAGCTGTTAAAGATCCTGAAGGAAGAGCTGGAGGTCAAGGAGGACAATATTTATATGTTCAATGGCCCCCTGGATCTGACGTTCCTGATGAAAATGTACGGCATGAAAGGGTTTGATGATTATAAGGTACCGGGCTATACACCGGCAGCGGTTCCGGCCCTGATGAATGATCAGACGATCTTTGAAAATATCCGTAGACAGGATATTCTGCTTCATCATCCTTATATGACCTTTGATCCGGTAGTGGATTTTATCCGCCAGGCTTCCGTGGATCCGCAGGTTCTGGCTATAAAGATGACGCTGTACCGTGTCAGCGGCCATTCTCCTATAGTAGCTGCACTGGCTCAGGCGGCGGACAATGGTAAGCAGGTAACGGTGTTGGTTGAGTTAAAGGCCCGTTTTGATGAGGAAAACAATATTGTCTGGGCAAAACAGCTGGAAAAAGCCGGATGCCATGTAATTTACGGCCTTCTTGGCTTGAAAACCCACAGTAAAATCGCACTGGTGGTGCGAAAGGAAGAGGATGGTATCCGCAGATACGTTCATCTGGGCACCGGAAACTACAATGATTCCACGGCTAAACTGTATACAGACTGCGGTATTCTGACCTGTAATGCAGAAATCGGTGAGGATGCTACGGCGGTATTTAATATGCTTTCAGGATATTCAGAGCCTTCCAGATGGAATCACCTGATCGTGGCGCCGCTGTGGATGAAAAAACGCTTCCTGTCCATGATCGATCGGGAGGCAGAAAATGCCCGCCAGGGCAAAGAGGGCCATATCATTGCCAAGATGAATTCTCTGTGTGATCCGGACATTATCAGCGCGCTGTACGCAGCCTCTGCGGCAGGTGTAAAGATCGAGTTGATCGTCCGTGGTATCTGCTGTCTGAAAACAGGTATCGTGGGAGTTAGTGAGAATATCACGGTGCGTTCTATTGTGGGAAATTTCCTGGAACATGCCCGTATCTTTTATTTCTACAATAATGGTGCCGAGGAAGTTTACATGGGAAGTGCCGACTGGATGCCGAGAAATCTGATCCGCCGTGTGGAGATCGTGTTCCCTGTACTGGATCCGGAAGTGAAGAAACAGGTAATGCATATCGTGGAGATCCAGCTGGAGGATACACTGAAAGCCCGGATCCTTCAGCCTGATTGAAGCTATGAGCGTGTGGATCTCCGGGGCAAAGAGAAAATCTGCGCTCAGGACTATTTCTGTGAGGAAGCCACATATAATGCCCGTATTCTGGATGTACTGGAAAAGAGAATTTTTGTTCCGGCGGAGCCTGTGGAAGAAATAGAATAACCGAAATATACTGCCGGGGCAGAAGACAGGATTGTCTGCTGCCCCGGTTTTTAACGTCATACATCATAATAAATGGTCCAGAAGATTGTATCTGATATGGAAAAAGTATCTGTAAAGGTACTGAACAGTTGCTGAAAAAAGAACTATTGCTGTACGGGAGAAAAATTCCTGTACAGCATTTTTTATTGAAATTTTAGTTCTAAAAGGACAGGCTCCTCCATATAAAGTACAAGGAGGTAAATCGTATGATACATCATCACAAGAATCAGGAAAAAAAGCTGGCGAGCCGCATCCTGAGTGTATGCCTTGCGCTGATTCTGCTTTGCAGTATAGCTTTGCCCGCTTATGCGGAAGCTGTGGAGACAGGCGCTGAAAGCGACACAGGGCAGGTTTTTGTCAGCGAACCGGCGGGTCCATCGGTGGACAGGCTTTCTGTGGATGAGGAAAAACAGCCGGAGGAGCCGTCAGAACCGGACGTTCAGACCAAAAAAGAGGATCTGCCGGAAAAGGCCGGCGACGCTAAGTCGAAGGAAAATGCTCAGTATAATGAGCAGACTACAAAAGAAGAAAAATCGGAACCTGAGAAGGAAGTGATGTCCCAGGATCATAAGATTCCCGAAAAAGAAGTACAGGATGATAAAGAAAGTACAGAAGAAGCTTTGAACAAAATCACATCAGATGACCAGCTGGAAACGGCAGAGGAGAAAGAAGCAATCGAAGAGAAAGAAACAATCGAAGAGAAAGAAACGATCGAAACGAAAGAAACGACAGAGGAGAAAGAAACAATCGAAACGAAAGAAACGACCGGAGCGAAAGAAACGGCCGAAGCGAAAGAAACAATTGAAGCGAAAGAAACGACCGAAGCGAAAGAAACAACCGAAGAAAAAGAAACAGAAACTCTGCAGATTGAGGAAGATAAAACAGAAACCATACCGGAAGACCAGACAGAAACGGAACAGGAAAGTATGGAGGAAACCGACATACAGAGCCTGGAAGCGGCAACCATGGCTGTACCTCTGGCGGATTCCGACACCATCAAGGTATACGTTTATGTTGCAGGATATGATTTTTCTGAGGAGTGTCTGGAGCTGTTGGGAATTGATCCCGGTACACTGGACGGAAACGGATATTTTCCTGCAGGAGAGATCGAACTGGATTCGTCTTTCCTTGACGGAAAAAAGAATGCTAACAGAGCAGGAGCTCCATTGATCAATTCGACGAGTGACTGGAAAGCTGTACTTGCGGCTCTGAACAATATGAATACACAGACACTGGTGGATGATTCATATAATGTGTACACGGAGTACTCAAAGAACCGGGGAAATTATGTCGGAAAATATCTGAACCAGGCAGCCGGTGATGTGGGATATAGCTGGGGATCACAGCATACAGCATTGTTTTACTGGAACTGGAACAGCAATCATTCCTACGGTTTCAAGGATCAGACCGTCAGATATCATCTTGATCTGCGGTTTGAGACCAACAAGATTACGTTCATTACCGGTAATAACGGTATTTCTTCGGGAAACGCTAAAGATGGAACAACAGTAGACGCAAGAACCTATATTACGGGATCAATCATTCAGGAACCCAGAAATCTGACCATACCGGCGGGCTACAGGTTTGTCGGGTATTACACAGACGCAGAGTTCACAACACCCTGGAACGGTATCGGCACTCCCTTAAACAGTGATCAGACGGTATACATAAAAATCACGCCAAAGGATAATGTGGTGATTCGTTATGTGAATGTCAGTGGAGATGAGGCAGGAACTCTTACCCGGGATTCGGAGGGACTTAATCCCGATACAGGTGTGGCGAATGGATCTTTGGCCGCTGCAAAGGACGGCTACGTGTTTGCCGGATGGTATACGGATGAAGACTGTACGGAACTCATTACGAATGAAGGAAATTTCGTTCCCCAAAAACCGGATGGCGGATGGGTGGATGGTACAACCTTTTATGCAAAATTTTCGCGTAAAACCTGCGACATCACGGTGAAAAAAATGGTTGCCGGAGGACTGGGAGACAGAAGCAGAGAATTTGATTTTTCCTACAGTTACACGGATCCTGAGAATGACCAAACGGTAACAGGGAATTTTAAATTAAAACATGAAGGAACCACAACGATTTCTGATGTGCCGGTTGGTGTTTCCCTGACAGTTACCGAGCGTAATCTTGATTACCGGGTATCAGCGAAATACGGCAGCAACGCAGTTTCCATATCCTATACGGATAAGGAAGATAAGACAAAATCGTCTGCTTCTTTGAACGTTGCCGTCAACGGGGATGACACACAGATTACTGTGACCAATCTGAAGGACGTCAGCCCGGATACGGGCGTGATTCTGGATTCCCGCCCGTATGCAGCAGTGCTGGTGTTACTTCTGGCCGCAATGGCTGTGCTTCTGCCTAACAGATGCAGACATAAAGCCTGAAAGCGACGGTATTCTGCATGAAAGAAAACTACGATAAAAAATCTCATGATCAAAAGCAATGGGAAGGAAATAAAAAATCCTGTCAGCAGCTGAAATGTGGATACATCCGCCTTCTGCTGCGGATCACACTGATATTGCTGACAGGATGGCTATTATTTTCCAGGGTGCTTCTGGTCGTTCAGGCACCGGATAACGATATGTTCCCGACCATCCGTGGAGGGGATCTGCTGATCGGTTTCCGGCTGCTTAAAGACTGCGCAAAAAATGATGTGGTTGTATATGAGGAAAATGGAGAAATTCATACGGGACGGGTTCTGGGACGGGCCACAGATGTGATCATGCTGGATGATAGCGGCACACTGCTGGTCAACGGAACAGACCAGAGTGGAGATATACTCTATCCAACCTATGCAAAAGAAGGGATCTCATATCCCTGTACGGTTCCTGACGACTGTCTGTTTATCCTGGGAGACTATCGGACACAGGCTGAAGACAGCCGGGATTTTGGCTGTATCCCTCAGGATAATGTGAAGGCCAGAGTAATTACAATTCTGCGCAGACGGACAATCTGAGCACGTAAATCAGGTAAGACGCCGTATGGCTCTTATATATAAAAAAGTGAAAAAGGAGTAAAAAAATGATGAAAATGAAAAAATTGGCAACCGGTTTTCTGGCTGCGGCCATGATGCTTTCTGTGAGTAACGCAGTATTTGCGTCTGACACCATTTCGTATACAGATTGTGGCTCAGTGACAATTACAAAAGTATATGAAGCAGAAAATGAGGGAACAACCTCCCCGGCAGAAACTTTCGGATTTACCATCGAAAGGACATCGGTTACGGATGCAGCTGAAGGGATTACGTCTGCCAATATGCCGCTAGCAACGATTGGCAGTGTAAGCTACGCGGCAGGAGATGCCGGTTCTGCTACCGCAAAGGCAAAAGATATTACGATTACTCTGCCGCAGTATACCAGTGTTGGTGTATATACATACACCATTAAAGAGACAGCAGGAAGTACAGCAGGTGTTACCTATTACGGTAACGATATTCTTCTTAAAGTGACGGTGATCGAGCAGAATGGAAAAGTTCGTGTTGCGGCCGTACACACGGAAAACCCGGTTGATACCGGCAATGCACAGGGCAAAAAGTCGGACACTTTCTCCAACAAATACTCTGCAGGAAAGTTAAATGTTAAAAAGACAGTTACAGGTAATCTGGGTGATCAGAGCAAAGATTTCAAAGTGACCGTTACATTTACCGCTCCTCAGGGAAAAACAGTAAATGAAGCTATTTCCTACATCGATGGCGGAAGTACGAAAACCATTCCGACAACAGCATGGAAAAACGGTGTTGCCACAGCGGAAATTGAACTTAAACATGATGAAACCGTTACCTTTACCAATATCCCGTACGGTGTAACCTATACGGTTGTTGAGGATGATTACACAGCAGAGGGATATGAGGCAGCTGCTTACAGCTTTAATGATGCAAATAAAACCATTGACAGTGCGCAGGATACTGTGACCATCACAAACAAAAAGAACGGTATGATCGATACCGGTATCCATATGGATAGCCTTCCCTACGTCCTGACACTTGCTCTGATTTTCGGATTTGGCGCAGTGTTGTTTATCCGCAGACGTCGCGTAAGCGAATGAAAGTGAAAACGGTCTGATTTCGGAAAGCATTAGCGGGATGCGGTACAGACCAGTATGATTTTTTGCCGGCTGCTGTAGGCCTGCCCTTAAGCAGCCGGCAGATTTAAGATAAAAGGCAAAGAGGTGATTTTATGAGAGCCTCAGAACGTGTGCTGAAGGGTTTAAATACCCTGGTCAGCGTAGCGGCAGCTTTAGTTCTGCTTGGGGTTGGAGCATATTGCGCTTATGCCCTCTGGGATAATGGCCAGGTGTATGCCGCTGTTGACAGTGTGCAGGAGCTGTCTCTTATACACATCTCCGAGCCCACGAGACCGTACTAGAT
>CALZOU010000030.1 GCA_945827805.1 uncultured Lachnospiraceae bacterium
GACTACAGGCTCGGCGCGCGCGCAGGCGGAGCGTGAAATGTATAGGGATATAGGAGACATATGCCCACACGCGGCGTCACTCCTAATTCAATTTTTCTTTTCTACTTTTTAACTTTAGAATCCCAGCGGTTCTCCGCAAAGCACCACAATGATCCTTCCCTTCACCCTGGACATCCGCGTAATCATGATCTGATCACAGATACAATCCGGGCTCAGACAATCCGCACAAACACCCGTCTGCGCACAAGGTGTCTTCGCACCCACACGCACCGCATTCGGCGGACAGGCCTGAGAACGGATCCTCTTCACAGCCGCTTCCACATCCTCACACATCTTATTCATTGAAGCCAGCACGATCACATTCTTCGGACCATACGCCAGACAGGCCACACGGTTAGAAGCACCGTCAATATTTACCAGCATGCCCTCTTTCGTAAAAGCATTCGTACTCATCAGATGAAAATCTGCGCAAACCATTTTGCCATAAACAGCTCTGGATTCCTCCGGTGTCTTAGCCGCATGACGGTCGATCACCTCGTACTCTCCACTCTTCACCGCATCGATCACACCGGCTTCCACCATACTCTCAGAACCTCCCCAGGTCACGGAAGATCCTTTCGGCATCAGCTCCAGCACCTTTTTACCGGCTTCTTCTTTCGTAGCACAGTAATAAGCGGCCATACCTCTTTTTTCAAATTTCGGGATCAGTGTTTTTGCTGCGTTTTCACAGGCCATAGCTTTAAATGACATTGTATTTTTCTCCTTTATACGTATTTTACAAAAAAACTTCTTAATGTTTGTGATATTTGCGGTCATCCGCTTCATAGCGGGGCTCACAGGTCAGATGAATGCCCAGACGCTTAAAGATCTGCTCATCCACCGCAGACAACAGTACTGTTGAATGCGCCTCACAGCCTTTCAGCTTCGGCAGCTGCTCCATAGCCTTCTTTGCCAGAGGATTGGATGCCGCTGAAGCAGACAGAGCGATCAGGATCTCATCCATGTGAAGACGCGGATTCTTGCTGCCCAGATATTCCGTCTTAAGATCCTGGATCGGCGCAATGGCTTCCGGAGCCACCAGCTTCACATCATCCGCAATACCGGCCAGTATCTTGAGCGCATTTAACAAAGCTGCGGATACCGCGCCCAGAAGCTCTCCCGTGCGTCCTGTTACGATATTGCCGTCCGGCAGTTCAATGGCTGCAGCAGGCAGATTTCCTGCTGCTTCCTCGCGAAGCAATGCGCGGCAGGCTACAGTACGATCCTGGATCGTGATCCCGGCCTGCTGCATCAGCAGTTCTAATTTGTACAGATCATCTCTTGTCTCACCATAACGCTTATGGTCACACAGACATTTGTAATAACGGCGGATGATCTCCTGACAGGAAGCTGCACGACAGACTTCGTCATCGATAATGCAGTTGCCCGCCATATTTACCCCCATATCTGTGGGTGATTTATAGGGGCTTTCTCCCGCGATCAGCTCAAACATAGCATTGACCACCGGAAAGATCTCGATATCACGGTTATAGTTGACGGTGGTCTTCTGGTAAGCTTCCAGATGGAAGGGATCGATCATATTGACATCGTTAAGATCAGCAGTAGCTGCCTCATATGCCAGATTTACCGGATGTTTCAGCGGCAGATTCCAGATCGGGAAAGTCTCAAATTTTGCATAACCGGCTTTATTGCCCCGGCGATGCTCATGGTACAGCTGAGACAGACAGGTGGCCATTTTTCCGCTGCCCGGTCCCGGTGCGGTGATAACGACCAGCGGACGCGTAGTCTCGATATAATCATTCTGTCCGTATCCCTCATCACTGACAATATGAGCCACATCGTGAGGGTAACCGCTGATCTTGTAATGACGATATGACTTGATCCCCAGAGATGCCAGACGTTTCTGAAACTGCTCTGCCATCGGCTGACCGCTGAACTTTGTGATACAGACACTGCCAACATATAGTCCCGCTTCCTGAAATTCGTCGATCAGACGCAGTACATCCAGATCATAAGTAATACCATAATCACCGCGAACCTTATTGCTCTCTATATCTTCGGCACTAATGACAATAACAACCTCTGCCTGATCCTTAAGCTGAAGAAGCATCTGCAGCTTGGAATCGGGCTGAAATCCTGGAAGTACGCGGGATGCGTGATAATCGTCAAAAAGCTTTCCGCCAAATTCCAGATACAGTTTGTTATCAAACTGCTGGATACGTTCGCGAATATGCTCGGACTGCATTTTCAGGTACATATCATTGCTGAAGCCAATTTTCATATAACTTTACTCTCTCTCTATTTTTTCTTATTATAATGTACAGTTTGTTCATCTAAGGTCATTTTAGTACAATTTTCGCGTAACGTAAACCTTAAATTCTCTGCCGGCACTCTTTTCTGCAGATTCAAAATGTGCTACAATGGGCGAAAAATGAGTTAAGGAGAATGATCATGAAATTTATATATCCTGCAATTATCCGCAAAGAAGAAAACGGTACTTTTAAGGCCACATTTCCGGATCTGGCCTGCTGCGAAGCCATCGGGGACTCTTTGGATGACGTAATTGAGAAAGCAAACGAAGCTGCTGTCGGTTGGCTGGAACTGGAATTATCTGAAGAAATGCCTATGCTGCCGCCGGTAACGGACAAGGATGATCTGGTACTTGAAGAAGGGGAACTGGTCAGAGATATCTGTGCCAATGTCAAATTTTATGATGGGTGGGAAGAATGACCACTCTAAAAGGTGGTTGACCTTCGCTCTTTGGGCATGGATTTTAGGATTTTGCAGAGTCAGATGCTTCAGAATGTCTGCATAAATCTCCTGTTCCTCCTGCGCTCGCTCCGAGCCTATGGTCTCGGAGTCGTGCTCGGTAAAGTCGCGAGAGATTTATGCAGACATTCTGAAGCATCTGACTCATTTACATTTTGAAAAATACTCAATGATAAAAATCAAAAATTAAGAGCAAAGCTTTTTTCACTCAACCTGCCGAAGAGCATCTACCAAAATGATGTATTTCTCTTCTACTTTCTGCAGAAGCTCCTCACTGCCTGTAATGTCTCTGCCGCGCAGTTTTTCTGTAAGTTCGGCACTGACTTTTCCGAGACCGGAGAAGCCGAGATTCAGACATACGCCCTTTAAGGTATGAGCCGCCCGAAAAGCTTTCTCTCCGTCCTGAAGACGGATTCCTTCTTTCAGATCTTCAAAGCTGGTATCGTTTAAAAATTTAACGGCAAACCTTTTGACCATTGCTTCACTTCCCAGACGTTTGAGTACATCATCAAAATCAGCGTCTGCCATTGCGTAACATTCTTTAATCGTCATTTCTTTTCCTCTTTTTCTGTCGTATTTTGTATAAAAATTATATATTACATTTTGAGTTGCTTTTCCTGCTGATCAAGCATATCCGCAAAAACATGCTCTTCCACCGGACGGGAATAATAATATCCCTGAATAAAATCACAGCCGTTTTGCTGTAAAAAACTTACATGTTCAGATGTCTCCACTCCTTCTGCCACCACCGTAAGCCCCAGTTCATGAGACAGTTCAATAACGGATCGAAGAATAGAATGCGTCCGGGGATTTTTACCGATCTGATGAATAAAACTCATATCGAGCTTGAGCGTATCGAAATCACAATCCTGCAGCATTCCGAAAGATGAATATCCTGTACCAAAATCATCCATCAGAATCTTTGAACCGCATCTTCGTATCTCATCGACGATGACATTGCTGTCCTCTTCAATAGCCGCGTATGCCGATTCTGTGATCTCAAAATTCATTTTTCCTGCCGGAAGCTTTCCTTCGTGCAAAATCCCAAGAATATTGTGCATCATTTGCTCATCATAAAAATCTATTCGTGACAGATTCACAGAAATAGGCACCGTAAGATTACCTTCAGCCAATCTGTTCACCAGAAACTCCCTGACTTTCCTTACAACATACATATCAAGATTGGATACATAACCGTCTTTTTCAAGCACCGGAATAAATGCTCCCGGTGATATCATTCCCTTCTCCGCATGATTCCATCGGATGAGCGCCTCAGCAGACGCTATTTTCCCCGTCTTTGTATCCATGATCGGCTGATAATACAGCTTGAATTCTTCGTGTTCCAATCCCCGCATAAACTCAGAAGAAATCTCTGCATTTTCAATATACACATTTTTCATGGTATGATTGTAAATAGTATACATTCGACCGTATTCGCTGTTATGCATTTCTTCAGCCAGACGAGCCCTGTCGATCATACCGGAGATCGCCATATTCTTATTTTCCAGATGATAGATTCCGCACTGAACATAAAGCAGGAATGCTTTTCCGTTTTTCTCATATCTGCAGTGACAAATATCATCCAGAAAATCGTATCCCTCCTCGGGCTGTCGTGAAAGGCATACAAAATGATCAGCTTCTATACGGGCTACCAAAAGCGGCATAAAACTGGCGTTGCACAGATCCTGATAAAATGTGCGCAACACCTGATCTCCATTGGAAATGCCGGCAAGTTCATTTACCGCCTTAAAGTTCTTGATATCAAAAAACATCATATCGTAGCCGGTCTTATCTTTTTTTCCATGGAGGAAACTCTCTGCTTTACGGATAAAACCTTTGCGGTTAAGGCCTTCTGTCACGTTATCCGTATAATACCTGTTATATAAACTGATAATATTGTGAATACGAGCAAGAACCACATCCTCTTCAAAAGGTTTTGCAAAGAAATCCGTAGCACCTCTTTTATAAGCATCTCCGGGATCCGATGAAATCATGATAACCGGAAGTTCTTTGAGCCATCCTCTCTGCTTCATGATCTCCAGCACACCGTAACCGTCAAGCACCGGCATATGTATATCCAACAAAACCAGCTGGAAAGCCTTGTAATTTTCACTGAGAATATCTATGGCCTGCTGACCATTTTCTGCCTGATACAATGTAAACTCGTCATCCAGCATATGCACCAGTATTTCTCTGCTGATTTCAGAATCATCAACAATAAGAATATTTTGCTTTACCATATGTTCTCTGTTCATTCTCCCACTCGCGTCCTTTTCCTCAACACTGCTCAGAGGAAGGAGGTTTCACAGCACATACAGAAAGCTGTTATACCCCCCCCCGGGAAATTCTGGATTTTTCCCGAAGAATAATATCACATTGTTTTATTAAAAAATGAATTGATATCCTGTTTTTCATACTACCATATTCTGTCATTCATGTCCATAAATCCTTAATGGCTTTTTTTCTATTCACCCTGTGGATAATTATTGACCGCACATTTCTGCTCAGTACCTTCTCAGATACGCTTCGCAAACACATGAAAATCGGCTGCGCCAATGGTGTTTGCTCACACCTTAAATCTGTTTTGCGATCCTGCACACATTTCACAACCTCACATATACTAAGTTCAAGAAAAATCACGGGTTACTCAATGAAACGAGCAGGCAGTTTTCTTCTGGCACTGAGTCTTTTGCTGGTCATCTTTACAGGATGCGGCACCAGCACAGTCTCTGACACACCAACGGAGAGTGTTACTTTAAACGAAGTGGCACATTCTATCTTTTACGCACCTATGTATGTGGCAATCGAAAAGGGATATTTCGCGGAAGAAGGCATTGAACTGAATCTGGTGACCGGTTATGGGGCAGATAAAACCATGACCGCTCTTCTGTCCGGAGAAGCGGATATCGGCTTCATGGGGGCAGAATCTACAATTTACACCCATCTGGAACAGACAGATGATCCCGTCATCAATTTTGCCCAACTGACGCAGCGGGCCGGAAACTTTCTTGTAGGGCGCACACAGGATGACAGTTTCACCTGGGAAAAACTGATTGGAAAGGATGTGCTGGGCGGTCGGAAGGGCGGTATGCCCGAGATGGTATTTGAATATATCCTCCGCCAGAACGGCATTGACCCGGCTCAGGTAAATATTGACCAGAGCATTGATTTTGGTTCCACTGCTGCTGCTTTCTCCGGTGGAAAAGGTGAATATACGGTAGAATTTGAGCCCTCTGCTACTGCCCTGGAGTCTTCCGGAGAGGGATATGTGGTAGCATCTCTCGGTGTAGATTCCGGCTACGTTCCCTACACCTCTTTTTCCGCCAAAAGCAGCTATATCAATGCCCATCCGGATCTGATTCAGCATTTTACAAACGCTCTGCAGGCAGGCATGGACTTCGTCAACAGCCATACCCCGGAAGAAATCGCGGTGGCTATTGCTCCTCAGTTCCCGGAGAACGATATCGGTACACTGACGGCCATCGTTCGCCGTTACAGCGAGCAGGATACCTGGAAAGATGATCTGGTATTTGAAAAAGACAGTTTTGAACTGCTGCAGGATATTCTGGAATCTGCCGGTGAACTGGCTGAGCGGGCAGAATATACGGATCTGGTGACTACAAAATATGCTGAAAATGCCGCTGCCAACTGACAGTGTTATCATCCAGTCGGTAAAATGAATATCACACCGGGATTTTTTCAAAAACGACCAAAGTACTCTGTGTTTATTCACTGTTTTGGATGTTTTGGCTTCAGATAATGGAAAACATCCAAAGTACTCTGTGTTTATTCACTGTTTTGGATGTTTTTGCTTCAAATAATGAAAAACATCCAAATTTTCCTTTATTCTTCCAGTAAATTGGATACAACACCAGGATTCTTTTAAAAACATCCATATTGTTTTGTGTGTATTCCCTGCTTTGGATGTTTGGACTGCAAATCAGAAAAAACATTCCCCGCAGATAAAACATCTGCGGGGAATAATAACACAATGCTCTTATCCCGGATAATTATCTGTGATAATTATCTCTTAAAAAACGGATCTCTTCAGCATACCCTTCCAACTCATTCGGTGTCTCCAGATATACCGGAATCCCCTGCAATGCAGGATGATTGATGATCCGTATCATAGCTTCGGTGCCGATACTGCCCTGACCGATTTTTTCGTGACGATCCTTATGGCTGGCAAAAGGATTTTTACTGTCATTCAGATGAATCGCCCGCAGGCGGGACAGCCCAATCGTGCGGTCAAACTGCTCCAGCACACCATCCAGGTCGTTGACAATATCGTATCCCGCATCGTACACATGACACGTATCAAGACATACTCCCATATGCTCCTGCAGCTCTACTCTATCAAGAATGGCCCGGATTTCTTCGAAGCTTTTGCCCACCTCGCTGCCTTTGCCTGACATTGTCTCCAGAAGCACCGTAGTGGTCTGCTCCGGCTTCAAAATCTGATTCAAAGTATCCGCAATAAGCCGAATGCCTTCCTCAGCGCCCTGCCCCACATGACTGCCGGGATGAAAATTATAGCAGTTTCCCGGCACATATTCCATGCGCACCAGATCGTCTGCCATGGTTTCCAGCGCAAATTCCCGCACATGAGGATCTTTCGAACACGCATTCAATGTATACGGCGCATGCGCAAGAATACGCTCTATCCCATTCTCCTGACAGAATGCATGAAACCGCTCCACATCTTTCTGATCTATAGCTTTTGCCTTACTTCCTCTCGGATTTCTTGTAAAAAATTGGAAAGTATTAGCGCCAATCCCTATCGCTTCCTTCCCCATATGATAAAATCCGGCAGATGAAGACAGATGGCATCCTATCGTAAACATAGTATTCTTCCTTACAGTTCGCAGTTGTTCACAGTTCTCGGGAACGGGATCACGTCACGGATATTGCCCATACCGGTCAGATACATAACGCAGCGCTCAAAACCAAGTCCAAAACCTGCATGATGAGTAGACCCAAAGCGGCGAAGGTCAAGATAGAACCCATAATCCTCCTCTTTCAATCCCAGCTCTCTCATACGGTTCACCAGAACCTCGTAAGAATCCTCTCTCTGGCTTCCTCCGATGATCTCACCGATACCCGGAACCAGGCAGTCCATAGCAGCCACCGTCTTGCCATCATCATTCAGTTTCATATAAAATGCCTTGATCTCCTTCGGATAATCCGTTACAAATACCGGACGTTTAAAGATCTGTTCTGTCAGGTAGCGCTCATGCTCGGTCTGCAGATCACAGCCCCAGGATACCTTGTAATCAAACTGATCGTTGTGTTCTTCCAGAAGACGAATAGCCTCTGTGTAGGTTACATGACCAAACTCAGAATTCAACACATGCTGCAGACGATCGATCAGGCCTTTATCCACGAAAGAATTAAAGAAGTTCATCTCCTCCGGCGCATTTTCCAGCACATAACGGATCACATATTTCAGCATGCTTTCTGCCAGCATCATATCATCTTCCAGATCAGCAAAAGCCATCTCCGGCTCTATCATCCAGAATTCTGCCGCATGACGGGTGGTATTGGAATTCTCAGCGCGGAAAGTCGGACCAAAGGTATAGATATTCCGGAACGCCTGGGCAAAGGTCTCACCATTTAACTGACCGCTGACAGTAAGATTCGTCTCTTTTCCAAAGAAATCCTGACTGAAATCCACTTTACCATCCTCTGTTCTCGGCGGATTCTCCATATCCAGTGTGGTGACCCTGAACATTTCACCGGCACCCTCACAATCACTTCCCGTGATCAGCGGAGTATGCACATACACAAATCCCCTCTCCTGGAAGAACTGATGAATCGCATACGCGATCAGAGAGCGTACGCGAAATACAGCCTGGAACGTATTGGTTCTTGGGCGCAGATGAGAGATGGTACGCAGATATTCCAGCGTATGACGTTTTTTCTGCAGCGGATAATCCGGCGAAGAATCACCTTCCACCACCACTTCCTCTGCCTGGATCTCAAAAGGCTGTTTTGCCTGCGGAGTAGCCACCAGTGTACCTTTTACGATTACAGCAGTCCCCACATTCAGATGAGCGATCTTGTCAAAATTCTCCAGCTTATCGCTGTATACCACCTGGATCGGCTCAAAAAAGGTACCGTCATGCACCACCAGAAATCCAAAGTTTTTTGATCCGCGGTTATTTCTCACCCAACCACCGATCTGTACCTCTTTGTCAAAATAATTTTCTTTCTCTCTGAAAATTGTCTTGACTGTCGTCAAATTCATCATTTCGTTTTCCCTCATTTCTCAAATTTTTTTATATATGTGATAAATTCATTGCCACTGTTTTCAAACAAAGCCGTACTGTCATTCATTCCTCCGTAATAGGTTTCCTGTTTTTCCTTATCATACAGAAGAACATTATAATAATCGTATCCGACGATCAGTACGAAGCCATCCGGTGTCTTAGCTGCCACAGCCTGACCTTCACTGACAAAATACAGAAGTTCATCCAGCGTACAGCCTTTCAGATCCAGCACGGTATAATCCTCACCCAGCATCTGCTGACATTCTTCAACGCCGGAAGGGATATCCAATATCGCCTGGGGCAGGTTCGCAATTGCCGGTGGTGCCGTTTCTCTTTTATTACCGCGCTCCCACACATATTGCTGCTCTGCGTCAAGCACTGTTCCCATCATTTCATCCGCCAGAAGAATAGCTTCTTTCGGACTCTCACATATCTTCTGTAAAGTTCCATGACCATATACCATGTAAGTTTCCGGAATAATTCCGCTGAATTCCACATTCAGCTTCTGATTTGCAGAATACGTAGAATATTTTGCCACCTGCTGCAGTACATCTTCACCTTTGATGGACTGTGAAAAAGTCAGATACAGCGCTGTACCTGTCCGATCATCCTTTTTGGTCTGCCACTCGGCTCTTTCACTGGTCAGCTCAACATTATTGATGATCCGATCCATCTGTGCTTCTTTATATGTGCCGTTTTCATCTTTTCTGACCCGATCCAGTTCAATATACGTTTCTGTAACATCGGCTTTGCTGACCCAGATACCCGGTTCACTGTATTTTTTTACAATATCTCCGGAAAAGCTTTCTATATATACAGTATTCATGGCAAAAGTATCCTGGACAATATCCGCCGCATGTGCCACACCATAAACCAGATCTTCATTCAAAAAACCAAGAACCCGGAGGTAATCTCCTTCCGGCACACTTACCTTATGACTGGCTCCCGTTTCCAGATCCAGCATGGTCACAGAGCGGGAACTGTCCGGATCCATCTCATCTGCCCAGGCAATAGTTTTCTGAGTAGATGAGGTAACAAAGCATTCCTCCTGAATATCTTCGATCAGTGTTTCCACAGTGCCGTCGTTCAGATTAATTTTAAAAAGAGTATCATTAATTCTTACGTACCACAGGTTATCCGGGGTAATATAGGAGAAATCTCCCAGTTCAAGATCCAGACAATCTGTAGAGACATCGCAGGGAACAAAGATCTGCTCTTTACTGAGATTCTGCTGCGGATCATAATGATACACTGCCACGCCTACCTGGCCCTCATAGCGATCCGTATTCATATATCCATATACCAGGAAATCCACTGCACCGGTTTCTTCCACGCGGATCACTTTGATCTTGTGATCCTGATTAAGCTCCCGCATATCCAGTTCCTCACCGGTACGGAAACTGAAGATTCCGGATAATCTTCCGGAAGTCCTGTGAAATGTATACAGTTCTCCGGCCTGAACAAATGCTGCCACATCTGCGTTGGCATCTGTAACGATTTCTTTATCGTCACTGCCGATACCGATACGAAGTCCATTTTTGTTCACCGTTGTCTGTTTGATATTCAGTAATTGTTCTGTACTTCTGTCAAAATTTAACAGCATGACCCGGGAATTAGCGTAACGCATTCTGTAATACTCGTCAACCATATAATACTCGGTTTCTTCTGCCTCATTGACAGAAGAAATAATATAATCCATCGTTATGCTGCAGGTAGTTTCATTGATCTCTCTGATCACCGGAACAGCTTTTTTGACGATCTGCGGCTTCAGATTCCCCCATGTTACACGACTGAAGGTGGAATTGATATCCACACTGGACAGATCCTTATTGCTGGTATCACCCTTGGATTCCAGATACGTTGTGATAGATTTTGCCGCATCTTTGTTCATGGATTTTTCATAAAAATCACTGACAAACGCCAGATACTGCGACACATTTAACCCTGCTCTCTGTACAAGACGGCTGTAATAATAGATCTTTTCCCCGCCTTCCAGTGTTAAAGTAAACCGAATCAGATATTCCTGATTCATCAAAATGGACTCTTTTAAGGTAAACGCAAGCTCTGTTGTGCCTTCCATTTTTGCCGGAAGACTGAGTTTCTGCTCTTCCAGGGTATCTTTAAGGTCCGGTGTAGTCACCGCATAGGAGACTCCCGTGACAGACGCACTGTTAAGTTCCATCACAAGTCCCAGCTCACGATTGGTATCCACAGGGGTTATCCCCTCCCGGATCGTATTTTCCTGCATCTTTTTTGTATAGCCGTACATGGGATTGACCACTGTGTCCGCAGTCTTCATATACAGTACAGGTAAAGAAGCTTTTGAAAAATCCGTAGTGTTCACTGTCTCCCCACGGTTGAACACACTGGAAAAGAAAACTACAGACGCGAAAAACACCACCAGAAGAACAGGTATACGCAGTAAAACCTTCTTCATTTGTTATTACTCCTCCATATATACTCCCATAACAGATCACATGACCCCATTTTCAGTATCACATAACCTTGAAATCACTTCTTCAAAACTGATAAATGCTTCCCCGGAAGGGCAATGCATAAACTTAAGTCTTTTTCCGTTTTTAGGATGATCAAGCTCCAGCTGCCAGGCGCACAGTGCTATATTTTTCTGCTGAAGCATTCTCGAACCACCATAACGTACATCTCCGGCTATGGGCATTCCCTGATGAGAAAGCTGGCAGCGGATCTGATGAAAGCGGCCTGTTTTCAACTGTATCAGCAAAAGGCTTTTTCCCTGCATTGCAGCGATGACCCGATAAGTCAGCACTGCTTTTTTCGCATTTGCCTCGGAGGGACTGCAGACCACAGCCTGCTGACGCTCTTTTTTCAGAAAATCCTCCAGCGTTTTTTCTTCCCCCGGTGCAAGTTCCTCTTCCACCACAGCCAGGTACGATTTTTTCACCGTGTTCTTTGCCAGCTGACGGCTTAAGGCTGCCGCTGCCTCCTTTGTCCGCCCGAAGACCACCAGCCCTTCCACTGGCTGATCCAGACGGTGCACAATGCCAAGATAAGGAACCCTCTCCTTAGATGTTTGAGATAGCCATGCTTTAATACGGCTCTCCATATCCGGCTGACCTATGCCTGCGCTCTGCACCGCCATACCTGCCTCTTTTTCCACCACCAGGATCTGTTTATCTTCATAAAGAATATTTGGTTTTTCCATATTTTTCTACAATATCTATTAGTTTTTTAACAACTCAAAAAAGATTCCTCGAACCTTTTTTCATATACATAGCAACAAAAGACTACCGTGTCAGGATACCAGTACAGCGAAAACTAAGTTCCGCTGTACCTGGTATATCTGTCACAGCAGTCTGTATGCTCTTTAACATTATCCCAGCAAATTTGCCAGCACACCGTAGGATACAAAAGACATGATAATAGCGGCCAGACCTACTCCCAGCAGGATAGCGATGGATGATTTTTTGATATCCAGCTGCAGAAGCGAAGCGATCATCGCTCCTGTCCATGCGCCGGTTCCCGGTAAGGGAATCCCCACAAACAGTAAAAGTCCAAAAAACTCATACTCCTGAATACGGTCACTTTTACCCATAGCCCGACCTTCCATCTTTTCAACCAGCGGACGGAGCAGCTTTGTCTTTTTGAGCAAAGCAAAGATTCTGCGAAGGAACAACAGAATAAATGGAATCGGAATAACATTTCCAAGTACACAAAGGGGCAGCGCTGTCAGATATTGTATCTTTAAAAGGGATGCAGCCAAAAGTCCTCCACGCAGTTCAAGGATTGGCAGCATGGAAATAATAAAGATCAGCGCTTCTTTTGAAACATAAGGTCCAAGAGTTACGGTAAACCATTGTACAAGTGAATCCATCTATACTCCTATCTTCTTTTTACAATATTTTTCAAGAAAATCTATCAGTTTCTGCATTTCCTCCCGGGTACCCACGCTGATGCGGAGGAAATTGTTGATACGGGGTTTGTTAAAATAGCGAACGATAATATGCTCTTCCCGCAATGCGGCAAACAGCTCTGCCGCAGGATAATCAGGATGTCCCGCAAAAATGAAGTTTGCCTTGGAATCCCCAAAGACAAAACCGAGACGTTTCAATTCCTTCTTGGTCCATTCCCGCACATCCACTACCTTTTGGACGGTCTCGTCAAAATATGCCTTATCCTCTATGGACGCTTTTCCGGCAGTCAGTGCGGTACGATCCATTGTATAGGAATTGAAGGAATATTTTACATCATTAATATAAGAGATCAGTTTCGGATTGCCCATGGCGAAACCGATACGCATGCCTGCCAGTGAACGGGATTTTGAAAAGGTCTGTACGATCAGTACATTGTCATACTTTTCGATCAGCGGCAGCGCTGACACCGCACCAAAATCCACATAAGCCTCATCCACGATCACCACACTGTCCGGATTATGACGAACGATATCCTCGATATCCTCCTGTGCCAGTTCCTCACCGGTGGGCGCATTGGGATTCGGGAACACGATACCGCCGTTTTCTCTGTAATAGTCCTCTTTTCGGATCGTAAAATCGTCCGCCAGGGGAATCTGTGTATAGGGAATCCTCAGCATATCTGCCCAGACATCATAAAAGGAATAGGTAATGTCAGGAAACAGAATAGGTTTCTGGCTGTTAAAGCAGGTCATAAAGGTCATGGCCAGCACATCGTCAGACCCCACCCCCACAAATACCTGCTCCGGCGCAAGTCCGTAATATGCTGCAATGGCATTTACCAGATCCTCACAGGCGGGATCCGGATACAGACGAAGATCTGCTGTATCCAGCTGCTTCAGGGCTTCTTTTACCTTCGGTGAGGGCGGATACGGATTTTCATTTGTATTAAGTTTAATTATATTGCTGAATTTTGGCTGTTCGCCGGGTACGTAAGGTACGACCCGGCGAATATTGCTTTCCCAGTTTTTCATCTTATCTCCAGCCTTTGGATTCCTCGTATTCTACGAGCAGATCCACATTTTTCTTTTCATATTTGTTGAATTTTTTCTCTGCTTCTGACTGAGAACAGGTACCCTTGTACCAGCTCTTGCTCTCAAAATATTTCTTATTGGAAGCGCTTTCGAATTTGGCGCCACGGCGGGCATAGATCTCATTGATGGCAAGACGGATCTTTGACTGAGACAATCCTTTAAGATCAGATTTGGCCAGATATTCAGAATTGCTGTCCGGGAAAATGTATTCATTGGATTTTCCTGAAGACGCGCTCTCTTCCTCTTTCTTCTTTTCCTCTTCTGCTTTCTTCGCTTCTTCGGCTTTTTTAGCTTCTTCAGCTTTCTTTTCCTCTTCTGCCTTCTTCGCTTCTTCCTCTTTCTTGCGCTCTTCCTCTGCTGCCTTCTCTGCCTCGATCTCTTCCTGGCTCTTTACGATGCCCGCAGCCTTGGCTTCTGTCATCAGTGTAGTGCTGTAATCCAGAGCACTGGCCTCCCAGTCTGTGTACTCCTGAGAATCTGCCTGATCGTAATTGACCACATCGGCTGTATTGGAGGCATCTTTTGCATAGCTCAGACGGATCAGCTTACCGTCTTTGAAATACAGACGATAGGAATCCTGTCCTGACAGGTCCGCAAAGAACAGATTGCCGTTTTCATCATAGAAATAAGAACGGGCATAGTCGGATCCTTCGGTTCCGCTCTCTGCCATAATGGCATCTATTCTGCTGTCACCATCCCAGTAAGCGGTAATGCCGGTCTTATAGGCACTGGCCTTGTACTCTCCTGCTGTTCTTTTGGACATGATGGCTTCATATTTCTGCTGAATCTCATCCACAGCGGCAGTCAGTTCTTCATCGGAAAGCTTGTTGGGATCCTCTGTCTCCACAACAGAAGAAACTTCTTTTGTAACAGAAGATTCCGGCTGCTCTGCTGCGACGGAAGACTGCGGTGTCTGGCTTGCTTCGGGGGTGTCTTTTCCTGATAAGCTCCTGAAAAGGATAAACGCAAGTGCCCCTACCAGGATGACGCCTACCAGCGCAAAGAGAATCACCTTATCCCTGGCTTTTTTCTTTTTTCTTGCAAGGCGTTTTGCTCTTCTTTCCTGGTATGCAAAATCATCATAGTCATCATCATCGTCGTCATCTATCTGACCCTGAAAGCTTTCCGGCTCATCATCACTTTCCATCGCCTGGTCCAGAAGAATTTCCTCATCTTCCGGATCCCAGCTTTCGTCAGTATCCATTGTATCGGCCTCCGGAGTGATTTCCGGCTCCGGTGTACTCTGTTGCATACGTTCCACCGGTGCGCCACAGTTGCTGCAGAAATTAGCGTTCTCATTGAGTTCAAATCCGCATTTTGCACATTTCATACTTATTCCCTCCTTATTAATTTCTTTTTATCCCCTTATATCATTCTTCTTCCGGTATATCCACCTTCAGGCAAAGCTCCTGTAACTGTTTTTCATCAATGGCAGCCGGTGCTTCACTCATCAGATCAGAAGCATCCTTAACCTTCGGGAAAGCAATAACATCACGGATGGAATCGGCCTGTACCATCAGCATGACAAGACGGTCAAGACCATAGGCCAGTCCTGCGTGAGGCGGAACACCGTATTTGAAAGCATTCAACAGAAAACCGAAACGCTCCCAGGCCTGCTCTTTTGTAAAGCCCAGAACCTCAAACATTTTTTCCTGGATATCATCCTGATGGATACGCACGGAACCACCGCCGATCTCGGTACCGTTTAATACGATATCGTATGCCTTGGCTCTCACGCAGCCGGGATCTGTATCGATATTGTCCCAGTCTTCTTCCATCGGCATGGTGAAGGGATGATGCATAGCGGTAAAACGCTGCTCTTCCTCAGACCACTCCAGGAGCGGGAACTCGGTTACCCACAGGAATTTATACTCATTTTTATCCAGAAGATCCATCTGACGGGCCAGTTCGATACGCAGTGCGCCAAGAGCTGCCCAGACAACTGTATTTTTATCTGCCGCAAACAGAAGCAGATCACCGGGTTTACCATCCATGGCAGCGATCAGGGCATCCATCTCCTCCGGCTTCATGAATTTGGCAAAGGAAGATTTATAAGAACCGTCCTCAGATATCGCAACATAAGCCAGTCCCTTAGCGCCGTAATCTTTGGCAAAATCCACCAGCTTATCGATTTTCTTTCTCGGCATGCCGCCCTGTCCCTCGGCATTGATACCGCGTACACTGCCGCCGGCTGCAAGAGCGTTCTTAAACACGGCAAACTCACAGTCTTTGACTACCTCGGATACATTTTTCAGTTCCATGCCGAAACGCAGATCCGGCTTATCAGAACCGAAACGATCCATACACTCCTGCCAGGTCATACGCTGGATCGGCAGCTGCACCTCTACACCCAGGATCTCTTTAAACAGATAGGCCAGAAGGCGCTCATTTACATCAATAACGTCGTCCACATCCACAAAAGACAGCTCCATATCGATCTGGGTAAACTCCGGCTGACGGTCAGCACGAAGATCCTCGTCACGGAAGCATTTTACGATCTGGATGTAGCGGTCATAACCGGAACACATCAGAAGCTGCTTAAAGATCTGGGGTGACTGGGGCAATGCATAGAACGTACCCGGATGTACACGGCTGGGAACCACATAGTCACGGGCTCCCTCCGGCGTACTCTTGATCAGCATGGGGGTCTCGATCTCCAGAAATCCTTCATTAGCCATAAAAGCTCTGGTCAGCTGTGCCACACGGCTTCTGACCATCAGATTTTTCTGCAGATCCGGACGGCGAAGATCCAGGAAACGGTATTTCAGACGGATCTCCTCTCTTGTCTTGGAGTTCTCCTCCACTGCAAATGGCGGAGTCTCAGCCTCAGACAGGATACGCAGAGATATACAGCGGATCTCCAGCTCGCCTGTGGCCAGGTTTGTATTTACAGCACCGGTACGGGCCTCCACGCGGCCGGTAACAGCGATCACAAATTCACTTCGAAGCTTTCCTGCTTTAACAAAGCCTTCTTCATCGATATCTCCGTTTTCGAAGATCAGCTGCATGATCCCGGAACGGTCACGCAGATCAACGAAGATAATACCTCCTTTATTACGGGCTTTCTGTACCCAGCCCATCAGGGTCACGGTTTCTCCGATCTGATTTTTTGTCACTTCCGCACAGCGGCAGCTTCTTTTCAGACCAATCATGGATTCAGCCATATATTCCTCCTCAATTCTGTCAACATTTACATTCTGTCAACAAAGTATTCTTTAAATTCTGTATAGCCTTCGGCAGTCATCTGATCTTTCTGGAACTTTTTATTCTTTTTCATCACAGCGACTGTGGTCTGTACACCCTCGTCTCTGAGAGCCTTTGCCTCAGCCAGAACAGTGATCATCTTGTCTGCAGGCATATTTTTCTCTACCAGAAGTGCCACTTTGCGGTTTGAACCCGGCACCTTAAATCCACGTTCCATAAGAAGCATAACAATACGCTCGAAACCAATGGAAAATCCGCAGGCACAGGTACTCTGTCCGGTGAATTTGCCGATCATCTCATCGTAACGTCCGCCGCCGCCTACAGATCCGCCGAACTCATCCATCGAGATCTCGAAAATAGGCCCTGTGTAGTAGGACATACCACGCACCAGCGTCGGGTCAAAGGCCAGCTTGAAATCAGCACCCTTGATCTGGTCAACACTGTTCATGATGGTCATCAGATCATCCGCATACTGAGCATCCAGAAATCCTTCCAGCTTCTCACGACAGAAAGCTACGCCCTGCGCATCCGGAGTCACCTGTTCGAACAGTTCCAGGTATTTATTGACACTTTCTTCGGCAAAGCCTTCGGAGATCAGTTCACTGCGTACACCCTCCAGACCGATCTTATCCATCTTGTCCAGAATAATAAACACGGTATCAAAGTTTTCCGGAGCAAAACCGCTGTAGGCTGCCATGGCCTTCAGAATACGGCGGTCATTGATACGGATCGTAAAATTATGGAAATCCAGTTTTCCAAGTAAGGTAGTTGTGGCCGTGATCAGCTCGATCTCAGCCAGGATCGTGGGCTCACCCAGAATATCAATATCGCACTGCATAAACTGACGGTATCTGCCTCTCTGGGGGCGGTCTGCTCTCCATACATTACCCATCTGCAGCGCCTTGAATGGTGCCGGAAGCTCGTTGGCATGGTTAGCGTAATAGCGGGAAAGAGGTACAGTCAGGTCATAGCGAAGACCGCCATCCACCAGATCCGCCTCCTCCTTAGCCTCATTAAGCTTCAGTTTCTCTCCGCGCTTTAAGATCTTAAAGATCAGCTTTTCATTCTCTCCGCCCTGCTTGCTGGACAGGTTTTCGATGTGCTCCACGCAGGGAGTTTCAATAGAAGAAAAGCCAAATGTCGCGTAGGTTTCCTTGATCAGCCGGATCATATAATCCCGGATGACCATCTCCTCCGGCAGAATATCTTTCATACCGGTAACCGGTTTTTTCTTTAATGCCATAATCTCCTCCTGAATTTATTCTTCAATGACAGGAAACAGCAGCTCCTCTAAAAGCTTTTGCTGTTCCGCGGATGGCAAAGCCTCAAGCCACACCACCGGCGGTATTTCTTCTTCATGGATCATCCTCTGAAAAGCCAGAAATACCCGCATGTCAAAATTTTTAACTTCTTCGATCATAAGTGATACTGCAGTCTGCTGATCAAACCCCTTTCGATACGGACGATCAGACAAAAGCGCCGCAAACACATCACATACCCTCAGTATCCTTGCTCCCAGAGGGATCTCTTCCCCCTGCAGATTCTTTGGATAACCGCTGCCGTCATAATTTTCATGGTGATACAGAACCATTTCCTGAATTTTTTCAGAAAATCCCTGTCGTTTCAATATCGCACATCCAAACATGGAATGCATCCTGACGTACTTGATCTCCTCCACCGTCATGGATGTACCATTCTCCACATACCTGCTCAGACGTATTTTACCGATATCGTGCAGGATGCCTGCCAGTGCCAGTGATTGAACCTCTTCATCCGTACAGCCAAGCCGCCGTCCCAGATGAGATGCCAGATGACTGACCAAAAGGCCATGATCCAGCTGTTCCAGCAGAGTATAATCCAGAAGATGTCCTGTCTTATCTGCAGTATTTATCTCATCCAAGCTTCAACCCCTGCTTTCTTGCGTTCTATCATCTCATCAATTCGGCTGATATAGTGCTCAACGGATTTGACATTTTCCACCCGTTCGATCCTGGTGCCGTGATCAAAGACAAATTTTGTGGAAGCGCCTGCACCACAGGCGGCAATAGACTGCTTTTCTTCCATAATCAGTATATTGTAAATTCCTGCTTTGTCAACCTTTGCATATCCCACATTTTCAAAATTTCCGGCCATATTCTTCTGCCTGTACAGATAATAGGGGCCCATGGAAAGCTCCATGGCTGTGCGTTCACACAGGTCCATGATCTCTTTGCTGTTCGCAAAAGAGATCTCCGAAAATTCATCTTTAAACAGATTCAGCCGTGTGGCACGTTTCAATGCCAGAGAATGGACCGTCAGACTATCGGGTGCCAATTCCTTTACCTGAGCAAGTGTGTTGGCCACTTCCTCATAGCCCTCCCCCGGAAGTCCCACGATCAGATCCATATTTATGTTATCAAAACCAAGTCGGCGGGCCGTCATGAACACATCCCGGATATCCTCCACCGTATGTTTTCTGCCGATCAGATCCAGAGTCTTCTGGTTCATGGTCTGCGGATTGATGGAGATACGGGTCACCGGATATTTTTTCAGCACAGCCAGTTTCTCTTCGGTTATCGTATCGGGTCGTCCCGCCTCCACCGTAAATTCCCGTACATCGGACAGATCAAAATTTTCCATCACCGCCTGAAGCAGCCGGTCGGACTGTGCCGGTGTGAGCGTGGTAGGTGTACCGCCGCCGATATAAATGCTCTGCAGCTTTTTCCCGGAAAAAGCTGATGCCGTAAAAGCAATCTCTCTGATCAGCGCATCCAGATACTCATCCACCCGTTTTTCCCACTGTTTTAAGGGGTGGGAACCAAAGGAGCAATACAGACAGATGCTCGGGCAGAAGGGAATACCGATATACAGACTGTAGCCGTTTTCATAATCTATATCCTGAAGGATCGCCTTTTCCCGGTTGGCGATGGTGATGGTCAGCGATGTCTTTTCATTGCTGACACCGTAGGTTTTCCGCATATAGTCGGCGATCTGTGTGTTTTTCCATCCTTCTTCCAGAAGATGCATAGGGATCTTCGTGGGGCGAATGCCCGTCAGGGTTCCCCAGGGAAGTGTTTTTCCTGTTTTTTTTGACAATATGCTGTATACCCTGTCTCTTATACACATCTCCGAGCCCACGAGACCGTACTAGATC
>CALZOU010000031.1 GCA_945827805.1 uncultured Lachnospiraceae bacterium
CTCCTGCGCTCGCTTCGAGCCTGTAGTCTCGAAGTCGTGCTCGGTAAAGTCGCGGCGAAAGACAGAGGTTATTCCCCGGCGGCAGATGGACGGGCTGCTGTTTTGCGCGAGCGTGATACGATAATGATACAATGATGAAGAAAGGTTAATTTTTGGAAAAAGACGTGGAAAGTATTGGAAGGTTGTGATAATATAGGGGACAGTTATCCTGTGGAGTACATGGGATAAAATATATTCAGAAAGAGGGATAGTATGAAAAAATGGAAAACAGGTAAGTACCTGAACGGGCTTTTGCTGATGATCCTTGCTGTGGCTTTTACGGTATTTTTCGGCGTAAGCAGTGTTCGGGCAGACGCTTTCGAGACGAAGGCTGAAGTCAATGACGCAAGGACTGCTGTCCGGCTCAGTGTGGCTCCGGTGGGCACATCGGCCAGTTTTGAGAATGTAGCCGCACAGATCTATTTTGAGAGTGACAGTATGTCAGCAAATGAAACTTATATGATGACGTATGATACGGCATCTGGTGTATGGAGTACATATATCACTTTTGACCAGATACCGAATTTACAGGTTGGTACATATTACTATAATGTATATGGAAGAAATACCGGTTCAGCCGGAGTCTTTCTGGGAAGCGGAAGTTTTATGACTCAGCCCAATACATTAGCAGTAAAGGGATCTGATGCCAGCGGAACTAAGGGAACATTTAAAGTAACGGTCACAGGACTTGAAAATGTAGCATCTGTATCCGGAGTGCAGGTCAGTGCTGTGAGTGCGGAGAATATGACATATTCCTATGCAGCGGCAAGACAGGCGGATGGCAGCTTCCGGGCAGAAGTTAATGTGGCTAATCATAAATTTTTCTGCGGTGCCTATTCACTTAAAGCAACGATCACCTATACAGATGGCACAACTTCTGTGATCAGCGGCGAATATACATTTAATCCGAAAAACTATTATCGGATTGCTAATGGCTCCACCAGTAAAAAACGGATTTTTTATGCCAGAAACCTTTCTGTAAAAGGAAAAACTGTTAAATATGAGGTATGGAGCAAGAAAAAAGGCAGAGATGATGTAAAAACATATACCGCTAAAAAAAGCGGCAGTGTATACAGTGCCACGCTCGACCTTTCCAAGCTGAAACATACGGGAACTGTTTATGTTCGCGTAAAAGTAGGAAGTAAAAAATGCGGCAGTGATTTCAGCTTTACCTATAAAAACACCGCACCTTCAGATTCGGCCGACAAAAAAGACGGCTGGGTGTATGAGAAGTATAATGGTAAGACGTATAAGTTCTACTACAAAAATGGTGTAAAACAAACGGATGTATCCAGTCTGGTAGATAAGAGCAAAATGGAGCTGGTGATCAATCGTGCCGCAGGAGTCGTGACGGCTTATGCGTATGACAGCGAGAAAAAATCCTACTGCATCCCGGTGAAAGCCTTTACGGTATCTGTAGGAAGCGATATCTCCAGTAATAAGACTTCAAAGGGACTGAATATCAAGTCAAGATTTACGCCGCTGGGAACCTATTCGGTTTGTACAAATGGTACAGCTGTAAAATACTCCGTAAAAACCATGGTGGAGCCGAATAAGAGTGTAGTATATGCCAGATGGACTACGCATGTTGTTGGCAATGTGTATTTCCATGCGATCGCTGTCAGCAAAAATTCTCATAAGGCACTGAATTATAAAACATACAACAAGCTGGGTTCACCTGCTTCTGCGGGCTGTATCCGCATGACGGTGGCTGATGCTAAATGGATTTATGATAATGCCAGAACCGGTACTAAGGTGGAAATTGTGAAAGGAAGCAAATCCTATCCCGGCCCGCTGGGCAAACCGGCTACCATCAAGATCAATTCTTCAAAAGTCAAATATGATCCGACTGATCCGGAAATCTCTGATTCTACAAAGAGCAAAGATTACAAGGCAAAGAGAATCTCTGGATACATGAAGAAGAACGGTACGAAGGTCGGCTATTGATCTGGAATTAGAAAAATAAAAAAACGGGAAGATCGAAGAAAGATCTTCCCGTTTTTTTATTTCGCTATACCGGTTATCTCAGAATAAAACGTCTGAGTCTTACAGGATCCAGGTTCAGAATGAGTCGTTCTGGGATATCACATTCTCTGAGGAGCGGCACAATATGAGAAAAATCACCCACCCGCGCAGTACCGTGACTGTCGCTGGACAAAAGTATCGGGTGATCGAGCTTCCGGCACAGAGTAAGAAGAGTGCGTATATTGTTACGGGTGTCACCCCGGTAACCGTCGGGTGACAGGGAACTGTCATTGATTTCCAGAAGAACGTGACTGGAGACGGCAGCTTCTGCCAGGACTTCGTAATCCACCGGATAGTGGGTATCGTCGCAGTGGCCAATCACGGAAACGTAAGGATTTTTCATGGCGCCAATATAGGCTGCAGTGTTTTCTTCCCGGGTGCCTGGATGAATATTGGGCCGGTGCATGCTGGCAATGGCATAATCCAGACCGGATAAGGTCACAGGATCCATATCAACTCGTCCGGTATAGTCCAGAATGTTCAGTTCAATACCATACAAAAGATCCACTCCACAGCGGTTTTTCGGAGCCATGGAAAGACTTCGAAAATAGGATACCGTACCTGCGCACATGGTGGATGGCGCATGATCTGACACTCCGAGAAGAGAAAGTCCCCGGACTTTTGCCGCTTTGGCCAGATCTGTAATAGTGGACTGGGTAGCATGTCCACTGGCTATGGAATGGGTATGTATATCAGCGGAATACATAAAATCATCTCCTGTCATAGAGTTGCACAAAAACTTATTTTCAGTATGAGGCAAACTGTATAAAAAGTCAATAGTTTATGAGAAAAACAACGAAAAACAAAAATATGGATACGAAAAACAACACCCAAAACAACACAAAACAATATAAACAAAAGAGAAAGTTATGAGGTAATTGTTGACTTTGCCTATTGTATAAGATATAATGTTTAACAGCATAAAGTATAGTGTGCGGCACTGTTGTCGAGAAAAAATCACGGAGGTTGCGTAATGAGTTATCTGGATACAAAAGGGCGAATATTTGATATCCAGCGTTTCTCAGTGCATGATGGACCGGGAATCCGGACAATCGTGTTCCTGAAGGGATGTCCTCTGCGCTGCCAGTGGTGCTGCAATCCCGAATCGCAGTCCAGAGATATTGAGACCATGCGGGTGGCAGGAGAGACAAAGATCATCGGACAGGATGTTACCGTGGCACAGGTCATGGAGACGGTGGAGAAGGACAGATCCTACTATCGCAGATCCGGGGGAGGACTTACCCTTTCCGGTGGAGAAGCGACCATGCAGCCACAGTTCGCTGCAGATCTTCTACAGGCGGCCAAAATGTCCGGTATCGGCACTGCCATGGAGAGTATGGGGTGCTGCCCGTATAAGAATCTTGAACTGATCCTTCCCTGGCTGGATACATATCTGATGGACATCAAACACACAGATCCGGAAAAACATAAAGCCTTTACCGGTGTCCGCAATGAGCTGATGCTGGAAAATGCCAGAAAAGTTGCTGTTTCCGGCATGACTGAGCTGGTGATCCGGGTTCCTGTGATACCTACATTCAACGATACGAAGAAGGAAATTCAGGATATAGCCGTATTTGCCGGTCAGCTTCCTGGGGTCAGAAGGATACATCTTCTTCCGTATCATCGCCTGGGCAGTGAAAAATACATCGGCCTTGATCGTGTATATAAGATGGATGAGATCATACCACCGGAAATGGATCATATGCTTATGCTGAAGGACGCAGTTGAGATGGTTTCTGATCTTGACTGCCGGATCGGCGGATGATAATATCCGCGATCCTGAATGTGCGGTGATATACCGCAGGAGGATAAATATGGGTTATACAGACAATATGAGCCCTGAGATCAAACAGCGGATCGTACAGGAACTGGTACCTGGTAAACAGATATCCCTGGCACATATTATAGCGAATCCGGATCGGGTCATGTATGAAAAACTTGGCCTGGATCCCTCTATAGATTATGCAAAGTCTGCTATTGGTATTCTGACGGTCAGCCCGTCAGAAACGGCGATCATTATGGGAGATATCGCAGTGAAGTCTTCCGGTATCGATCTTGGATTTGTGGATCGTTTCAGCGGCAGCCTGATCATCACAGGAACGGTTTCCGAGGTGGAGGCTTCGGTTAATGCAATTCTGGATTACGTAGGCAATACCCTCGGATTTGCCATCTGTCCGATTACAAGGACCTGATGATACCATGAAAAAGATCGTACTGATGGGCCGCAGTGAGGCAGGAAAGACCACACTCACTCAGGCACTAAAAGGAGAAAAGATACATTATCACAAGACCCAGTATGTCAATAATTTTGACGTGATCATTGATACACCGGGAGAATACGCCCAGACGGCCAAGCTTGGACATGCGCTGGCGCTGTATTCCTACGAAGGCGATGTAGTTGGCCTTCTGTGTTCGGCCATTGAACCCTATTCCCTGTATCCGCCCTGCATTACCTGCATGTGCAACCGGGAAGTGATCGGCATCGTGACCAAGATCAATCACCCCAAAGCCAATCCCGAGAGAGCGGAGCGGTGGCTGAGGCTGGCCGGCTGTAAAGATGTGTTCTGGGTGGATTCTCATCTGGGGCAGGGGATTCCGGAAATTCTGGAACATTTGAGGGAACCGGGCGATGTGATGCCCTGGGAAAAGGAAGAAAACCAACAAAACCCAACATAAACCAGACGAAACAACTACAAAACAACATAATTTGAATTGACACCCTGCAGCATGGAGGGTATAATGTCAATAGATTCAAAAGAAACCAACTATTTTCAAGGAGGAAATGAAAATGCAAAACGAATTTGAAATCAAAAAACAAATTTGTGAGATCGGTCGCAGAATCTACAACAAAGGTATGGTAGCAGCTAATGATGGTAACATCTCCGTTAAGCTGTCCGACAATGAATTCCTTTGCACACCTACAGGCGTATCCAAAGGTTTCATGACACCGGAGTATATCTGCAAGGTTGATAAAGAAGGTAAAGTGATCCAGGCTAATCCGGGATTCAGACCGTCTTCCGAGATCAAAATGCACATGAGAGTGTATGCTAAGAGACCTGACGTTGGTGCTGTAGTTCATGCTCATCCGCTGTATGCTACATCCTTCGCTATTGCCGGTATCCCGCTGACACAGCCGATCATGCCGGAAGCTGTTATCGCTCTTGGCTGCGTTCCGATCGCCGAGTACGGTACACCGTCCACAATGGAGATTCCGGACAATGTTGAAAAATATCTTCCGTACTTCGATGCAGTTCTGCTGGAGAGCCATGGTGCTCTGACCTGGTCTACAGACCTTCTGGCTGCATACATGAAGATGGAGTCTGTTGAGTTCTACGCACAGCTGCTGTATCAGTCCAAAGTTCTGGGCGGACCGAAGGAATTCGATTCCAAGACAGTTGAGAGACTGTATGAGATCAGACGTCAGATGGGTCTTCCGGGCAAACATCCGGCAAACCTGTGCCAGAACAAAGGCGAGAAGAACTGCCACAACTGTGGCGGCGGATGCCATTCCGGCAGCAATCTGGGCGCTTGCACAGGCAGCGTACAGGCTGATCCGAACGCAACAAATGCAGACCTGGTTACAGCTATCACAAAGAAAGTAATGGCTCAGCTGGGACTTCAGTAAGACTGGGGGGATAACTCGTGGCAGTAAATGAGAGCATGGTACAGGATATCGTGAAAGAGGTTATGGCAAAGATGCAGCTGGCATCCGCTCCGACCGGTAATCACGGTGTATTTCAGGACATGAACGAAGCGATAGAGGCTGCCAAAAAGTCTCAGAAGATCGTTCGCAGAATGTCCATGGACCAGAGAGAACAGATCATTTCTGTTATCCGCAGAAAGACAAGAGAAAATGCAGAGATTCTGGCCCGCATGGGTGTGGACGAAACCGGAATGGGTAACGTACCGCACAAGATTCTGAAACATCAGCTGGTAGCTGAAAAGGTTCCGGGAACTGAAGATATCACCACACAGGCTTTCTCCGGTGACCGTGGACTGACTCTGGTAGAGATGGGACCCTTCGGAGTTATCGGTGCGATCACACCGTGTACAAACCCCAGTGAGACAGTTCTGTGCAATACCATGGGTATGTTCGCCGGCGGAAATACAGTAGTATTCAATCCGCATCCGGCAGCAATCAAGACATCAATTTACGCAGTTAACATGGTAAACGAAGCTTCTCTGGAATGCGGCGGCCCGGACAACATCGCGGTTACCGTAGAGAAACCTACCATGGAGACCAGCGCTATCATGATGAAACATCCGGACATCCCGCTGATCGCAGCAACAGGTGGCCCGGGCGTTGTTACCGCCGTTCTTTCTTCCGGTAAGAGAGGTATCGGCGCAGGTGCCGGAAATCCGCCGGCACTGGTAGATGAGACAGCAGATATCCGCAAAGCTGCAGAAGATATCGTTAACGGATGTACATTCGATAACAATCTTCCCTGCATCGCCGAGAAAGAGATCGTTGCCGTTTCTTCTATCGCAGATGAACTGATGTACTATATGCTGAATGAGCAGGGATGCTACCTGATCAACGAAGAACAGCAGAAACAGCTGACAGACGTTGTATTAAAAGGCGGCAGACTGAACCGTAAATGTGTCGGCAGAAGCGCCAAGGTTCTGCTTTCCATGATCGGTGTTGATGTTCCGGACAATATCCGCTGCATCACATTCTTCGGCGAAAAAGAACATCCGCTGATCACAGAAGAGCTGATGATGCCGATCCTAGGTATTGTCAGAGTAAAAGACTTCGAGGAAGGACTTGCCACAGCTAAGTGGCTGGAGCATGGCAACCGCCATTCTGCACATATCCATTCCAAGAATGTTGACCGTATCACGGAATATGCACGTGAGCTGGATACAGCCATCCTTGTAAAGAATGGTCCGTCCTATGCAGCTCTGGGCTTCGGTGGTGAGAGCATCTGTACTTTCACTATTGCCAGCCGTACCGGTGAAGGTCTGACAAGTGCCAAGACATTCACCAAGGCAAGACGCTGCGTAATGCAGGACAGCTTGTGCATTCGCTAAACAGGAGGAACTAAAAATGGACGTAAATTCAATTAATATTGAAGATATCGTTAAACAGGTCCTGGCAGATATGACAGGAAAGGCTCCGGCAGCTGCAGCAGCTCCTGCAAGTGCTCCGGCAGCACAGGGCGGTATCCCGAAAACAGCACGTGTAGCTGTTCTTACCGACCTGAAACATTTTGAACTGAAAGAATACCCGATCCCGCCGTTAGGCGATGATGATATCCTTGTTAAAGTTGAAGGCTGCGGTGTCTGCGGTACAGACGCTCATGAGTTCAAGGTTGATCCGTTCGGACTGATCCCGGTTGCTCTGGGACATGAAGGTACCGGTGAGATCGTTGCCATGGGTAAGAACGTTAAGACAGATACAGCCGGCAAGCCGGTTAAAGTTGGTGACAAGATCGTTACCTGTATGATCTTCAAGGATGATCCGGAGATCACCATGTTCGACCTGAACAAGAAAAACGTTGGCGGCGCTGATGTATACGGCCTGCTTCCGGATGATGATATCCATCTGAACGGCTGGTTCGCTGATTACATCTTCGTAAGAGGCGGCAGCTTCGGATCCACTTTCTTTAATGTAAGTGATCTGGATCTGGATTCACGTATCCTGATCGAGCCCTGCGCAGTTCTGATCCACGCTGTGGAGAGAGCTAAAACTACAGGCATCCTTAAATTCAACAGCCGTGTAGCTGTACAGGGATGCGGACCGATCGGTCTGATCTGTATCGCTATTCTTCGTACTATGGGTATCGAGAATATCGTTGCTATCGATGGTAATGAGCAGAGACTGGCATTCGCTAAGAGAATGGGTGCTGACAATTCTGTTAACTTCGCTAACTTCCAGGGCATTGAGGCTCTGACAGAAGGTGTTAAAGACGCTTTCGGCGGACATCTGGCAGATTTCGCATTCCAGTGTACAGGTAACCCGAAGGCTCATGCCAATATTTACAAATTTATCCGTAACGGCGGCGGACTTTGCGAACTTGGTTTCTTCATCAATGGTGGAGATGCTACGATCAATCCGCACTTCGATCTGTGTTCTAAAGAGATCAACCTGGTTGGTTCCTGGGTATACACACTGAGAGATTACGTTACCACATTTGATTTCCTGAAGAGAGCACAGGCCATCGGACTTCCGATAAAAGAACTTATCACTCATAAGTTCCCGCTTGAACAGATCAATGAGGCTCTTGAGACCAACCTTTCCATGAAGGGACTCAAGATCGCCATCGTTAACAAATAAGATTAGTTAATCAGGTGATAGTATGGCAGAAGCTGTAGGATTATTAGAGGTTTACGGACTGACCACAGCCTTTCAGGCAGCAGACGCAGGCTGCAAGGCCGCAAATGTCCGTCTCGAAATATTTGATAAAAACAAACCTGCACGAAATGCAGATAAAATGCCTGTTCCGCTGATCATCTGTGTGAAATTCCGCGGAAGTGTCCAGGACGTGACGGCGGCTGTGGAAGCGGGCATGGCAATCGCAGAGCAGGAGGCTGGTGTAGTGCAGCATTATGTCATCGCAAATCCTACAGAGGACTGCGAAAAAATGCTGAAGATCAGCTGTCTTGACAAAGCTTGACGAAAATAGTAAACCATTGTTCAGGAGGAAAGAAACATGGCTAAAGAAGCATTAGGAATGATTGAGACCAGAGGTCTTACTGCTGCTATCGAAGCTGCAGATGCAATGAGCAAAGCAGCAGAGGTTGCTCTGGTAGGAACAGAGAAGATCGGTTCCGGTCTGGTAACCGTTATGGTTCGTGGTGATGTAGGTGCCGTTAAGGCTGCCGTAGAAGCTGGAAGCGCAGCAGCATCCAGACTTGGCGAGCTGGTAGCTACACATGTAATCCCGAGACCGCATGAGGACGTTGAGAAGATCCTTCCGAGAATCTGATCCTGAGACATCGTTGGAGGAATCATGGGAAAATCATATGGCTTTTTTGAAGTACCCGGTGTCGTAGCAGCTATGGATGCACTGGATATTATGTGCAAAACATCAGATGTTGTACTGGCCAGCTGGGAGCGTAAGATGGGTGGCCGTCTGGTAACCCTGATTATTGAAGGAGATGTATCTTCTGTTCAGCAGGCAATCGATGCGGCATGTGAAAAGTGTATCAAAAAACCTGCTTGTCACGCAGTCATAGCACGTCCCCATGAAGAGATCGTACGTATCGTTGAGCGCAGCGCGAAACGGTGGAAGAAGTAGGGGGACACGACATGGCGGAAATTAAAAAGACAACCAGTAAAGCAGCTGCCCCTAAAAAAGCTGTTGCGGCGCGTACGAGTGCTGCAGGTACAACAGCAAAAAAGGTAACAGCAAAGAAACCGGCTGCCGCTCCGAAAAAAGAGAGTGCAGCTAAGACTGCCGCTGCAGATGCAGCTGAGGCAGATAAAATTGTAAAAAATGTGGGCGAAGCCCCGATTATCCACAAGGAGGAAAAAAGAATGGCACAGGAAGCATTAGGAATGGTTGAAACCAGAGGTTTAGTAGCAAATATCGAAGCAGCAGATGCTATGTGCAAAGCTGCTAACGTTAGCCTGGTAGGAACAGAGAAAATCGGTTCCGGTCTGGTAACAGTTATGGTTCGCGGCGATGTTGGCGCTGTTAAATCTTCTGTAGAAGCTGGCGCAAACGCAGCATCCAGACTTGGTGAGCTGGTAGCTACACACGTAATCCCGAGACCGCACGAGGATGTTGAGAAGATCCTGCCGGCAATCAAATAAGCATTTTTAATACTTAGAGAATTGCATAAGCTGCAGCGCGGTGTCTACATATATTCATACTGCGCTGCACTTTAAAAAAACAAGAAAGCAGGTGTCAACATGCAAAATCAGGATGTTGAGTTAATTACCAGACTGGTAATGGAAGCCATCCAGCAGCAGACTCCTTCCAAACAGGGATTTGCTGTACCGGTTGGCGTATCCGCAAGACATGTACATCTGTCCCAGGCAGATCTGGAGGTGCTGTTCGGTGAAGGCTATCAGCTGACTAAGAAAAAAGAGCTGATGGGCGGACAGTTTGCATCCAACGAGCAGGTTACTATCGTAGGACTTAAGCTTCGTGCCATCGAGAATGTCCGTATCCTCGGACCGTGCCGTAAGGCTTCCCAGGTGGAGATCTCAAAGACAGATGCACTTAAGCTCGGAATCAAGGCACCGGTCAGAGAATCAGGTGACGTAGCCGGCTCTGCACCGATCGCACTGGTTGGACCAAAGGGCGTTCTGTACCTCAATGAAGGATGTATCGTAGCTCAGAGACATATCCATATGTCCCCGGCAGATGCAGCAGCAGCAGGCGTAAAGGATGGCGACATCGTTTCCGTTCAGGCTGAAAACGAGAGAGGAACCACATTCAACCACGTTAAGATCCGTGTTCATGAAACATTCACACTGGAAATGCACATTGATACAGATGAGGCCAACGCTGCCGGTATCAAACAGGGCGACACTGTTAGAATGTTCAAATAATAAGCGCAAAAGGGGCGGATTTCTTTCGCCCCTATACGTGTAAATAACCACATGGAGGTATGAGATGATTGTAGGCAAAGTAGTAGGCAGTGTTGTTTCTACCAGAAAAAGCGACAATCTGATAGGTCAGAAATTTATGATTGTAGAGCCGGTGCAGCATATGAAAGGCAGCCTTAATCAGCTCGTGGCCATCGACAACATTGGTGCCGGTGTAGGCGAATTTGTGCTTGTAGCGCAGGGCAGCGCAGCCAGAATCGGTTGCGGACTTGATTCAGCACCGATAGATGCGGCTATTGTTGGTATCATTGACGACGGAGCAGGATTGGAGTGATAACATGGATATCAATACATTAAAAAATATCTTGCAGGAGAATGGTATCGTTGGCGCCGGCGGAGCGGGATTCCCGACATATGCCAAGCTGGATGAAAGAGCCAACACAATTCTTCTTAACTGTGCCGAGTGTGAACCTCTTCTGAAACTCCACAGACAGCTGCTGGAAAAACATGCGTATGAGATCATGAAAACGTTCAGCATGGTGGCAGATGTCGTAGGTGCAGACGAAGCAATTATCGGCGTAAAAGAGTCTTATACAGATACTGTTAAGGCTTTGAAAACATACATAGACGAATTTCCAAAGGTACGCATTCATGAACTTCCGGAAGTATATCCGATGGGCGATGAGGTCGTACTGATTTATGAAGCGACAGGACGTGTTGTACGTCCGGGCGGACTTCCGATCGAACAGGGAGTTGCCGTATTTAACGTAGAGACTATTTATAATGTGTATCGCGCGGTAGAAAAACAGCAGCCGGTTACAGACAAGCTTGTGTCTGTAGTGGCTGAGGTAGAACATCCGGTGACAGTGCGTGTGCCCATCGGTACTGCCCTCAGTGAAGTAGTTGCCATGGCAGGTGTGACCACAGTCAAAGATCCGGTATACTTTGTGGGCGGTCCCATGATGGGATTTATCGGTTCCGGAGATATGCCGGTGACCAAGACCACGAATGCTGTTCTGGTGCTTCCGCAGGATCACGTTATTGTCAATAAAAAGAGAAGTAAAGCATCTATTGGCATGAAGAGAGCAGCATCTATCTGCTGCCAGTGCCATATGTGTACGGATATGTGTCCGAGATTCAACCTGGGTCATCCGATCCAGCCGCATATGTTTATGCGTGCCACATCCAATCATGACTTCCAGGATACAAATCCCTATCTGAACACATTCTTCTGCTGTTCCTGTGGTGTATGTGAGATGTATGCCTGCCCGCAGAGCCTGGCACCCCGCTCACTGATGCTGGAATTCAAAGGCGGACTGCGTAAAAATGGCGTGAAACCGCCTCAGGTAACCGCAAAACCGGTTCATGACGGCAGAGAGCTCAGAAAGGTTCCGGAAGAGAGACTGATGGCCAGATTGGGACTGTCCAGATATGACAAACCGGCCCCGCTTAATGATACAGTGGCAGCCGTAAAGAAAGTAACTGTCAAACTCAGCCAGCACATCGGTGCGCCGGCACAGGCTGTCGTTAAAAAAGGTGACATCGTCACTGCAGGACAGGTAATTGCCAAACCGGCTGACAAGGCATTGAGCGTTGCTATTCACGCTTCTATCAGCGGAAGAGTAGCGGATGTGAATGATCAGACGATCGTGATCGTAGCATAAGAAAGGATGTGCACAAGATGAGTAAAGCAATCGGAATGATTGAATTTAAGACCATAGCTACAGGTATTACCGCAGCAGATGCTATGGTAAAGACAGCAGACGTCGAGCTTGTAGAAGCACAGGCTGTATGTCCCGGTAAATATATTGCTATTGTTTCCGGCGATCTGAGTGCTGTCAAAGCAGCTGTAGACGCAGCCTGCACACAGTATGAGACAGAGCTTATTGACAGTATGGTTCTGGGTAATCCTCATGAATCTATTTTCCCGGCGATTTACGGTGCTTCCCACGTAGATGATATCAGTGCTCTCGGTATTATCGAGACATACGATGTGGCTGCTATCATTGAGGCAGCCGATGCTGCCGCAAAGACAGCTATCGTTGAACTGATCGAGCTGCGTATTGCCAAGGGTATGTGCGGTAAATCTTATATGCTGCTTACCGGCGAAGTATCTGCGGTTGAGGCGGCTATCGAGAGAGCAAAAGCAGTAGTTGGTCCGAAAGGAATGTATCTGGATTCTTCTGTTATTGCCCATCCGGATAAAAAGATCGCCAATTCAATCTTATAATCATCTTTAAGATGAGAACGCAGCTGCAGGAAAGGAGAGCAACAGATGTTAGCACTCGAAAGAAGAAATCTGATACTCGAAAAGCTGCAGGAAGACAAAAAAGTTGTTGTGAGCTTGCTCAGCCGCCAGTTTGGAGTGTCGGAGGAGACGATCCGCCGCGACCTGGAAAAACTGGAGGCTGACGGCTTTGCCATTAAGAGCTATGGCGGAGCTGTGCTGAATGAAAACAGCAATGTTGATATGCCTTTTGGCATCCGAAAAAATAAAAACGTTTCTGCAAAACAGAAAATTGCCGAGCTGGCTGCAAAGCTGGTGGACGATGATGATCAGATCATGCTGGATGCCAGTACCACTGCTGTATTTATAGCCCGCGCACTGAAACAGAAATCCCGTCTGACAGTAGTTACCAACTCTATTGAAGTGTTGCTTGAACTTGCGGATATCTCAGGTTGGAATGTGATTTCTACCGGAGGCAAGTTAAAAGAAGGTTATCTTGCACTTCTGGGGTATAATGCACAGGTCGGGGTGGAACGATACTGCGCGGATAAGCTGTTTCTGTCCTGTAAGGGGCTGGATATTTTTCGTGGATTTATGGATTCACAGGAAGCCTTTGCACAGGTGAAACAGTCCATGATTCGCTCTGCACGGGAGATTTATCTTGTAGTGGATAATTCCAAATTCGAGCAGGGGGCTTTTTGCAAGATCGGTGATTTTGGTATCTTAAGCGGTATCATTACGGACAGAGAGCCGGAGCAGGAATGGCTGGAATTTTTCAGAGAACAGGGCATACGCTGCTACTATCCCCGTTAATGAGGATATTTCGAAAAAAGGTGAAAACTAGTTATGAATACATTTAAAATGTTAACCACGATCCATTTCGGAGAAAACGCACTGGATCATCTGAAGGAAATACCTTATCAGAGAATTATGGTGATCATGGACCCGTTTGTTTATACAAGCGGTCTGTATAAGCAGATCACCGAACCTCTGGAAGCGGCACATAAAGATTATACGATTTTCAGTGATGTTGTGCCGGACGCACCGCTGGATAAGATCTCGGCGGGTGTTAAGGCATTTCTTGAATACAAGCCGGATGCGATCGTTGCGGTAGGCGGCGGTTCTGCGATTGATTCATCCAAATCTATCCGTGAATTTGCGCTGAAGATCAATCCCTATGGTAAAGTAGGTCTGATCGCCATTCCCACCACCAGTGGTACAGGATCTGAGGTGACAGCCTTTGCCGTAGTTAACGACACACAGGCTAAGGTAAAATACCCGCTGGTATCTGACAGTCTGACTGCTGATGAAGCCATTCTGGATGCGGCGCTGGTTACTAGTGTTCCTCCGTCAATCACAGCGGATACAGGTATGGATGTTGTGACTCACGCCCTTGAGGCATATGTCAGCACACAGCACAATGAGTTTTCTGCTGCTCTGGCAGAGAAAGCTCTGGAAATCTGCGGTGTGTTCCTGCCCAGATGTTATTATGACGGTCAGGATATGCATGCCCGTCAGAAGATGCATGTGGCTTCCTGTCTGGCAGGACTTGCTTTCAATACCGCGTCTCTGGGCATCAATCACAGTATGGCTCATCAGCTGGGGGCGAGATTCCATATTCCCCATGGCCGTGCCAATGCCATGCTGCTGCCGCACGTTATTGAATTTAACTCTGATATCAACCATGCCAGCCGCAGTCAGAAGGAATACCTTCCGGCTGTAGAAAGATATGCTTCTGTAGCCCATGTACTGGGATTGTCAAGCTACAATCCGGTTATGGGTGTCAGATCTCTGGTGAACTGGACACAGTTTATGATGAAGGAAATGGCAATTCCCATGCGCATTTCCGAATTGAAAACGATCAGTGCAGTGGAATACTTCGATGCTCTGGATGATATGGCAGAAAAAGCATTGAATGACAGCTGTACGGCAACTAATCCGCGCCCGGTGACCAAGGAGCAGATTAAGCATATTTATACAAAGCTCTGGTAATCGAAAAAGAACATCTCGACATTAAGTTGATGATACTTGGTACTTTGGCAGAGGCGTTGCCCATAAAGCAGCGTCTCTGTTTGTATTTTTACAACAGATAGTTTCCTGTAGGAGGAAAACTAGTACGGCATTACACATAGGTAAGACAGAATAGTGTATACAGGAAGGAAACAAGACTGTGAGTGCAACGATAAAAGATATTAAAGAAGAAACCGGTTTATCGCTGGCAACGATCTCCAAGTATCTCAATGGAGGAAAGGTGCTGGACAAAAACGCACAGCTCATTCGCGCGGCTGTGGAAAAACTCCATTATCAGCCAAATGAGATGGCCCGCAGTCTGGTGACCAACAAAACCAGAACGGTAGGGGTAGTGTGCTACAGTGTGGCATCACTGTTTGTCGGTATAATGTTAAAACATGTGGGTGATTATCTGCGCAGCAAAGGTTATGGTGTGCTGATCTGTGATTCTGATAATAAGGAAGAATTGCAGGCGGAAAATATTCGTTTTATGCTGAATAAGAAAGTGGATGGTATTATTATCATTCCCGTATCTACGTGTGCAGACAGTCTGAAGATTGCCCAGGATGCAAATGTTCCTGTGGTGGTTCTGGACCGCGATATGGAAGGCGATGATCATGATGTGGTTACTGTCGACAATTACGGTGCCGGTATCAAACTGATGAATTATCTGATCGAGCGTCATCATACAAGAATCGCTCTGATCAGTACCGGGATGCATTCTTCACATGAAGAAAGAAATCGGGCATACATGGATGTGCTGAAAAGAGAAGGCATACATGTCAGAAATGAGTATATCTGCCTTGATAAACATACCATGGAAGCCGGATACTGTGCCATGAAAAAACTGCTGTGCCTGGATGAAAGGCCGACAGCTGTTTTTTCTACGGGCTATGAATTTAATCTGGGCATTGTTATGGCCCTGAATGAGGAACATGTAAAGTACCCGGAAGAGATGTCTATCGTTGGCTTTGACGACCTGATCCTGCCGAGCATTCTGCACACGCAGCTGACCGTCATGAGCCAGCCTATGGAAAAAATGGGCAGAGCTGCCGCTTCCTTACTGCTGAAGCGGATCCATGGGAAAAAGAGCGCGAAACCGGAACATATTATTTTTGATGCTGTACTTCTTGGAGGAAATTCTGTGATCGACCTCACAAAATCAGGTTCTGAAAATATTTTGTGGAAAAGTCGTGAAAAGCGTTTACAATCCCGAGGAGAGATAGTATAATCATTATACACAAAACGTTTCGAGTGAAAACGTTTTTGTGTATGTTGCCGAGTATAAAATGTCACAAGTTGTAGTTCCTTGTGGCTTTTTATATTGGACACGCAAAAAAAAACGTTGGGAGGAAGAAAATTGGAAAAGATCAAACAAAATCCAATCGTAAAGAAGCTGGGACTTAACAGAATCATCCTTGTTGTCATCCTGATTCTCATGTTCATCGTCTTCAGAGTAGCACTGGGCAGCAAATTCCCTGTTGCCGAGAGTATCACTTCTACTTTGAACTACGTATACTTCCTGGGCTTCTTGTCACTCGGTGTTACCTTTGTTATCGCAACAGGCGGAATCGATTTCTCTATCGGTCCGGTAATGTTCTGTTGCGCACTGATGTCAGGCTACTGCCTGAATTCCTATCATGTACCGCTTGCGCTGGCCATGATCATCAGTATTCTGATCGGTACTCTTTTTGGTACCTTTAACGGATGGCTGGTATCTTACATGTCCGTACCGGCATTCATCGTATCCATGGCATCCATGAATATCGCCAAAGGTATGGCATCTGTATTTACCAAGACACAGTCTGTCAGCTGGCCGCTGGCTTCTGACCCGGTAAACGGATGGTTCAGAAGTATTGTTTCCGTGAACGGATTCCCGGTAGGTCTGGTTATTTTCCTGGTTGCTGCTGTGATCTGTGGAATCATTCTTTACAATACCAAGCCGGGACGTTATATCCTTTGTCTTGGTTCCAACCGTGAGGCTGTAAGACTTTCCGGTGTTAACACTAAGAAATGGGAAATGCTTGCCTACATAATCTGTGGTACTCTGGTTGGTATCGCTTCTCTGTTCTTCGTTGCTGCATACACAACTGTTCAGCCCGGTTACGGCGATCAGTACAACAACGAAGCCATTGCCGGTTGTGTAATGGGTGGTACTTCCATGGTCGGCGGTCTCGCTTCCATCGGCGGTACAGTAATCGGTGTTGCTATTATCTCACTTCTTCAGCAGGGTATTATGGCATTTGGTCTTGGTAAAGGTCAGCAGATGATCATTACCGGTATCATCGTTATCGTTGCCGTATATGCCGATGTAAGTGCAAGACGCAGAAAGAACTGATGGGAAAGGAGAAGAGAATGGGCGAAGTTATTTTAACAATGAAAGAAATCGATAAGTCTTTCCCGGGCGTCCACGCACTGGATCATGTTAACTTCGAAGTTAGACGCGGAGAAGTACATGCTCTTATGGGAGAGAACGGTGCCGGTAAATCTACTCTTATGAAGGTTCTGACAGGTATCTATAAGAAAGACTCCGGTACGATCATTTATGAAGGCAAAGAGACTGAGTTCAGCAGCACACGTGAAGCGCAGGATGCAGGCGTGGTTATCGTGCATCAGGAGCTGAACATGGTCGGTGACCTGACCGTTGCACAGAACATCTTCATTGGCCGTGAGCCGAAAAAAGGTATTCGTATCGATGACAAGAAGATGATCGAAGATTCCAAAGCTCTGTTTGAAGAGTTAAATATCGATATCAACCCGAAGGAAAAGATGAGTAACCTGACAGTAGGTAAACAGCAGATGTGTGAGATCGCAAAAGCTATCTCTCATAAAGCTAAAGTTATCATCTTCGATGAGCCGTCTGCAGCTCTGACAGAAAAAGAGATCGCAGACTTGTTCGTTATCATTCGTGACCTTCGCGAAAAAGGTCTGGGTATCGTTTATATTTCTCACCGTATGGATGAGATCAAAGTTATTACAGACCGTGTAACCGTAATGCGTGACGGTGGCTATGTTGGAACTCTTATTACAAAAGACAGTACCAAAGAAGATATCATCAACATGATGGTTGGTCGTGTAATTTACGAAGATCCGAAGACTCATAGTATGGTGGCTCCGGACGCTCCGGTAGTTCTGAAGGTTGAAAACCTGAATGCCGGTAAGATGGTACAGGATGTAAGCTTTGAGCTTCGCAAAGGTGAGATCCTTGGTTTCTCCGGACTGATGGGTGCAGGCCGTACCGAGACTGCCAGAGCACTGTTTGGTGCCGATCCGAAACAGAGCGGCAAGATCTCTATCATGGGCAAAGACGGACAGCTGCATGAAGTACACATCAATACTCCGCAGGATGCAGTTAAAGCCGGTATCGGTTATCTGTCAGAGGACAGAAGACGTTACGGTGTTGTTGTACAGAAGTCTATTACAGAGAACTCTACTCTGGCTACCATGGAAGAATTCACTTCCGGACTGTTCATCAACAAGGCAAAAGAGAAAAAAGTTACACAGAAATATATTGAAGAACTGGCAACCAAGACACCCAACGCTGAGCAGCTCGTTGTCAACCTGTCCGGTGGTAACCAGCAGAAGGTCGTTATTGCTAAATGGCTGATCCGTGACTGTGATATCCTGATCTTCGACGAGCCAACCAGAGGTATCGACGTTGGTGCCAAGAACGAGATTTACAAGTTAATGAGCAAACTGGCAGCCGAAGGTAAGTCAATTATCATGATTTCTTCGGAAATGACTGAAGTTCTCAGAATGAGTGACCGTGTTATCGTTATGTGTGAAGGAAAGAAGACCGGCGAGATTGATATTTCCGAGGCAACACAGGAGAACATCATGGATAAGGCCACTAGAAATATTGATTAAGGAGGAGGACAGTCATGACAAATAAGAAGAAAAAAAGCTTATTGAGTGACCAGAGATTTATTGTTCTTCTGGTTATCATTGCGCTGGTAATTGTATACTCTATCTTCAGTAAAGAGTTCAGAAAATATACGACCATCCTGAGTATGCTGGATTTCTCGTATTACAACACATTACTGGCAATCGGTGTTACATTCCCGCTGATCACAGCAGGTGTTGACCTTTCCATTGGTACCGGTATGATCTGCTACGCTCTGATCGGCGGTACACTGGTACGTAATTACAACTGCCCGATCGTACTGGCGATGCTGATCTGTGTTGCTGTTGGTATGATCATCGGTCTGTTAAACGGTATCCTGATCGGTGTTATGGATCTGGCTCCGTTCCTGGCAACTTTGTGTACATGTATGATTACCCGTGGTATCGGTTCTCTGTTCAGTGCTACACCCTGGCCCACAAACGGACAGCCCGGCGGATGGTTCCATTCCATCTTTAAGCTGACTTTCGGCTCCGGCAGAAGCGCACTCAGACTTCCCATCGGTTTTGTATTTGTAGTTCTTCTCGTCCTCCTGATGGAGTTCGTTCTGAACCACACAAAATTCGGTCGTTATACGATCGCTATCGGATCCAACAAAGAGGCTACCCGCCTTTCCGGTATCAACGTTAAATTCTATCATGTAATGGTTTATGTAGTTTCCGGTCTGTTTGCAGGTCTGGCAGCTATCGCTTATGCAGCAGTTACTCCTACCGTACAGCCTGGTACCGGTGCCGGCCTCGAGCTGGATGCCATCGGTGGTGTATTCGTAGGTGGTGTATCCGCTACCGGTGGATACGGTTCTGTTATCGGATCTCTCGCAGGTATCTTTGTTATCATGCTGTTAAAGACAGGTCTTCCCTACATCGGCCTTTCTGCTAACTGGCAGCAGATCATCACCGGTCTTGTTCTGATCGGCGCTGTATTGATCGATATCCTGAAACGTAAACGTGCAGTAGTTGCATAAATTGATCGAAATTTGGTAGTTTTTACCAAACCAACACCCCCTGGAAACATCAGATTGTCAAAAAGAACAAATGTAGTTGACAATCTGATGCAGGGGGTGTAATAATATACATGCGTGATAAATACGTTTGTGCGATGGCGAAACGTTTTGTGCAGCCATTTCACATAAATAGGTAAACTTTTAAAGTTTAAGGAGGAAGAAAAAACATGAAAAAGAAAGTTTTAGCATCCGTTCTGAGCGCAGCAATGGTAGCTACAATGTTCGCTGGCTGTGGTTCCAGCTCCAGTGCAGCACCGGCAAGCAGCGCAGCACCGGCAAGCAGCGCAGTTGAGAGTGCAGCTCCGGAAGCAAGTGAAGCACCGGCAAGCAGCGCAGTTGAGAGCGCAGCTCCGGAAGCAAGCGAAGCTCCGGCTGAGTCCGCTGGTTCAGGTGTAGCTCAGTTCGATGGTCTGACAGCAAACGAAGCTTACGAGTTCCCGATGATCGTTAAGTCCTTCCAGTCTACATACTGGGGCGCAGCTATGAAAGGTATGGAGATGGCTGCAGGCGAGCTTGGTGTTGCCTATAATGCACAGGGACCGAACAGTGAGTCCGATATTGCTGACCAGGTTAACATGATCAACACAGCTATC
>CALZOU010000032.1 GCA_945827805.1 uncultured Lachnospiraceae bacterium
GATTTAGACAATAAAAAAGACCCGCAGGATTTCTCCCACGGGCAAAGTGTCGGTTAGTTCTAATGGAGTGTTATATACAATTGGCATACACTTTCTCGTAAATCTGACCCACATCCGCATTCGGTGCTTCCATAACCGCCTCATAAATTGGCCGTACAACATCCTCCGGTTCCTCCAGGACATCTGCAATAGCCAGAATGTCCTGCCCCCGTTGAATTTTCTTTATAATCAGCGAGATTAGTGTTCTACGCTCACCACATTTCTGGCCAATTTCCATACCTCGCTTCTGGCCAATTTCTATACCTCGCTCCTCACTCTTCCTTCTATCCGCCTCAATCTCCGGGGCATATAATTCCCAAAATGCCTGACACATATTCTCACTTTCCTTTCCCTGTTGAAACACATCTCTGTTCTTCATCATAGCTATCTGCAGCACGGAATCTGCATATTCACGGTCATCCTTTTCTGTCAGTTTCCCTGCCTCGGTAATCAATGTTCTGACATCCTCTTTTTTCATCTGATCATCCAGCGATGTCAGCCAGATATGCTCCTTAGGATTCAGCTCCCTCGTTACCACGATCTGCACACAGCCCAGATACGCTTCCTTCACTTCATAGATTCCGGCAGCCCGTTCTTTTATAAGCAGACCATACTTGTCTCTCAGTATATCGAGCAGTTTCACCGGTTTACGTGCTCTGACAAAAGTGACTGTAACGTCGAGGCTATCAATCGCATCCACCGCTTCCCCATCGGATTTATAAAGCAACGCGTAACAGATCGTCTTGAAAAAGTCATCAATACTCAATCCGTCATCCGGTGATTTATATTCAAAAATATTATATTCTTTAAAAATCCGCCCAATCTCATTCTCAATCTGGATGCCAGATGCCTTCCTGATCACCAGCAGATCGATCAAAAGTGGTTTGGTGTTCAATGCGTATTCCATATAATAATCCAAGATAGCTTTGTATTTATTAAATTCCAGCCGCATCGAGGCACAGAAGGGCGGATGCCACTGGGTTTTCTTAGGGCCGGATGTAGATTTGCCTGGCTGGCCCGGGAGATGTGCTTTGTCCATTATGATTCTTCCTTAAAATGAAATGCTTTATTATTTGATGCGAAGAGAATAGAAATATTTTTGTTTCTTTTAGTATATATTACATTTAAAAAATCAGAATGTCAATACAGAATAAAAACTATACTTTTCATAAATACCGTCATCCAAAATCTAAATAATAATATCGTAATTTACGAACCGACATATATCTACAATCGCTCGAATCTTTCCTCTGTAATTATGCAAAATATCAAAGCGTCAGTTTTCCAATTCAGAATTCCCTTTGAGAATATTATACCTGGCAATCCGAAAAATTCAATTTGTGAAGCCTGACCCTGACGCTAATCATGTAGACGATGACGAGGATTATGGCTACAGCGAGGACTTTGAGGACGACGATGATGCTGACTTCGCCGCGGCCGAGGAGGACAACGAACCCGTATAACCAAGAACAGGCATTATGCCTGGGGCAATCTTCGGATTGCCTTTACATAGAAATCTTTGGTTTGCATATACTATATGACATCCACTTCTGGAAAGGAAAAATGTTAAAGGTTGCAAAAATCCTTCTCGAAACTGCCGTGGCTTATTGATTTGAGCCGCCTATAATAATATTATAGAACAGAAAACTGTATCAGGTTGCAAAAATCTTTCGCAAGGAGGTTTTACGATGGAGATTCGCAGAGATTTCTATTTGAAACGTTATTGGGACGGTGTTTTCTGGCTTTTTTATTGTCCCTGGTGGATCCCTTCATAATAATTCATTTGTCATGCCTCGGATAGGCAAATACTGTCACCCATGTATTGTCTGGCAGACTATATCACATTTTTCTTCTGTTCAGGCCGATTCCGCAGACTCTCCATGTATTTTTCTGCAGACCGCGCAGCGCATTTTCATTTCTCAGGCTGACTTCCGATCCACAACAGCCACACAGGCATCTGTCTGCCTCTATCTTATTCCCACATCTGTCCGCGAACCAGCAGACTGACACTTTCTACATGAGCGGTGTGACAGAACTGGTCAACCGGCGTCACAGCCTTAAGCACATACCCATCCTCGGCCAGGGTCTTGATATCCCGGGCAAGGGTAGCGCTGTTACAGCTGACGTAAACGACCCGTTTCGGCCGCATTTTCAGGATAGTATCCAGCACTGCCTGCTCGCACCCTTTGCGGGGCGGATCCACCACGATGACATCGGCATAGATCTGGTGCTTCTCATACTGCTTTGGAAGCACATCCTCGGCTTTTCCCACAAAGAATTTCACATTATGTATGCCGTTTAACGCGGCATTCTTTTTTGCATCCTCAATGGCATCCGGAACGATCTCCACACCGTAAACCTTCTTGGCTTTCTGCGCCAGAAACAGGGAAATAGTACCGATACCGCAGTACACATCCCACACCGTCTCCTTACCCGTCAGCCCTGCATACTCCAACGCTTTACGGTACAGTTTTTCCGTCTGTACAGGATTGACCTGATAAAAGGACAGGGGTGAGATACAGAATTTCACATCGCCGATCTGATCTGTAATATAGCTTTCTCCACGGATTGTGCGCACCTGGTCTCCAAGGATCACATTGGTCTGATCCATATTGGTGTTTAGCATGATGCTGGTCATCCCCGGGATCTCCATCAGACTGTCCGCCAGCGCATCCTCCTCAGGGATCTTCGTTCCGTTGACCACAAGACATACCATGATCTCATCCGTGGAATATCCGCAGCGGATCAATACATGGCGAACCAGTCCCGTACCGGTAGCCTCATCGTAGGGTTCAATATCGTAGGTTTCCATGTGAGAGATCACCTTGCCCAGGATCTTTGCGTTGACCTCTCGTCCCAACACGCAGTCATTGTCCGGCACCGGCACAATGGCATGGGTGCGGCCCGCGTAAAACCCGGCCACGATCTTGCCTTCCTTCGTTCTGCCAATGGGGAACTGTGCCTTGTTGCGGTAACGCCAGGGATCTTCCATACCGATAATGGACTCCATGGGCGGATTCTTGACACCGCCGATGCGGACCAGATTGCCCTTAACCTTATCTGCTTTGAATTCCAGCTGCTTTTCGTAGGCGATCTCCTGGATCTGGCAGCCGCCGCATACCCGGGCTTTCTCACAGACCGCCTCCACTCTGTCTTTGGAAGGTGTCAGGATCTCCACCAGCCGGCCAAAAGCATATTGCTTTTTGCACTTCATCAGTTTTGCCCGGATCACATCTCCCGGCAGGGCATCTTTGACAAATACCGTATATCCGTCCTGTGTATGTCCTACCCCCTCGCCTTCATTGCCAAGGGCATTTACCACAACCTCAACTTCCTGATTTTTCTGATACTCTACCATGGCTTTCGCTCCTTTTTCAGTACAGACTGGTCTTTCTCAGGTTGGATTCAAACAGCCGGTTGTAACCCAGCCAGCCGGTCTCATCACCGGCATTATCCAGCACTTCTTTCATGGTTTCCATTTTGGCGTCGGTATTGTCCGCCAGGTTCAGGGCCATGGCCTCTGCCAGCGCCGGTTTTTTCGGAGAACCGTATTCATACTCTCCGTGATGAGCCAGAATACAGTGTTTCAGCTCACTTTCCAGTTTTTTCGGAAATCCTTCGATCCGGATTGCCGCATCATGCACCATCTCGGCACCAATCATGATGTGCCCCAGAAGCTGACCGTCATCGGTATAATCGTTCATCGGAAAAGCGGAAATTTCTCTTGTTTTTCCGATATCATGCATGATCGCTGCCGTGATCAGAAGATCGCGGTTCAGCATACTGTAGGCTTTGACATAATACTCGCAAAGCCGTGTTACACTTAAGGTATGTTCCAGAAGTCCCCCCACAAAGCCGTGATGCACGCTCTTTGCAGCGGAACTGAATTTGAATACCTTGGCAAATTTTTCGTTGCCGAAATACATATTCAGCATACGATTGAGATACGGATTCTGCACAGAATTCACAAAGCCCATAAGCTCTCTGTACATTTCCTCGATATTGTAGGCAGATACAGGCAGATAATCCGCGGGATCATATTCTCCTTCGTTCACCCTGCGCACACGCTTGATATTCAGCTGCAGTGCTCCGGCAAAGGTTACGATATCTCCCATTACCTCCACGTAATCCATATCGTCAAAATCATCGATACCGTTGGAATTGGGATCCCAGATTTTTCCGTCCAGCACTCCCGTTTTATCCTGCAGGATCACATTGTCGTAGGGTTTTCCGTTCTTGGTCATGGCCGACTGTCTGTGTTTGCACAGATAGATACAGGCGACACGCTCCCCGTCCCGGAGATCTTTGATATATTTCATAGACTTTTCCTCTTTTCACTCTCTTCTTTGCATTATAACACGAATCATGGATTCACTCAAACAATGATACAAAAACACCGGCTTTTCTGCAAGTAGAAAAGCCGGATGTCTCCTTTATTAATTACTTTACCGTCCGCTGACTGTCACTTCAAAAGGAACTTCTACATACCCTTCCACACTCTGACGCATAACATACAGCGTAATTTTATCTCCCGGTTTGTTCTGATTTAACAAACTGTGAAGGCTTTTAAGTGTGCTGATCTGTGCGTCACCGATCTTGACGATCACATCCCCGGCCTGAATACCGGTCTCCATGGCAGGTGAATCGTTGTCCACGCTGTCCACCCAGACACCTTTGGGAATGCCGGTTTTTTCAGAAACGGTAGTGCTGATATCCTGACCATTGATGCCAAGATATACCATTTTTTCATTATTGCAGAGCTTTTCAATGGATTCCACCAGCTCTGAGAATGGCAGACAAGTCATCATTCCCAGTTTTCTGGTATCCAGAAGCTGCTGTGCCATGATACCCACAATGCCGCCGTCCATATCCACCAGAATACCGCTGCCGTCCTCACTGACCGGTATGTCGGTATACAGAATATGATACGCATTGTCTGTCACACTTTTCAGATTGTCAACAGAGGTCACCATTCCGGCAGCCACAGCATCCATATAACCCATGGGACTGCCTATGGCCAGCACGGTCTCTCCCTTCTTGGCCATCGTATGCCGTTTCATTTCCACCGGCGCAATAGTCTGTCTGGTAGATTTCGGCACATCGTTTGCGTCTACCCGGATAACTGCCATCCCAATGGCCGTATCTCTTTTAACGAAACGGGCTTCGGCCGTATTTCCATCCGAGAAGGTTACCATGATCCGGTTGACATCTTTCACTACACGATATTCTGTCAGAATATAATACGCGCTGTTCTGAAAAGCAACGATCAGCCCGCTCAGCTGTCCCTGATTTTCATAGGTCTGATTAAACCAGTCCTTATCCTCAGTGACACCGATGACCATGACCATGGATTTCTCCACGGTTTTTGCCACCTCCATAATATCTGCGGATATTTTGTCCAGATTCTCTGCAGTGGTTTTTTCTACTACCGGTTCCTGAACCGCAACAGAAGTATCTGGATCTCCTTTCTCTTCCGGCAGAACCGAAGACTGTACCTGGGAATTGTTCTCCTCCAGTTCACTCTGTACAGTCTCGCTCTCTGCCACCTGACTGTTTTCTTCTGCTATGCTTTGTTCAGGATTCTCTCCGGGCTGTCCATCGTTCCCGTTCTGAGAGCTGCTCATCCCCAGATCCACCTGCTGCGTATCTTTCGGATTTACCGCCCGATCCAGACGCGGATAGACAAACACCATAACCAGCAATACCACCACACTGAAAATCAGGCCAAAAAAAGCTGCCTCACCTGCTCTTTTGAGCCACTTCATATAGGGTTTTTGTTTTTTTACCTGTTCTTTCAGGAAATCGTATTTGTCATTCATGTCGAAAGTATACCAGACACATATGAACTTTTTATGAATGAATCACGAACTTTACCTGTTCAATAGTCCATTCATAAAATGATGTTATTTTCAGCTTTCGCGAACATCCTTACTCTTAGCACGCGCCAGCGTAAAAATAAACTCCGTACCTACGCCCTCCGTACTGATGACATTGATGTTCTGCTTATGTGTATTAATGATTTCTTTAACAATACTGAGTCCCAGCCCTGTACCGGTACGATCCTTACCTCGGGACAGGTCCTGCTTGTAAAAACGGTTCCAGATCTTGGACAGATCTTTCTGTGGAATACCGCTGCCCTGATCCTTGACAGAGACAAACACAAGCTCATTTTTCCGGGTAGTCTCAATAGTGATCATGGCATGCTTATCACTGAATTTGATCGCATTATCGATCAGATTGTACATCACCTGCTGAATCTTCTCCATATCGGCAGAAACAAATTCCTTCGGTGAAGCCAGAAGCAGCTCAATGGAAATATGTTTCTCCCGGCAGGTACCCTCAAAGGAAGCTGCCGTATTTTTGATCAGCTGGTTCAGATCAAAATCCTGAATATTCAGCATATAGGCCTTAGCATCCAGATCGTTCAGCTGCAGCATCCCCTGAGTCAGCTTTGTCAGTCGGGAAGTTTCAAATAACACGATTTTTAAATAACGATCCTGCATCTCGTGCGGGATCGTTCCGTCCAGAATAGCCTCCACATAACCCTTGATGGATGTCAGCGGAGACCGGAAATCATGGGATACGTTGGAAATAAAATTCTTCTGGAACTGATCATTCTGGCGCATTTCATCGGCCATATAGTTCAGCGTATTGGACAGATATCCCATTTCATCCGCTGTATGGATCGGAATCTGGTATTCCAGATTGCCGGAGGCAAATTCCCGGGCACCGTTAATGATCTTTTTCAGTGGCCGGTGAACGATCAAAAGCAGCAATACCAGCGGCAGGCAGAACAGGATCAGTCCGGCAGCGTAAAATTTCACAATAAGCTCCAAAAGTTTCTCCCGGTCTGCCAGTATATGGCTGTACGGCTCATGCAGAGCAATGTACCCGCGGGTGGACATATTGATGGTGATGGGCACCGTGACATTTAGATGATCCTCTGTATAGTACCCGAAATAATCATCAATGGTGTAATAGCTGTTTTTTGAGGCTGTGGGGTCAAATCCGGTCAATGCGTCGCTGCGGATGTCGGCAAGGGGAGTCGACGTATCCAGTACCAGCTGCCCCTGACTATCGATGATCATAATATCTACCTGTTCCGTATCAGCCACCGCCTGTAGCATTTCATGGGCATACTCCAGGCTCTCCGTATTCTGGTAAGAGCGAATGACCTTTGTGGAAGAAAGAGATACCGCAGAGGTATACAGACGGGAGCTTTCGTTGTTAATGATATGGTTGCCCATCATATGCAAACCTTCTGTATTCAGCAGAACAAAGCCAACGATCCCCAGAACAATATAGGTGAGCACAAATTTCAGAGAAAGTGAAAGCTTCATTACCGTTTGACCTCGAATTTATAGCCGATACCCCATACCGTGGCGATGGACCAGAACTCATTATCTTTGATCTTTTCGCGAAGTCGTTTGATATGCACATCCACTGTGCGGGTATCGCCGATGTATTCATAGCCCCAGATATGATCCAGGAGCTGTTCCCGGGTAAATACCTGATTGGGCGAAGAAGCAAGAAAATATAAAAGTTCCAGTTCTTTTGGAGGCATATCCACGGTATGGCCTTTGTACATAACGGAATAGTTGGTCTGATTGATGATCAGATCCGGGTATTCCACGTATTTTGTGTTGGCATCCACGGCGGGCTTGCTGGGTTTGAAACGGCGCAGCACCGCCTTGACCCGGGCCACCAGCTCCTTGGTGTCGAAGGGCTTGATCATATAGTCGTCGGCACCAAGCTCCAGGCCCAGTACTTTGTCAAAGATCTCTCCCTTGGCGGAAAGCATGATGATGGGTACATCGGAGGTATGGCGTATTTCACGGCATACCTGATAACCATCAATGCCCGGCAGCATCAGATCCAGAAGGATCAGATTGGGCTGCCAGGAGGAAAAGGCTTTCAGCGCAGATTCTCCGTCGTTTTCGATGCGGGTGTCATAGCACTCCTTCATCAGATACAAAGATATCAGCTCAGCAATATTGTTGTCATCATCTACAATAAGAATTTTGGGTTTGCTCGTCATATTCGTTTCCTTATTTCATTTTCTGTTTATTTCTTGAATTCCACAATAGTAACACCGGCATCGCCTTCGCCAAAGGCGGCCAGATGGAAATTGTCCACGATCTTCAGACGGCGCAGATAATTGTGCACACCTTTTCTGAGGGCTCCGGTTCCCTTGCCATGTACGATACGGACACTGGGCATATGGGCCAGATAAGCATCGTCAAGATATTTATCCAGCTCGGCAATGGCCTCATCCACGGTCTTGCCCAGCAGATTGATCTCGATGCCCACAGAAGCGGATTTGGACATACGGATCTTGCCCTGGCTGGTGCGGGACAGCTTTTCGGACTGGATGACCGGTTCATCGATCAGGCGAAGATCGGAGATATTTACTTTGGAACGGATAATACCCATCTGGACAAAAAGGTTGCCTTTCTGATCCGGAAGAGAGCTTACAGTTCCCTTGAGATTCATGCTGAGCACCTTGACCATATCGCCGAGGCGCAGCTTTTTCGGATCGGGAGCCTGTCCCGGCGCGGGGGCAGTTCTCTGGGTGCTCATACCCTTTTCAGCTTTGGACATCTTTTTACGAAGTTCGGCACGTTTCTCTTCCATCTCACGGGTAGAAATGGCTTCTTTGCCGAATTTCTGGAAATCCTTCATGGTCTGGTCAGCGTATTCCTTGGCTTCCCGGAGAATGATGTGCGCCTGTTCATTGGCCTCTCTAAGGATCCGCTCTTTCTGGGAATCCAGCTTATCCTGACGGTTTTCCAGTTTCTCCTTGAGCTCAGCAGCTTCGCGGCGGTAGCTTTCCAGTTCCTGTTTTTCCTTCTCCATGGCAATTCGTTTTGCTTCCAGTTTGGATATAACGTCCTCGAAGGATTCTGCCTCAGAGCTGATCTGTTCTTTTGCCTTGTCAATGATATAGTCCGGAAGCCCAAGCTTGGAAGAAATGGCAAAGGCATTACTCTTGCCGGGAACACCGATCAGCAGACGATAGGTGGGCTGCAATGTTTCCACGCTGAATTCACAGCTGGCGTTTTCCACACCCGGTGTAGACAGGGCATAGACTTTGAGTTCGCTGTAGTGTGTAGTTGCCATGGTGCGGATGCCCTGCTCATGCAGATGAGACAGGATAGCGATAGCCAGTGCCGCACCCTCGGTAGGATCCGTACCGGCCCCCAGCTCATCAAACAGCACCAGAGAGTGACGATCCGCCTTCTCCAGGAAGGAGACGATATTGGTCATATGAGAGGAGAAGGTACTTAAGGACTGTTCAATACTCTGCTCATCACCGATATCTGCATAAACCTCATCAAAAACAGCCAGTTCACTGCGATCCAGAGCCGGAATATGCAGACCCGACTGACCCATCAGGGTGAAAAGTCCTACTGTCTTCAGAGAGACTGTCTTACCACCTGTGTTTGGACCGGTGACGATCAGAAGATCGAAATCCCGGCCAAGTTCAATGTCAATGGGAACGACCCGATGCTTTTCAATCAGCGGATGGCGGGCTTTGCGAAGACATATCCGTCCTTCCGTATTAAAAATCGGTTCTGTGGCATTCTGTTTCATGGCCAGAGCTGCCCGGGCAAAGATAAAGTCCAGTTCCCCCATGACTCTCAGATCGGTCAGAATTTCTTCAAGATGCTGTGCTGTCTCGTTGGAAAGGCGGGCCAGGATAGCCTCGATCTCCGCCTGTTCTTTAAGCTCCAGCTCCCGCAGTTCATTGTTCATTTTAACCACGGCAGAGGGCTCTACAAACAGTGTGGAACCGGTGGCGGACTGGTCATGGATCATGCCGGGCACCTGACCTTTATACTCTGCTTTGACAGGGACACAGTAACGGCCGTTTCGCATGGTGACCACGGCATCCTGCAGATAAGTGCGGAGTCCGGAATTGACCAGACCGTTCAGGCTGCTGTGTACCTTTTCATTGGTCAGCTTCATCTGGCGGCGAATATCCTTAAGCGTCGGGGATGCGTCATCACTGATCTCTTCTTCCGAAAGGATGCAGCGGTCGATCTCGGCAGACAAAAGTGTCAGGGGCTCTAACTGGTCAAAATAGCCGTCCAGAGAATCCGTTTGATCATCAGATGGATCGTGACGGCCAAAGGCCTTGACTCTGGCCGTATTTTCCAGAAGCTTTCGTACTTTCAGAAGCTCACCGGTTCCGAGAATACTGCCGATTTCCAGCCTCTTCAGCGAAGCACGGATGTCCGAAACTCCGGAAAAGGAAAGATTTCCTTTTCTGAACAGGCGGGACAGGGCATCGCCGGTCTCTTTCTGCCAGAGCTGTATCTGGGAAAGATCCGATGATGGACGCAGGTTTTTACAATGCTGTTTACCCAGAGAACTGCCGGCAAGCTCGATCAGCTGTTCCTGGATTTTATCAAATTCCAGTGTGTGGATTGCTTTTTTGTTCATATATTTCCTCCGACAGAAATGCTACTGTTTACTGGCTTGCCAGTGAACAGTAACATGTTTTCTGTGTTTATTATCATACTTTGGGTATTTCCCCTCACTTCTTAATGAAGTATTTCAACGTGTGGACATACTTACACATTATTATACAAGAAAGAGCCGGTATTTTCCAGCTACAATTGTTCATAGTGCAACGTTATGGCCGGACTCCGGTTCTGGTGAAGTGTGCAGATTTTTTACAAAACAGCAAATCGGTGGGTTCCTCGGTCGTTACCGCATTCAAAGAGGGAGCTATACTGTTGCTTTTGCAAACAATCAAAGCGCGCTCTTAGCGAAGACGAAATCCAATGCTTACGGAGACTTTGCGCGAAGGCTCTTCCTGAGCGCATTAGTCGCAGTTAGCATTTAGTTCGTCGCAGCGTTGCGCTTGTTTGCAGAAAGCAACAGTATAGCTCCCTCTTTGAATGCGGTGACGACCGAGGGGCCCACCGATTTGCGTCAAGTACACACAAAAGAACTCACTTAAAAAATTGGTTCTCATTTCCATGTGTATTTTGTCAGCTCTCCGGTGGTTTTCATCCCTTCGAAACCATGCTGGCGCAGGGCTTCGTAGAGGATTACGGCTACGGAATTGCCGAGGTTCAGACAGCGGGTGTCGCCTACCATGGGGATGCGGATGGCATCTTCCTGGTGCTCTAGCAAAATTTCCTCGGGGATACCGCCGCTTTCTTTGCCGAACATGATATAGCAGCCGTCCTCATAGGAAACCTCGGTGTGCATTTTCTGTGCTTTTGAAGAGGCCATGTAGATGTGGGCTCCGGGATTTTTCCGGAGAAAATCGTTGAAATCATCGTAACGGGTAACATCCAGATACTGCCAGTAGTCCATACCGGCTCTTTTTAACTGCTTCTCTGTAAGCTGAAAACCCAGAGGTTCGATCAGATGCAGTCTTGTGTCTGTAGCCACACAGGTGCGGCCTATATTTCCGGTGTTTGCCGGGATCTCCGGCTCGAATAATACTATATTAAACTTTGCCATCAGCCCATCACCTTGTACAGTTCATCACTCTGTGGTCTGTCCAGATACCGTACATCCTCACCATTTCTTAAGATTCTGTCGTTGCCGTCAGTGGCTCTGCCCACAACGGCAGCGTGTATTCCAGCCTGTTCAAGGGCTCTCACCAGGCCATGACCGTCGTCGGTGGCGATCATCATGGAACCGCTGGACATGATCTGATACGGGTTTAAGCCAAAATATTCACAGACTTCTACGGTTTCCTGACGGATTGGGATCGCTTTGAGATCGGCATCGAGACCCACACCGGAGCCTTCTGCCATTTCCCAGAGTGCGCCAAAGACGCCGCCTTCCGTAATATCATGCATAGCGCTTACCCCAAATTCACGGGCGATCCGGGCATCCTGGATAACAGAAAGATACCGGGAGAATTCCTGAGCCGTACGTACCAGCTCAGGATTGAAGCGCTTAAGCAGTTCTTCCTCTCTTTCCTTTGCCAGAATGGCGGTGCCTTCCAGGCCGATCCATTTGGTCACTACGATATCCTGACCCGGCTGTACCTGCATGGTCAGCAGCAGATCTTTTCTTTTTGTCTTGCCTACACCTGTCACGGTGAGCAGCGGCTGACGCACCACGTTGGTGATCTCTGTATGACCGCCCATGATCTCCATATTCAGTTCTTTACAGGTGCGCTCCGCATCCTGCATCATCTGGCGGATCTGGGGTTCTTCCACATTTTCCGGCAAAAGTACAGTCAAAAGTACACCTACCGGCTCAGCACCGGAAGCGGCCAGATCGTTGGCTGTAATATAAATACCATGACTTCCGATATCCTTTACCGTGCCTGTGATGGGATCAGAGGACATGACAAAGACTTCATCCTCCCCAAGAGCCATCACGGCGCAGTCCTGCCCCACGGCAGGGCCTACCAGCACCTCTTCTCTTCTGTGTTTTGCCTGTTTTAAAACGGAGCGGACAAGTACCTGCTCCGGCAGTTTCCCAATTTTCATATAATTTCCTCTGTTCTGGTCTGTTTTTTAGCGTCCCATTGTGGCCAGCACCTGTTTTACCTGACTCAGGTCATTGGTAGCTGCGGCCTGCGCCAGAGCCGCGGCCACTTCCGGGCTGGCTCCCTTGGTTCCCACTTCGATAACACCATTGGATTTTGCGTAATTACTGCTGTTTACCCGCTCACGGCTGACTTCCTGGCCATCTTCTTTCACGATCTTATATAATTCCGCCACACAGCCTTTATGGGTACTCTGGGACTGACTGATCACACCTACACTCAATGCTGAACTGGTTTTGATATTCATTTCCGCATCCTGTGTACTGAGTGTAACGCTCTCATACTCTACTGTGCGGTTAGAGGGACGATACTCTGCGCCATACACTCTGGCCACCAGAGTTCCGTTGTAGGCCACCATATAAATATAGATCGGATTATCTGTATTATTTTTAAACTTAAAATCTTTTCCGCTGCTCTCCGCAATAGCAGCATCCATGGACGGTTTCACGTAAGTGACGAGCATGGAGTGATTTTTTCTTTCTGTCACTTCCAGCTCTGCTCTGAGCACTGCCAGATACAATGTGGTAGAAACCTGGCAGATGCCACCGCCAAAGGTTTCTGTAGTGGTACCGTTGGCATAGGAACCGGCCAGCGCGTAACCATTTTCCTCCGTAAACGGCGTGATGGTATCCAGCGTGGAAAAGGTTTCGCCCGGATACAGTACTGTACCATTGATCAGCTTGGCCGCTGTAGCAATATTGGAAGAACGCGCCTTGCTGGACAGCGAATAATCTGTATCTGCCTTGCCAAGAATATTCTGGATCGTGTCAAGTTCTTCTTTTTTGTGCGTTGGTTCTGTTACATCGTAGGCCAGAGAAATGGTTCCTGCGCCTCCGTTCCAGCTGCTGCCAAGATAATTGCGGATTGCTTCCACCGACTCATCTACCCTCAGGGTACATCCGTTCTGGCCATCGATCACCTGCAGAGAACTCCCGGATGCTTCCATCGTAGGTTCTACCGGTTCTTTATTGCATTCCGGTGCGCAGCGATTTTCCAGAAAAGATCTGGCCTTTTCATCCTCTATATCATACTTCAGATCAAACGTATAACTTCCCTTCTCCAGGGCCTTTTTCATTTTGAATCTCCGGACTGCATTACCCTGTCTTCCCAGAGCCATGGCCTGGTCGACCACTCTGGTATTTCCCCAGCACAATCCTACATCTCCTGTGGTAGCTGGGATCTGCGTATCACCAATATCTAAATTCATCAGAAAACTTTTTTCCGAATCCACAAACTGCGTTACAGCTTCTCTGGCCTCCTCGGCAGTCATACCGGATACATCCACACTTCCGATATAAATACCGGGGAAAATAGTCTCTTTATCATCTGTACGCACAGAGCCATCTGAAATATCCTCACCCTGTGAGTTCGGATTTTCGGTGTTCTCTGACGTCACCGACACCTGAGACGTCTCAGTTTCAGCAGCCTGTACTTTGGCATCCATGCAGAAAATGCCAACAGCCATCATGCACAGTCCCAGAAGGATTCCCTTTTTTCTGTCTGTTTTCATTATATTATTACTCCCAATCTTAAATCAGATACTGAAGCACCATCGGTACGATCATTGCCGCCACCAGTACTGCGGCGATCACACCGGCAATGATTCTTCTTGTTTTTTCTTTTTTCTTCATCCTAATCCCTCCCGGAATGCCATATGAAATCTTTTTTCAGTTCCAAATTGTCACAGGTAACTTTACGCTGCACACCTGAATCATGTTCTTATGGCCTCATCATCAAGTAATTCGGTCTGTTCTGAACAGTTTCGCTGTCATACTTATTTCAGCGTATGATTTTTCCGTGCTGCAGAATGATCCCGTCAATAATACGGGAAGCCTCACTTTTTGACAAACTGTCGATCTGTACATCGCACTTTATTTTATGATATTTCAGCAGATCCTTCAAGTAGCCTTTTTGTGCATTTGTGATCGGTGCCTGCTTTTTTGCCTTGTATTGTAACTGTCCGGGAGCAAAAAGCTCAGGATCGTTACTCTCAAACTCACTTTTCATTTTTTCGTACAGCAGCGCCGTCACATAAGCATCCTCATCCGCACGATGGGCTCTTTCCTGCGGAATATGATAATAGGCGCAAAGCGCTCCCAGTCTTCTGCTGGGCAGCTCGCTCAACACTTTGCGGCTGATCTTCAAAGTATCCATTCCTTCTCGTTCAAAAGAAATCTTCTGATTCACTGCCGCATGTTTGAGAAAAGCATAATCAAACATCAGGTTATGTCCCAGGAGAGGAAGATTACCGGAAAACTCCATAAACTCCCGGATCACTGTATCGATCTTTGGCTGACCGTGTACCATGCTGTCCGTGATACCTGTAATCTCTGTGATCCGCTCCGGAATCTTTATCCCCGGATCCACCATACGGTGAAAGCTCTGAACAAACTCACCATTTTTCACTTTCCAGGCACCGATCTCCAATATACGATCCGTTTTTGGCGCCAGTCCGGTGGTCTCCAAATCTACCACTATATATTCATTCATCCTTATGTGTCCTGCCTGATCTTTTATCTGTATAGTTTCTGCATGGTTATCTGACCCATATCTGTTCAACACCTCCAATGCTATGATGCTCAAATCCACGAAGATCGGCTGCACCAGTGGTATTTTTTCACTCCCGGATCATGTTTTCACGATCTCATGATCAAATGATCCGCTCTGTTCTGAACAGTTCTTCCCGATTTCCTCTACTTTCTGCCACCGGGCACTGTGACTTAAAGGATCCCGTGTTTCATAGCAAAACAGCACCGCCGTCTCTTTTTCAAAAATATGGCTAAACACTTCCAGGTGCGTCATTTTTGCCAGCTGTCTGGACTCTCTGCCCGCAAGCTCCGGAAGATATTCCCGGGATTCTTCCTCTTTCTGATAAAAATCACGAAATGCTGATTTCCATCCGGAAAGATCCGCAGCCCAGGATGGGCGTGTTTTCATATTTTCCCGAAGATACAGATCAAATACCATCCATTCCCTGTATTTTGCCATATCTTCTTCTCCCACATACTCTGCCATAAATTCCTGAAGGATCTCATACCGGCGGATCCGCGTATGTGCCACAGAAAAATATCCCTTTTTTTCATAAAAACTGCCAAGACTGTCAAAAAAGGAAAAAGCGTCCTCAAACACCGTCATACAGGCAGGAAGCGTACAGGTAAACTGTGCCGAATTATAATACACTTCCACCATCTCCTCCACCCGTTTCAGGCGAAGTACATCACAGTAAGGAAGCCAGCGGGTAAACAGCACTTCATACGGTTCTTTATCCCGGTAAACGCAGCCATAAGTATCCGCCATCCGATACATAAAGGATCCTTTCAGCACCTTTAAAAAGCCAAGCTGCAGCTGATCCGGCTGCAGTGCAAACACATCATTAAAAGATTGCTTAAAGCTCTCCAGATCCTCGAAGGGCAGACCGGCGATGAGATCCAAATGCTGATGCACATTGTGGCCCTGTTTTACGCGATTTACCACGGCAGACACTCCGGCAAAATCCATTTTTCTGTGAATTTCCGTAATGGTCTGCCCATTGGTGGACTGTACACCGATCTCCAGCTGGATCAATCCCGGCCGCATGGCAGCGATCAGCTCCAGTTCTTCCTCGTCCAGAAGATCCGCAGCCACCTCAAAATGAAAATTCGTCACACCGTTATCATGCTCCAGCAGATAACGCCAGATGGCTTTGGCATGGTCATGACGGCAGTTAAAGGTACGATCCACAAATTTCACCTGGGGCACCCGATGGTCCAGGAAAAACTGCAGCTCCCGAAACACCAGCGAAAGATCTCTGAATCGCAGTTTTTTATCTATGGAAGAAAGGCAGTAGCTGCAGGAAAACGGACAGCCGCGGCTGGATTCATAATAGATGATCCGATGTTCGAAATCCGTCAGTTCTGTATATGGAAAGGGAACCTCGGACAGATCCATCACCGGACGGTCTTCGTTCGCGATGGCTTCCCCATCTTTGCCTCTCCAGGTAATGCCCGGCAATCCGTATAGATCCCTGTTTTCTCTGATCCGGCCAAGGAGCTCTGTAAACGTGATCTCCCCTTCTCCCCGCATAACACCGCTGGCCCAGGGGTTTTCCCTCAGAAAATGCTCAGCATCATAGGATACCTCCGGTCCTCCCACCCAAATGGGCATTTCCGGAAGCAGCTTATGAAGCTCGGCAGCGATTTCCCGCACCATGGAAATGTTCCATATATAACAGGATAACGCCAGAAAATCCGGTTTTGCCAGATACAGATCCTTAAGGATTTCTTCCGGATTCTGGTTGATCGTGTATTCCTTAAACTCTGCCTGTTCCCCTCTCATCCGGGCATAAGCGCCGAGACAGTAGACTGCCAGATTGGAATGGATATATTTGGCGTTGACCGCCGCCAGAACTGCTTTCATGGTATCTCCTTAAATCAGGGCTCACAATATCGTCATCGTCAGCCCTTTTTCTTTTCAATCACGTTCTTACGCCGCCATACAGCAAGTGTCTGGCGGCTGTGTGAACAGTAACGCTTATGCTTCTTTCAGGAAAGCCGCATAGCCTTTTTTCGCCTCATAAATATCCGCTTTGCTGGCGATTTCCTGGGGTGCGTGCATATTTAACAGTGCAACACCACTGTCGATGACATCCATACCATACAATGCAGAAATATAAGCGATGGTTCCGCCTCCGCCGATATCCACCTTGCCCAGCTCTGCAGTCTGGAATGTCACACCGTTATCATCAAAGATTCGGCGGATCTTTGCCACATACTCTGCATTGGCATCATTGGAACCTGACTTACCCCGGGCGCCGGTATATTTATTCAGCACCAGGCCACGGCCAAAATAGGCGGCATTCTTTTTCTCAAAAAATGCGGCATATCCCGGATCATAGGCTGCGCTGACATCACTGGACAGCATTACGCTGTTTCTGAGGCAGCGACGCACCATCAGTTCACTGTAAACACCCATACAGTTCATCACTTCAGCCACTGTATTTTCAAAAAAGGCAGACTGCATACCGGTGGCACCCACACTGCCGATTTCTTCTTTATCTACCAGCAGACAGCAAAGTGTTTTTTCCTGAGTTTCGGCTTCCAGCATAGCCACCAATGAGGTATAGGCACATATACGATCATCATGACCATATGCCAGGATCATACTGCGGTCCAGACCACAGTCCCGGGCCTTATCTGCCGGAACGATCTCGATCTCTGCGGAAAGGAAATCCTCCTCTTCAATATCATACTCTTTCTTTAACAGGTCCAGAACATAGGCACTGACAGCATCCTTGATCTCTTCTCCGTCTTTTCCGGTCAGCGGACGGCTGCCCACCAGCACATCCAGGTTCTCTCCCTCGATGACTTCCGTGGCTTTTTTGTCCATCTGCTTTCCTGCCAGATGGATCAGAAGATCACTGATGCAAAGCACCGGATCATCCTCTTTCTCACCGATGGACAGTTCGATCACAGAACCATCCTTCTTTGCCACCACACCGTGAAGAGCCAGTGGAATGGTCACCCACTGGTATTTTTTGATACCGCCGTAGTAGTGAGTGTCCAGAAGTGCCATTTCTGTATCTTCATACAAAGGATTCTGCTTCAGATCCAGTCTCGGGGAATCAATGTGCGCGCCCAGGATACGAAGCCCCTGCTCCATACTCCCGGTACCAATATGAAACAGCGCAATGTTCTTTTTCATATTGACGGCATAGACCTTATCGCCGGCTTTCAATCCTTCTCCTGCCGCGATCACCTCATCAAGATCTCTGTATCCCGCTGCTTTTGCCAGTTTCACTGACTCGCTGACGCACTCCCGCTCTGTCTTTCCATTGTCCAGAAATTTTCTATATTCCCGGGCCAGAGCCTCCAGCCCGGCAAGCTGCTGTTCATCATAATTTTTCCATGCATTTTTTCTTTCCATAAGCTGTCATCCTTTCTGTTGTCCAAAATCAAAGAAGAAAAAAAGGCTGCCGCAGACTACGGCAGCCCCATCGCAACCAGTCGTTACGATGTATCATAATCTTAAATTTTTCAATCGTCAAGCTCTGCGGAGGACTTACCTTTCTCCACTACAGAATAGGCAATATTTTCGGCATGATCACCGATACGCTCCAGACCGATCAGGAGGTCGGTAAAGATCAGACCGGCTTCGATAGAGCAGCGTCCCATGGACATGCGGCGAACATGACCTTCCTGATATTCGATCTGCTTGTTGTCGATCATACTCTCCAGATAATCGATCTCCTCCAGCAGAGAATCATCCTCTGAAGTAAACATCTTGATAGCAGCACCGTAGATATCCGTTACATAAGAATAAATGTCGATCATTTCGTCTCTGGCCTCTTCCGTGAATCGGATACGGCTGTCCCGCTTCTTCTCGGCAGCTTCCAGAATATTTACCGCATGATCACCGATACGCTCGATATCGATAACCACATGGAACAGACCACCGATACGGGCCGCATCTGCCAGCGGCAGCTGATACTTATTGGTATCTACCAGGAATTCCGTAATGGCATGGCTCAGATAATCGACATAACTCTCCCTCTTACGGATGATCTCACTGTTGCCAAGCTCATCATATAACAGCGCATCTCTGGCAGCTTCCAGGTTTTCCTGTACCATGTGAGCCATACGCTCGATCTCCTGTACGGTGTCGATCAGAGCTGTGGATTCCACGAATTTTTTGTTTCTGCCGATGTAAAGAAGCTTCTTCTCGTCCAGACTGTCGGCCTCTGTCTTTCCTTCCGGAATCAGCTTCCGAACCAGCATCAGCAGCTGGTTGCTTACCGGCAGCAGGATCAGACACTGGAAGATCTTAAAGATCGTATCCGCATTAGCAACGAAACGCTTGTAATTGTCGGCACCATTAATGGCAGCAATTCCTCCGATGATCTGCTCTTTGGCAAAGATCATAATGATGGAAATGACCACCATACCTACAACGTTAAACAATACATGTACCAGGGCAGTTCTTTTGGCATCCTTATTAGCGTTCATGGCTGCCATAACGGCCGGTGTACAGGAACCGATATTGGCACCCAGAATAAAGTAGATACATGCGCCCAGACCTACCAGACCGGAGTCAGCCAGAAGCACGAGCACACTGACCGTAACAGAAGAGCTCTGCACGATCACGGTCAGAATAAATCCGACTAAAATAGCGATGATGGGATTCTCCAGACATGCAAATACACTCATGATTGTCGGGAAATCCTGCAGACTTCCCAGAGCGCCTGTCATGAAGTTGATACCCAGAAACAGGGCACCGAAACCAAAGATAACCTCCGCAACTTTACGCAGGAACGGTTTCTTTCCAAACATGATGATCGCTGCACCGATAAAGATAATAAACGGAGCCACAGCGGTCAGCTTCAAAGATACCAGCTGTGAGGTGATCGTGGTACCGATATTGGCACCGAACGTG
>CALZOU010000033.1 GCA_945827805.1 uncultured Lachnospiraceae bacterium
ACACAAGGAGTATCGTCGGCAGCGTCAGATGTGTATAAGAGACAGGTCTATGGCCTGGTCTATACTGTAGTGGGCGTATGCTTCCGGAAATTTGCCGGGGCAGAGGGTGATCTGATGGTGACCAACAAAGAGCTCCTTCCCTATGTCAGCATTGGGCTGGCTGTTTTTGCCATCAGCAATATGGGCTTTGTTTTCGGCAATACGCCGTTCAACGGTCCGTATATGATTCAGATTGCGACTGTCCGAACACTGATCGACTTTGGAGGTGTTGCCATCATTTATGCCTACCATGTGCAGAGGATGGATCTTCGGGTGCGCCATGAGCTGGAAAGTGTGCAGACCATTCTCCATAACCAATATGTCCAGTACCAGCAGTCCCAGGAAGCCATGGACATCATCAATTACAAATACCATGATCTGAAACATCATATCATGGCACTTCGGGCAGAGGAAAATCAGGAAAAAAGGGAAGCTTATCTGGATCAGATGGAGGAGGAAATCCGCAACTACGAGGCCCAGAACAAAACGGGTAACAAGGTGCTGGATACGCTGCTGACCTCAAAAAATCTGTTCTGTATGAAAAACCACATTTCCATGACCAGCGTAGTGGATGGTACACTGTTTGATTTTATGGATGTCATGGATATCTGCTCCATTTTCGGCAATGCGCTGGATAATGCCATAGAATGTGAGAAGAAAATCAAAGAACGGGAAAAACGGCTGATCCACGTGTCTGCCTTTTCCCAGAGAAATTTTCTGATCATCCGATTTGAAAATTACTGCGAAAATGATCTGATATTTGATGCCGAACTTCCGACAACAACCAAAGAGGACAGCCAGTTTCATGGCTATGGTCTCAAAAGTCTTCGCTATACGGTTAGAAAGTATGGTGGTGAAGTGGATATCAATGTGCAGGATAACTGGTTTGAACTGAAAATATTGATTCCTATGGAGATGAAATAAACGGGACGCATTGATAAAAATACACAAAAACAACGGAAAGAAATTGAATAAACTAAACAAAACGCTTACAACTTATGCAAAAAAACGGCAGTTTGTGCAGAAAAAAGCACAGTGCCGTTTTTTCTGTTATACTGCGTTTGCGTGATCGGGAAAAGGATTTCCCAGAACCATGCAAAGAAAATATCCGAGGGAGGAAGAGAAAATGTTAGCAATCAACATTGATGACGTGATCAACGTCCTCAACACCTGCAAACCGTACCTGATCGTACTGGCTATCGTTCTTGTAGCCGCTATCGTGATCACTGTTGCGGTTCGCAAGATGGCAAAACCGAAAAAGAAATTCGTCCGCGCACAGAGCTGGATCGCATTTCTGCTGGTACTTGTAGTTATCGTGAACATGATCTGCTTTGGACCAATGTCCAGCATGATCTCACTGGCTACCGGTAACGGAACCATTACGGAGGAGACCTCCGCAGCGGCCACAGATCTCTGTGAGTCCATCGCAGAAGAGGGTATCGTACTTCTGCAGAACAATGACAACGCGCTTCCGCTGGCAGCGAATACAAAATTGAATGTATTTGGCTGGTCATCCACCAATCCGGTGTATGGCGGTACAGGTTCAGGAAGCCTTTCTGATGCATATCCGACCGTTTCCCTGCTGGAAGGTCTGAAAAATGCAGGATTTGAAGTAAATGAGGAACTTGTAAACTTCTACACCAATTATCGTGCAACCCGTCCGACTGTTGGTATGTGGGGACAGGACTGGACCATTCCGGAGCCTTCTATGGAAGACTATGAAGCTGCAGGTGTTTTCGAGTCCGCAAAAGCATTCTCTGATACAGCTGTTGTAGTTATCGCCCGTTCCGGTGGTGAGGGTGCTGACCTTCCGACCAGTCTGGATCCGGCAGTGGAGGACAACTTTGTAGACGGCGGTACCTTTGGTTCTTCCGGACTTCGCTACAGCGATCAGAAAGATGATCTGGATGCTTCCAAACATTATCTGGAACTTTCCAACAGAGAGCAGGCTATGCTGGATCGCGTAACTGCTGATTATGATAAAGTTATCCTGGTTGTAAACGCTGCCAACACCATGGAGCTGGGCTTTGTAGACAACTACAGCCAGATCAAGAGTGTGGTATGGTGTCCGGGAACAGGCCAGTCCGGTTTCAATTCTCTGGGCAAGATTCTGAACGGTGAGGTTAACCCCTCCGCTAAGACCAGCGATACTTTTGTAAGAGACCTGACAAAGACTCCTACCTATAATAACTTTGGTTTCTTTATGTATGACAATATGGACGAGTTCGTTGTAGACGGTATGAGTCCGACCTTCGTAAACTACACAGACGGTATCTATGTAGGCTATCGTTTCTATGAGACAGCCGCTAAAGAGGGCCTGATCAACTACGATGAGCTGGTACAGTATCCCTTCGGCTACGGCTTAAGCTACACCACCTTCGAGCAGAAGATGGGTGATCTTCAGGTAAATGACGGCCAGATCTCCGTAGATGTGACCATCACTAACACAGGATCTGTTGCCGGTAAAGATGTAGCTGAGATCTACTACAATCCGCCCTACACCAACGGCGGTATCGAGAAAGCTTCCGCTAACCTGGTAGGCTTTGCAAAGACACAGCTTCTGCAGCCGGGCGAGAGCGAGACAGTAACGGTTTCCTTCACAGCAGAGGATATGGCATCCTATGATTATCAGAATGCCAAGTCTTATGTTCTGGAGAGCGGTGATTATGAGATTTCTCTCTGCACCGATTCCCACACTGTTGTTGATACTAAGATCTATACAGTAAACGACACTGTTACATACAATGGCGACAATACCCGTTCTACAGATGCAGTAACAGCTGAGAACAAACTGGACGCTGCAAACGGCGGACTTACATACCTGTCCCGTGCCGACGGCTTCGCAAACTATGAAGAAGCTACAAAAGCACCGACAAACTTCAGCCTGTCTGAAGAAGCAAAAGCAACATTCATGAACAACAGCAACTATGATCCGACAGTTTACAACAACGACGCAGATGAGATGCCCACAACAGGCGCCAGCAACGGCATGAAGCTTGCTGACCTTCGCGGCGCTGCTTACGATGATCCCCAGTGGGAGACTCTGCTGGATCAGCTGACCATCAGCGATATGGACACCATGATCGCTATCGGCGGTTACCAGACATCCGCTGCTGCAAGTGTTGAGAAAGCCATGACCGTTGACTGTGACGGACCGGCTTCCATCAACAACAACTTCACCGGCACAGGATCCATCGGTTTCCCGGCCGGCGTAATGATCGCCAACACCTGGAACGTAGAGATCGCAGAAGCCTTTGGCCAGAGCATCGGTAAGATGGCTGACGAGATGGGCGTATCCGGTTGGTACGCACCGGCCATGAACATGCACAGAAGTGCTTTTGCCGGACGTAACTTTGAGTATTATTCTGAAGATCCGTTCCTTTCCGGTTCCATCGCAGCCAATGCTGTCATCGGCGCTGAGAAAGAGGGCGTATACGCTTACATCAAGCACTTTGCACTGAACGATCAGGAGACAAACCGCTGCAGCCAGCTTTGCACCTGGTTCAACGAGCAGTCTGCCCGTGAGATCTATCTGAAACCCTTCGAGATGTGTGTAAAGACCGGCGGAGCCAAAGCTGTCATGACAGCCTTCAACTTCTACGGTACCACACCGGCACAGGCAAGTCCCGAGGTACTCAACGGCATCCTTCGTGATGAGTGGGGATTCAAAGGCTTTGCTCTGACCGACTACTACGGTGTATACGGCTATCAGGATGCTGACCGTATGATCCGCAACGGTAATGACTGTATGCTGGTTGCTTACGATACAGAGACCAACCATGTATCTGATACCACAAGTGCTACCTCCGTCAAGGCAATGCGTCAGGCCTGCAAGAACATTATGTACACTGTAGTAAACAGCCGTGCATATGATGAGGCCAACCTGCAGACCGGCCTGATGGGATGGCAGATCGCAGCCATTGTGATCGATGTGATCCTGGCAGCTGTTCTGGCAGTTCTGGAACTTCTGGCTGTCAAGAAGCTGAAAAAAAGAACTGCAGAAGCAGAATAATCATCACTGTAACTTAAGATGGAATCGGGCCCTGTGACCCGATTCCTCTTTCTGAAATATCAGGAGGATAGAATCGTGAAACATCAGGATATGCTTGAAAAGATGACACTGGAAGAAAAAGCGGCCTTTTTGAGCGGTAAAAATGTCTGGCAGACACGGGATTTTTCCCGTCTGGGCCTTCCTTCTATCTGCTGTTCTGACGGCCCTCACGGAGTCCGTAAACAGGCGGGTGCCGGAGATCATCTGGGTCTTAACGCTTCCTTGCCGGCCACCTGTTTTCCGACAGCAGCAACCATAGCCAACAGCTGGGATGAAGCTCTCGGTGAAGAACTGGGAACTGCGCTGGGAGAAGAGGCTATGGCTCTTGACGTTAATGTACTTCTTGGCCCGGGACTGAATATGAAAAGAAGTCCTCTCTGCGGACGTAATTTCGAGTATTTTGCTGAAGATCCGTATCTGGCGGGAAAAATGGCAGCGTCCTATATTCGTGGTATCCAGAGCCGGGGAGTATATGCCTGTCCGAAGCATTTTGCGGTAAACAGCCAGGAACTCAGACGTATGGCCATGAACTCTGTGCTGGATGAGAGATCCTTAAGAGAAATTTATCTGACCGGATTTGAGATTGCCGTAAAAGAGGGAAAGGCCAAATCCATCATGACCAGTTACAACGAAATCAATGGCGTATATGCCAATGAAAATAAACATCTTCTGCAGGACATCCTCAGAAAAGAATGGGGATTTGACGGTATTGTGATCACTGACTGGGGTGCATCTAACGATCATGCTCAGGGTGTGGCTGCCGGATCCGATCTGGAAATGCCGGCACCGGGTCTTGATTCAGCCAGAGAGATCATCAAAGCTGTGGAAGAAAAAACACTGTCCATGGAAGAACTGGATGAGTGTGTAGACCATCTGCTGGATGCAGTACTGACTCTGACCGCTGCTGCAGAAGGCAAAAAGAACGAATTTGACAAAGAAGCACACCATGCCCTGGCCAGAAAAGCGGCAGAGCAAAGTGCAGTTCTGTTAAAAAATGATGATCATATCCTTCCGTTAAAGGAAGGAACAAAAGTTGCCTTCATTGGTGACTTTGCCATGGAACCGCGATATCAGGGCGCCGGATCCTCTATGGTCAATCCCACACAGCTGGAAGTGCTGTCTGATATATGCGAAAACTATGATATTTCGGTCATCGGCATCAACCGCGGATACAAGAGAAACGGTGAAGAGGATGCCATGCTGAAAAAAGAAGCGCTGGAGCTTGCAAAAATGGCAGATGTGGTAGTTTACTGCTTCGGACTGGATGAACTGAGCGAGTCCGAGGGTATGGACCGCACCCATATGCGCATTCCGCAGAACCAGATCGAGCTTCTGGAAGCTCTGATGCAGACAAACAGCAATATCGTGGGCCTTTTAAGTGCCGGCGCTGCTGTGGAAATGCCCTGGGAGCACTGCTGCAAGGCGATCCTGCATGGTTATCTGAACGGTCAGGCCGGAGCCAGCGCTATGCTGAATATTCTTACCGGTAAGGTGAATCCTTCAGGAAAGCTCAATGAGACCTATCCGGTAAAATATGAGGATACACCGGCTTATGCCAATTTCCCCAGTGTCCGGAGAAATTCCGAGTACCGGGAGAGCCTGTATATCGGCTACCGTTACTATGATACTGCCGATGTGCCGGTAAAATATCCCTTCGGCTACGGCCTTTCCTATACCACCTTCGCCTACAGCGATATTGCAGCAGACAAAGACGGTGTAACTTTTACTCTGGAAAACACTGGTAAATACGATGGCGCTGAGGCTGTACAGATGTATGTTGGACTGTCAGATGCCAAAGTATTCCGTCCGAAAAAAGAACTCAAAGGCTTTGCCAAGGTATTCTTAAAAGCCGGTGAAAAGAAAACTGTACACATCGCTTTTGATGACAAGACCTTCCGTTACTGGAACGTAAAAACCGACCGCTGGGAGGAAGAAGGCGGCAGCTACACCATCATGATCGGTGCCAGCTCTGCAGATATCCGTCTTACGGCTTTGGTAGAGAGAACCGGTACACAGGCAGAGCTTCCCTATGTGAAGGAAGAGATGCCGTCCTACTATTCCGGTCAGGTACAGAAAGTGAGCGACGCGGAGTTTACAAAGCTTCTTGGCCATGAGATCCCTGCGGACACCTGGTCCGGACAACTTGGCATGAACGATGCCATCTGTCAGATGTATTATGCAAAGAGCGGTCTGGCCCGACTGATCTATAAGATCCTGACCCATATCAAGAAAAAGAGCGAGGAGAAGGGCAAACCGGATCTGAATGTACTCTTTATCTACAACATGCCTTTCAGAGGTATCGCCAAGATGACCGGCGGTGCTGTGAGCATGGATATGGTGCATGGCATGGTGACAGCCGTAAACGGCCATGTGTTTAAGGGCTTGAAACAGATCATCGGAGGCTATTTTGCCAACCAGAAAGCTAATAAGGCTTACGAAGCAAAAATCTCCGGGAAATAAATGAGGTAGTAAAATGAACAGTATAAAAGAAAAATGGATGAAGATCTGGAGCGAATTTGAAACTTCTCATCCGAAACTGGCCAAATGGGTATACCAGATCTTTTATTTCTTCGTATTCAGCATGGGCGTGACCGTGTTTCAGTATCTGGTCTTCACTTTTATGCCGGGAATTCTTGGCGAAGAACTGGCCGGTACGGAGTTTATGTGGCCCCAGAAGGAGATGAACCTGTTTGGCGTAAGCTTTACCTGGAGCCTTCTGGGCTACAATGTCCTGAGAGACGCCAGCGGTGCTGTCCTGATCGGCGGCGGTCTTGGCTATTTCATCAGCTACGAGGTGGGCTCTTTCCTGGCACAGTGTATCAACTTCCCGCTGCAGAGAAACATCACTTTCAAGAGCAAAGGAAATCCGGTATACCAGGCTATGTGGTATTTTATCGCCTGGGTAGTGATCTCTCTGATCTGCAACGGATTCAACAACCTGTGGATGCCCATCGCTTCCGCCTATGTACCGCCGGCAGTGTACAACCTGCTGGTAACCTTCATCACCGGCGGCGTATCCATGGTGATCTTCTTCTTCGTATTTAAGATTATTTTCCCTGAGGGAGAACCGGAGAAAAAGTAATTCGGGTAATTATTTCTCAAGTAACTGCTATAATGAAGAATAAAAAGACTGTTTTCTGAACCACTGCCGGCAGAAAACAGTCTTTTTTTCTGCCGTGTATATCCCAAAATGTCTCTTTAGACTTTGGATGCTCAGGCGCAGGAGAGAGAATCAGCAAATTATTTGTAGAATATGCCTTAAATATGCCCGTTCTCGTTGTTGAAATTTGTCCTGTGCGCCTGTATAATGTAAAAATAATATATTTATGTGTTATCATAGGATTGGTGGCTTTTTGTGTCATCCATTTTTTACCTGAAAAATCATTACATAAAAAGAGAGGAATATATTGAATACTTCAGCGAAGGACTTAAAACGACGCTTTGTTACTGCTGTGATTGCCCTGAGCATTGCTTTGCTGGCGGTTATGGCAGCAACATTTGCCTGGTACATTTACAATACCGGAGCGCACACCACCAATGTACATATGGCAGCAGGTGCAAGTGCTTCTCTGCAGATCAGCAGTACGTATGACGGGGATTACAGCTCCTCCACAGTACTGGACGCATTTGTGGGTACATTGAATCCGGTATCCACCAATAAGATTACCGGAGGGTTTCAGAAAGTATTTGGTTTTACCAACGGCAGTGAAAATCAGCCGAATCTGGTAGCCAGCCTTTTCGGGCCGGGAGAGGCCAGTGATTATTACCGGACAAGCCTTTTTGTGAGAACTAACGGAGAAGGGCTGAATGTATATCTGTCGGACATCGGTTATGAGGACAGCGACAATGCGAACCCGATTTCTACGGCCATCCGTGTGGGACTGGTAGTGCACAGCCCGGGTCAAAACCAGCCGGTAAGTGCAGAATACATTTTTGCCATCAACGAAAAGGACAATCCGATGGCAGAATACAATACGGCTACAGGGGAAGAAGGCTACGTCCTGGATGCAGAAGCGTTTGATGGGACAACGGTGCCTTTTGTGCCATATACCAGTGAACAGTTCTGCATTTACAAAGAAGATGGAACAGTAAAGCTTAAAGAAAATTCGCTGCCGTTGTTTACCGTTTCCGGCGGCGGGAACAGTGAGTTTGGTCAGGCCGTTCAGGTGGATGTCTATATCTGGCTGGAGGGCTGTGATAAAGACTGTACCCAGAATCTCTGCTCAACAACACTTCGCAATCTGGACCTTTCATTTGCCGGTTTTGAGGCGAAGTAAGCAGATCTCAGAAAGGAGGAGGTTTTCCATGAGCATAAAAGCTTTGCGGCGGTCAGCATTTCTGGCGGTTTTCTGGATCATACTCCTTTTTGTGACGCTTACTACGGCTACATATGCCTGGTTTACCATCAGCGCGACCACAAATGTGGAGCCCATGAGCAGCGCAGTCAGTGAGGGCGATGTGAACCTTCTGATCGCGGCCCGTAAGGACGGTTCCTTTGACAGACAGTGCAGTCTTGCGCTGACCGGTTCCCCGGAATATCTGGCACCGGTTTCTACAGCTGATCTGGATAAGTTTTATGAGGCGACGGCCCAGACCAGAGAGGGAATCTCCGTTTTATACAGAGATGTGACGGCCCAGACAGACAAAAAACTGCTTCACGGGACAGTGTATCTTCGCTCGGAATATCGGGACTGCGATGTGTATCTGAGACGTGCCGGTCTTGATTTTGGCAACAATGGACAGATCCTTTCGGCTTTGCGTCTGGGAATGAAGATCACATCACAGGGCGGTACGCAGACACTGATTTTCCGGCTGGACGAGCTGGGCAATACCCAGAATGCCGCTTCGGCGGTGACGGTTTCCTCGAAGGGCACTGTTGTATCCGCAGTCAATGACACGGGAAAAGCAACTCTTGTGAAGGATCCGGCTGTCAGTCTGGCAGATTATCTGGCCGTGGAGAATACAGAGAATGACGGTCATCCGGCTGCAGGCCGTCAAGCTCTGATGCATCTGAACGTGGATGAAGTTGCCGCGGTGGAATTCTGGCTGTATATGGAGGGCTGTGATGAGAACTGCATCAATGCGGCCCAGCAGAAGGATACAGGAATACAGCTTTCTTTTGCCGGAGTACCCCGGGAAGAGGCACAGTAGAGAGAATAAGAGAAAGAAAAATGTATCTGTAAAGATACTGAACAGATATATTGGGATAATTCAACATATCCCGGATAAGGAGGAGCGCAATGAAAAAACCAGGGCTTTTTGCCAGGGCCTGGTGGTCAATAGTGACGATGCTGATCATATTGTTGTCACTGACAGTAGCCACCTATGCCTGGTTTTCATCCAATCGTGTCGTGGATACCGACCGTGTGCAGACCAGATCCGGGACTACATCGCTGGAACTGCAGGTCAGCTCCCAGGGAGGAAATGCCTTCCGGGGATCACAGGAAGCGGCGATGGTACAGGTCAATGCCACGTCCCTGACGTCGCTTTTGCCGGTTTCAACGGCGGACCTGAAAACTTTTGTGTATAATCCGATCACTGTGAACGATATGGCATCCGGTTTTGTGCCGGTGGAGAATGAGAACCGGTATTACCATGGCCGGGTATATCTGAGAGCTGCAGCAGAAGGTCAGCCTCAGGGCAGTACAATGGCATTGTATCTGGATGAGAGCGAAGCTGCCGGCGGCAAGCTGGCTACAGTTCCTTCCGGACAGCTTTTGCATGCAGCAAGGCTGGGGCTCACCTTTGGAGAGCAAAAGACAGACACAGTGATCTTTTTCCTCAGCGAGAAGGCTAATAACGGTTCAGGACAGGTGAGAAATACATCACTGAACGGAGTGGTGCTGGAAGACGGTCAGGTGCTTGACGGATCGTCCGGAACCGTACGGGCGGCAAAGGATCCATCTGTTGCACTGGAAACCTATACCATAGTTATGAATGGGGAGAATACGGTTCTGCCGGACAAACCTCTGATCTATATGGAACTGAATAAAATATATCCGGTAGACATTTATTTCTATCTGGAAGGTTGCGATCCGGACTGTTCGGACGTGATCAGCTATGACAGTGTTGATCTTCACCTCGCTTTTTACGGCGTACTGACAGGTACAGAAGGAGGGGGTGACCGATGAGAAACAAAAGTCGGATAAACAACAATAAGAAAGAAGGAAAAGAAGCCGGTCGTCGCTTATATCTGTCCATACTCCTTGTACTATTGGCAGTGATCAGCATTACGGCGGCCACTGCGGCCTGGTTTACCATCGCCGATTTTTCCAGGGTAAAAAGTCTGGGTCTGGATATCCATTCAGGCTCCAACCTCAGATTTGATCTGGATCCCCACAAGAATCTGGAGGATTATGTAAAAACCCTGCACTTTGCGGAAATTTCGCAGCGCATAAAGCGAGATCAGGGATTTGATATGAAAGATACATTTCTGGAGCCTGTGACCACAGCGGACTGCAAGAGCTTTTCTCTGGAAGATGGCATAGTGGTAAAAACAGAGACCGGAGCCTATCTGGAGTTTGTCTTGCATTTCATGGCCGGACAGGATATGATCGTGCATCTGACCAGCGCCAACAGTTCGGGCAGTGATGACGGCACCCGGGTGATATCAAAGAATTCACAGATGGTAGATGCCATGCGGATCAGCTTTACGGCCCAGGGCAAGACGGTGGTATATCAGCCGGGAAATGCAAAGGGGAATTCCCTGCAGAATGGCATCCGGACTTTCGGGCTGCCATCGGCAGACAGGATGGAATACACGGATGGCAATGCCCTGTTTTCTCTGAAAGCAAACCAGAACCTGCCGGTAACAGTGCATGTCTGGCTGGAGGGAACGGACGCAGCCTGTACGGACGCGCTGCGGGGCGCGGAGTATTCCATACAGCTGCGGTTTGAAGGTACCGATGAAAATAACATTTCACTGGATGGAAAAGAACTCAATAACCGGCAATAATACCGGCTGGAGATAGATTAATACAGCAACAGAAGCATGGAAAGGAAAAGAACAAATGAAAGCTTTGAAAAAAGGAGTAACTATTATCGTCAGCATTGCGTTATGGGGAGTTATCCTCCTTGCGGCATTATTCGCGTTTACGACGCTGGCAACCAGAGACACTGCCAATGTATCCAGTCTGGCGGGATATACGCCCATGGTCGTTAAGACCGATTCCATGGCGCCCACATTTTATTCCGGAGATTTGATCCTGATCAAAAAATGCGATACGTCGAAGCTTACTGAGGGAGATATTATCTGTTTCCATACCATTATCAATAACGAATACGCCCTGAACACACACCGTATTGAAAAAATCGATGAAATCGAAAATATGCGCAGTTATACCACCAAGGGTGATAATAACGCGATTGCCGATACGCACATCATTTCTGACGGAGATATCGTGGGTAAATATGTGGGCAAACTGAGTAAATTTGGCCATGTTATGGACTTCCTTTCCAGCAGTATGGGATTTTTGATCGTAATCGTTCTGCCGATGCTTCTGTTCTTTATTTATCAGGTATATCATCTGATCATGGTAAGCATTAATCTCAAAAAAGCCATGGCTGTGGAAGAGGCTGTGAAGAAGGCTGAGACAGAGTCCTCCGAAAAAGCGGAAGCTCAGGCGGCTCTGGAGGAAGCAAGAAGACTGAAAGCCGAAGCGGAAGCAGCACTTGCGGCAGTAAAAGCGGCCAAAGAAGCCGGGGCAGAAGCAGCAGCCGATAAAAAAGACGACAACCAGTAAGACAGATAAGAGGATAACGCTGTATGAGTGAATTTTTGAAACTGGCCTATGAACTGATCTCGAAGATCATCTACAATATTGTAGAATGGATCGCATCGATCGTCATGGGGTTTGTAAAGGTATTTATCACGGGATGGGTAGATTACGCATCCATCTTTCTGACATATTTTATTCCGTTTAGTCTTCCCATGAAGATTTTGTCTATTCTGCTGGCCTTGATCCTGATCGCCATTCCGGTACTGGTGGGGGTCATTCTGGTACGAAAGTTTATCATCCATGTGAAGCTTCGTGCCACGAAAGATGAAAACACTACTCTGTATAAGGAAATCGGCAGACTGAACCGTCAGGTACTCAGCCTTATGGATGAAAAAAATAAGATCCTGGCCCTTAAGGTCAACAGTATGGGCGGTGTGGGAAAGATCCCGTACGTCGGTGCGTCTGCGCTGACGGATGATACGATCCCATCCCTGCAGAATGTGACAGGAACGGCACCGGCACAGGAAGGTGCCGCCGTGGCAGATATGGTCAATGTGGAAGGTGTGGAAGTGCCGGCCAATACACCTGTAGAAAAGGTACTGGCTGTTACTACACCGAATAAGTCCGACAAGATCACTACCAGCCGTTTCCCGAAACTTACTCTGGTGGATCAGAAATATCAGGATTTTATAGAGCCTGCCTACAATAATGACATTACTTTGCAGGAATTTGTGGAGAATTACCGCCTGTTTGCTGCCAGTGAGATGCATCTGTACTATACACCGGAAATCGTTCGCCGCTTCGTTGCCGGTATGGCAGCCAGCAAACTGTTGATCCTGGAAGGTATCTCCGGTACAGGTAAGACCAGTCTTCCCTACTCCTTCAGCCGGTATCTGGATAATCCGGCCACTATGGTATCCGTGCAGCCCTCTTACCGTGACCGTACTGAGCTGCTTGGTTACTTTAACGAATTTTCCAAGAGATTTAATGAGACAGAATTCCTGCGTGCCCTGTATGAGGCAAATTACAGGAAGGATCCCAGCTTTATTGTACTTGATGAGATGAACCTGGCCCGTATTGAGTACTATTTTGCTGAAATGCTGTCTATCCTGGAAATGCCAAGCCACGATGAATGGGTACTCGATCTGGTACCGACACAGTGGGATATGGATCCGCAGAAACTTGTGGATGGTAAGATCCATGTGCCGGATTCTATCTGGTTCGTAGGAACAGCCAACAACGATGACTCTACCTTTACGATCACGGATAAGGTATACGACCGTGCAATTCCCATCGAACTTAATGAACGTGCCGCAGAATTCACCTGTGATCCGCAGCCGAAATGCTATGTGACAGGTGAGCATCTGCAAGCTATGTTTGCACAGGCAAAGATTGAACATCCCATCAGTGCAGAGACACTGGAGATGATGGACAAGCTGGATAAATATCTGCAGACACGATTCAAACTGGCATTCGGTAACCGTATCATCAAGCAGATGTACGATTTTATTCCGGTATATGTGGCCTGCGGCGGTACAGAGCTGGATGGCATGGATTATATCATTGCGAGAAAAGTACTTAAGAAATTTGAGAGTATGAACGTAAGCTTTGTACGCGATGAGATCAAGGGTCTGATCGTGTATATCGAGAAGGTTTTTGGACGCAGCAATATGGCGGACAGTAAAGCTTATCTCCAGAGAATACAGAACCTGTATTAAGGAGAAAAGAATATGGAGGATTAGCAGATGTCAGATACGATCAATGATTTATATCTGAATTATGTCGATGCGGTAGGCAGCACACTGGAAAATGACCGCTATTTTCAGTATCTCTTTGAAATGGTGCAAAGCGGTGAAAATACGCTGCACCAGACGGCGCAGGTACTGCATAAGGTCGTGGATGAGCGCTGGCTTACCACCATTGAGGAAAGTCTTGACGCCATAAACAATATTATCGAAAAGCCCCGGCGGTTTATTACGACCTCTGAGGAAGTCGTACCGGTGGCACTGGCAAAAAAGATCACCGCGGACAGTGTCCGCCATCTGAGCATGAACACACAGTTTATTGCCAGCAACGAAGACGGAGATATTCAGCCCACCAGAGTGCTGAATGTGACCACAGAGGAGTCCTATGATCTTTACGAAAACAGGTTCGTCTATCACCTGATCCAGCGTCTGGTGACCTTTATCGATAAACGAACGGACATCATCTTCTGGTCCACCGGTGACGAAAAGAGAAATACCCTCACCATGATCAGCAAAGTGGACGATGCTTATGAGGAGATCGAGTATAAGCTCGAGATGAAGATCAAGAACCGTCAGAGCTTTGCGGAAAATGACAGCGACAATATGCAGGTCTTCATGCGGATCGACCGTGTGAGACGTCTGGTGATGGCTCTTCGCAGCAGTTCCTTCTGCAGCCTGATGGCCGGATGCGCCACGGTGAAAAGCCCGATCCAGAGGACCAACCTGTTGATGAAGGATCCGGATTACCGTACATGCTATAAGCTATGGCAGTTTCTGGAGAGTTACGATGAGGTGGGCTATAAGATCGAAGTGCAGGACAGTGCCATGGCCTTCGACGAAGATTACCTGTTTCAGCTTTACACCAACCTGATCACCAACTATACAGTGTTTAAGAGCCTTATGGAAGACGATGCCCGTGACATGGAAGAGATAGTTGCCGAGAAACGGGAAGTGATCGAGCCGAAATTCGTCAAAGAGATCGTGGAAGAGATCGTAGACGACTACAATATTCCGGATGTAGAAGTCCGGAAAGTCATCATTGAGGAAGTGACCGAGCGCCAGCTGGAACTGGAAAAAGAGCTGGAAGAAGAAAAACAGAAGAGAGAAGAGGCCGAGCAGGCCAGAGACGAGTCTGAGATCCGCAGAGAGCAGGAAGTATGGCAGATGCGCGCCGAGCAGCAGGCCCAGGCAGAAGCTCACATGAAATTGCAGCAGGAGCTGGAACAGAAAGCCGCCGACGCTGAGAAAAATCTGCAGGATACCATAGAAAAATCACAGGCAGAGCTCGAAGCAGTGAAGAAAGAAGCCGGAGAGAAAATAGAAAAGACACTGGCGGATTCCCATGCTGAGATCGAAAAGACAAAAGCAGAGAGTCAGAAAACTATCGAAAAGCTGCAGGCCGATGCTAATGCTGAAATCGAAAAGACAAAGACAGAAAGCCAGAAAATGGTCGAAAAAGCCCAGGCCGATGCCTTTGCCGAAATTGCAAAGACAAAAGCAGAGCTCAGACAGGCGCAAAACGAAGCCAACGCAGAGCTTGAAAAAACAAAAGCTGATTCCAGAGAAGAAATAGCAAGAATTCAGGAAACTTCCCGAACAGAGGCAGAGCAGCTCAAAGAAGCCGCCCGTCTTGAGATCGAGAAGATCCGGGAAGAGATGCGTCTGGAAATAGTGCGCGTAAAAGAAACCGCCCGTCTCGAGGTAGCAGCTGCCCGGGAAAGCGAGCAAAAAGCGCTTCGTCAGGCCGAAGAAGAAGCACTGGCAAGACAGAAGCTGGAAGAACAGGAGAAACAAAGGCAGCTTGCCCTTAAGAAACAGGAGCAGGCGCAAAAAGCAGAAGAAGAGAGAAAACTTCTGGAAGAAGAAAAACGACAGCAGAAGCTGCGTGACATCCTGCAAAAAGCCAGCGAAAACACTGACGAAAACTTCACGAATGTTACAGAAAAACTGTCCAGGAGAAATCAGAACATTCGGCGAAAGAAAAAATAACAGGAAAAAATAGATATGAAGAAAGTGATACTGGGGATCGTAAATGTACTGTCGGCAGCAGCCATTGTGATTGCTTTATTTGTGCTGTGTACCGTAGTCATGACAAGATCCGGAGAAGCCCCCAGTATTCTGGGGCACTATGTATTCCGCGTGATGACCGGGAGTATGGAGCCGGAGATCCGGGAGGATGCGCTGATCCTGGTTCAAAAAACAGATCTGTCAGAGATAAAACCCGAAGATATCATTTCGTATTATTCCACGGATCCGCTGTTAAACGGATCCGTTAATACGCATCGGGTGGTTTCTGTGGAGCAGAAGGGAGACTCCTATGTTTTTACCACAAAGGGAGATGCCAATGCAGTGGTGGATCACTATCCTGCCCTTGGAGAGAACGTTCTGGGAAAGGTGATCTTTGTCTCCTATCCATTGGGTGTAATTGTAAACTTCCTGTCCAGTCCGGTGGCTTTTGTGCTGCTGATCATCATCCCAATCTTCATCATCTTTGTAAGTAATCTTGTTCGTACAGTCAGTTCGACCAGAAAGATTCTGAAAGAGGAAGAAGAGGCTGCCGTGCAGGCGGCGGTGGAAGAACTGAAACGCAGAAAACAGGAAGAGGCAAAAGATGAAAAAGATGTCAAAGATACAGAAGATATAAAAGTTATAGAAGATATAGAAGATATAAAAGAGATAAAAGATGTAAATGAAGTGAATGACGAAGAATCATGTGATCTCCAATAGGATAATTATGGATTTTTCGTTGAAAAATGACGTGACTTCATATATAATTCTTTTATACTTAACAAAAATGTAAAATATGGGCAGATATGCTCAAAAATATTTGACAGTAAACGGAAAGGATTTATTCTGAAAATGTCAGGAGCACTTGAAATACGAAGCGGAACAAAACTAACAATGGCATTTGACGTACCTATGGGACAGGAACCGGATTTTTCTTTTGTATGTACTTTCGCAAAAGCAGTGGATGAATCTGCATTCCTGATTTCCATCCCCATGCAGGACGGTAAACCATTACCATTGGATGAGAACCGTAAACTGCTGATCCGTTACGGTAAAGGCGAAAACGCGATGATCCTTGCCGGTTATGCGGACGATATTGTTAAGGAAGGGCTGCGCCGTTACTGGAAGATCCGTCGAGTAACAGAGCAGAGACAGTTCTTCCAACGTAAAGATGAGCGTCTCAAAGTAGCGCTCGGCATCAAATATGTACAGGACACCTGGCCGGTAAACTATGATGGTATTATCGAGAAAGAAGAAGGTATGTCACTGGATATTTCTGCCGGTGGTCTGGCTCTGTATCTTAACCGCCATTTCGAAGTGGGAGAGATCTGTGAGGTCACATTGCCGAACATCGGAACCGCCGAAGAAGGTAAGGGAAAAGATGTGGTAGCCGTAGTCTGCTGGAACAGAGAAGCGCCAAAAGGCAGCCTGTATCGAAATATCTGCGGTCTGCAGTTCCGTTACGGCGATGAGAGCGAGAGAGAACAAATACAGACCTATCTCGCCTACCTGAAGAAAAAATACAAATTATAAAAGGATAAGATGAAAGAACCAAAAAAAAGCCGTAAAGAAAAACGAAAAGACCGCGCCAGACGCAGGCATCCCAAGAACTATGATACCCTGCTCCGCATAGAAGAACTGGAAAAGATACTGGCAGAGTCCGGCAGTGATCTGGATCCGGAAACCATAGTCAGTATGTATATGCCTCGAAGACGGCTCAAACGTCTGGGTGCCATGCTTCTTAGCCTGGACAGAATGCATCTGTGCCTCCTTGGTTTACTGTTTGCCCTGTTTATCATGTTTTTCTTTGCCTTTATGCAGGAAAAAATGGGTAACTTCACTATCAACCTGAACCGTCTGGAAATGTATCGCAAAGGTATCAGTATTGCCGCCGACGGCGACTTTACCGATCCCACAGCCAGACTTACTGCCGGTTCCCTGGAAGATGCCACAAATATTTCGCTGGAAGATCTGCCCGAGGATCTGGATCAGATCGACGGCGCCCATAACGGCAAGAACTACGTGGCCTATACATATTACCTGCGAAATGCCGGTAAAGAGGACGTGGGATATCGGGCCAGCGTTCGGTTGTCCAACTGTACCAAAGGTGCTGAAGAAGCAGTGCGCGTGGCCCTGTGGCGAAACGGTGTGCGCACCATTTACGCAGAACCGGCCAAAGATGGTGAGCCGGAAGAAAACTGTGTGAATTTCAAAGACCACAATACCGTCTGTGAGATCGTAGAAGAGAATTTCCAGGTCGGTAATGTAGATAAATATACGATAGTTGTCTGGATGGAAGGCGAAGATCCCGAATGCGTGGATGCCATCATCGGCGGTTCCGTAGAATTTGCCATGAGCATTGACGCCCTTGCCGAGGACGACACCAACCTGCTGGTCAAATTTATCCAGGATATCCGGGATACTCTGACCGGCGACAAACCCATCTCCGCATGGGGTACTACGGCTCCCGATTATTACCAGGAAGGCGAGCTGACCTGGAAGAATCGCCGGAACCAGTAAACACTGTTACATACGGTATAAGCGGTGCCACAACCACCGTTTATATATACAAAAGACACACCCGAAAATCTGACGTATCAGACTGTGTTTCGTGATATTGCCTGAGGCATTAACCTGTTATGAGATGATATCCTCACCGGAAAAAGGTGATGGAGATACTCTTCTAACCGGGCCCGGTGGGAGTATAATCTGATCACAGGAAAAGGCTGATCGGCAACGATCCTGAAAAAAAGCCTGAGAAGAAGGACTTGAAAGTGATCTCGGATACATAGTGATCGGAGAACACCGTGGTGTGTAACACAGAAGATGTACGATCCACAAAGCGTACATCGCCGGGGAAAAACGGAAGGGATTCCCCATAAAAAAATTAAAAAGGAGGAGAAAAATTATATGAGTACAAAATCTTTAAAGAAACAACTCATGGCAGCAATCGCCATGGTACTGGTTGCCGCTATTGCGTTGGGTAGTTCGACGTATGCGTGGTTTGCTGCGAATAACGAGGTTGAAGCAACGGGTTTGAATGTAACTGCCCAGTCCGATGCACCTAATTTGGTTATTTCTAGCACTTCAGGCGGTACTTTTGGAACTAGCCAGCCCGCAGATGAGTCTGGCGCAACGTTGTACCCGGTCGCCCATGAAACCTTCACGCAGGCAGCTGATGTTACTACTGTTGCAAAATGGTACTATGGTTACAGCAATGACAAATCCGTTTCTACCATAGTAGACTCTACTAAGCGTTTTGTCGGGGATGCAGATTTTAGCAAGTATGTTGCTTCTTATACGTTCTTCGTCAAGCTGGATGCTAGCTCTGCAGCCGATATGAAGAACTTGAAGGTGTCTGCAGTCAACTTCACAGGTCAAGCGGTAAATGCTATTTTTGTTGGCCCTGACGGTTACGAAGAAGTAACTGCAGGGGGCACACCTGCAGGCACAGTGCTTGCTTCCACTGTTACTGGCAATGCAGAAGTACCGGTTACCGTTTATCTGTACGTTGATGGTAATAATACCGATACAACAACAAATAATATCGCAAATTTGAAAGACACCATTAACTTTAAACTCACTGCTAATCAGCAGTAATTTAGTTCAATTCACCCTCGCACCTGGTAGTTGTGGTACCCGGTGCGGGGTTTTTCTATGCGAAATTTCGTATCCGGTGAAATTGTTCGAAGATATATTGTGGCGTAAATCTACCAGTCTCTCCCTCTCTTTTTCAGTACATCTGATGAATTGCTATTTCCACCAAAAGTGATATAGTTCTAAACTAACAAAGGCCATCAGGCAGAAAAGAGGATTGATATTTATGGTAAATAAACAGGATTCATATTGGATGGAATACACACTTGACGAAAAGGTAGACCAGAAGGTGTGTGAATATTTAAGGGAACATCACGCAGAATACCGGAACACGAAACAGAAAATGAAAGAACTGGTGGAGCAGTATCCGAATGTGCAGGCGGTGTTCGAGACAGATGATGCGGTTACGCTGACGGCAGAAGAACATGAGATATTGCACACATATTTCCAACTAGAAAGCGGCGCAGAACTGATTGAAAGAGAGTACCATTTCTATATGGGACAGTCCATGATGTTTTCCTACGGAAGTATGCTTGCAAAATTGAAGAAAG
>CALZOU010000034.1 GCA_945827805.1 uncultured Lachnospiraceae bacterium
TCTGTCGGAGCTGTCGGTTCTGTCTGTTCTTCCGGCACTGCGCTGAGGCGTCTGCCTGTCTTTACCTGCTTCTGCAGATTTTCCAGCTCGATTTTCTGTTTCTGGATCTCCAGATCCTTTCTGGTGACCTCAATATCTGTCAGCGTCGTATCATAGGACATCAGCGGGTCTCCCGCTTTTACCTGCTGCCCTTCCTGCACAAATACTTCTGTCACAGTCTGCGTATCGGATACATAGACCGTCTGCACCTGATCAGCGCTGACCGTTCCGCTCATTTCCGATCCGCCCCCCATATCCTCACTGGTATAGGTCATATTTGACAGCTGATATACATTAACCGCACTGTTGCCGCCCTGGGCTGTCCGAACTGCGAACACCGCGCCCACAACGACTCCGGCTGCCAGCACAACCGCCAGCACACGGACCGCGATTTTTGCTTTCTTATTTTTCATCTATACACCCACTCCTATCTGTCTTCCTTAAGCACACCATCGCGAATATGATATACTTTGTTCGCACAGGCGGCTATGGACGGCTCATGCGTGATCATGACAATGGTGATTCCCTGCCTGTTTAATTCCGAAAAAATCTCCATAACCTGCTCGCCGGATGCCGTATCAAGGGCACCTGTCGGCTCATCTGCCAGAAGAAGCTTTGGCTTGCCTACCACAGCCCTGGCAATGGCCACACGCTGGCACTGACCGCCGGACATCTGATTGGGTTTAAAATGGATTCTTTCTTCCAGGCCCACCATCTTCAGAGCCTCCTCTGCTCTCTCCCGGCGCTCCTTAAGACTCACACCCGCATACAGCAGGGGAAGGGCCACATTATCTCTGGCATCCATTTCCGGGAGCAGATGAAACTGCTGGAAAACAAATCCGATAAAGCTGTTTCTCAATCCTGCCAGCTGATCCTCAGTCTGAGTGGAAATGTCGACATCATTCAGCTTCAGCGTGCCGGAAGTGGGCACATCAAGGCATCCTACCAGATTCATCAGTGTCGTTTTACCGGAACCGGAAGGACCCATAATGGCGATATATTCGCCCTCTTCCACGTTGAGATTGATATCTTTCAGCACCGGAACCGGGATCTTGCCGCGGAAGTAATCTTTACAAACATCTGTCATTTCAAGAATCATCTAAGGTCCCTCCCGATTTTATTCTGCTGCTTCACCAACAGCACTTTCCATATCCGCCACATCACCTGTGCCGTCTTCTCCGGTTTCCGTCATATCCTCTTCATAGGCACCCATGTCTTCTTCTGCAGTACCTTCATCATAAGAGTCCATCATTTCTCCACCGTCGGCCGGCATATTCTCCATCATTTCCCCGTCGTCAGTCATCATTCCTTCGCCGGTATCCTCCTCTCCGGAGGCTGCATCGTAATGTTCGGCTGTGGCACCTGCCTGGCAGTCTTCTGACGGGAAAGCAATGTAATCTGTTAATGAAAGTCCGGAAATAACCGGATACTGATCCATATCCTGATCGTAGTCTCCCAGCTCAACCTTCCTCTTTTCCAGCTTACCGTTGGATCCTTCCGCCCAGACATACGGAGAATCTGTATCCAGATCTACAATATAATAAGAAGGCAGTGAAAACTGTGCCGCATTCTCGTCAGCCGTACCGCCTACGTTTGTCTCAATATAAACATGCTGACCGAGGATCAATCCATCCTGAGAATCCAGTGATACATAGAAAGGATATTTTGAGGAAGTTGTCATGGCATCTGAAGAACCTCCTCCATACATGGAATAATTGTTGGAATTATCCGCCTTCTCCCAGTCAATTCTATCCAGTGTACCTGTCCAGGTCTGCGTACTGTCTGTACGGGAGCGTATCAGAAGCTGCATGCCTTCCTGCAGAGAACGGGCATTGAGCTCATTCACTGTTCCCTTGATCTCAAAAGAATCTGACTTTGTCAGTACAATAAAAGCATCCGAGGTACTGCCATCACCGCTTCCGTCACCATAACCATCATCTTCTCCCGCGCTGCTGCCATCGTTCTGATTACCGGAAGCTATACTTTTAACGGTAGCATCGATCGGACTGGTCACATTAACATCTTCAAGAGATTTCTTCGTCTCTTCAATTTCTTTTTCTTTCAGCTTGGAATTATACTCAGCTTCCTTTATGTCTGCCTGATTGGTCTGAATCTGGATGCTGTACTCCAGCTTTGTGCTGCCTTTCGTTCCTTTGGCATCCTTCTCAAGCTGCTTGATCTCTTTTGTTTTGCTCTCGATCGTAGACTTCAGCTGCTCCAGCTCCAGCTGCTGTTTTTCCAGTGTCAGTTCCAGGGAGTCTGTATCATACACAAACAGGACCTGACCTTCTTTGACCACGTCGCCCTCCTGGACTTTGATTTCCTTTACCGAAAGGCCACTGTTCTTTTCGATCTTAACCTCGTCCTCCGACACCACCATACCGCTGAACTTGTCCGCAATCCCCACATTGCCAAGACCGGTGATATTTCCCACCGAATCTACAGCCACTTTAACATCGCTGCCGGATCCGCATCCTGCCAGCATAGCTGCTGTCATACAGACAGCCAGTGTAGAAACCCATTTCTTCATAATCTATCCTCCCACAATATAATAATCGCTGTGTTGGTAGCTACTACTACCTTTGCACAATGCTACATATTTTTCAACTAAAAAAAAGCAAAGATTTCTTAAGAACGGTGATTACGTGTTACTGTTTACTGGCTTTCCAGTGAACGGTAACGGCTACGCCTCTGGCGATACGCTTCATACAGAAGAATAGATGCTGCCACGGAGGCATTCAGGGATTCCAGCTTCCCCTCCATAGGGATTTTCACTTTCAGGGATGAGGCTTCAGAGGTCTCCTCTGTCAGTCCATTCCCCTCATTTCCGATCAGAAATGCCGTTCCCTTTGTATAATCTTCTCTGTCATAGGTGCGCTCGCCCTGCAGATGAGCCGCACAGGTCGCAATACCTCTTTCCCGCAAAAGCTTAAGCACAGGCTGTGTTTCTTCTTCCTCAAGACAGACAAAGGGCATCCGGTAAATGGAGCCCATTGTAGAACGGATCGTCTTTGGATTAAAGATATCCACGCAGTTTGCTGTCATAATGATCCCATCTGCACCTGCACCCTCAGCCGTCCGGAAAATAGTGCCCATATTCCCGGGATCCTGAAGATTTTCCAGAAACACCAGAAGAGGATCTTTTTTTTGCAGAAGTTCTTCCAGACTGTAGCTGGGCTGCTTAAGTACACATAATACTCCCTGGGGTGTCATGGTGCTGCTGATCTTGTCAAACACACTGTTTTCCACTACATCCCAGGAAATCCCTTCCAGGCAGGAGCGGTCCTCCATATTTTCATAAAAACGTTCCGACAGATATGCCTTTTGCACCTGCGACCTATCTGCCTCATAAAACATGCGGGGGCCTTCTACAAGAAAGACCCCTTCTTCCCGGCGAAGCCGGGCTTTTTTTGCCAGCTGCTGTATATATTTAAGCTGTGGATTGCTGCTGCTCGTAATCATACTTACCCTCTATGTTCTCCCAGTTTTGAAAGTTCTCTGTTATCTCCTACCACTACCAGTACCCATCCTTCCTGCATGGGTTCCTGCGGGTCAAGGTTAATGCGGGTATTCCCATGATCGATCAGACCGATCACATTGACACCATAATTTTTCCTCGGATTGATTTCAGCCAGAGAATGTCCCACCCAGGATGAGGGAGGAGTAAGCTCTACGATACTGAAACTGTCTGACAACGAGAAAAATTTGGTAAAATAGCCGGAACTGATGCTCTTTGCCAGCAAAGTACCACTTTCTCTTTCGGGAAATACGATCTGATCCGCCCCTACTTTTTTTAAAATGGTGCCATGAATATCACTGACCGCCTTTGCCACGATATAACCGGCCCCGGCTTCTTTTGCCATGATCGTAGCCAGTATACTGTCCTCCATATGGCTGGACATGCCGATTACTGCCACATCCACATTTCCGATGCCAAGGGACTCACAGACTCCCTTTTTTGTTACATCTGCCACTGCAGCGTAGGTGACCACATCTGCCACCACCTGTACCCTTTCTTCGTTACTGTCTACCGCCGTTACTTCATTACCGGCCTCTGAAAGGCCCAGCGCCACTGCTGTTCCAAACCGGCCCAGGCCGATCACTGCATACTGTTTACTCATACAATTTACCTTCTATCCTATCATTATCTTTTCTTCCGGAAAACGGATCTGTTTTTGTGCCGCATTCATCCGCACGGTGATGGCCATAGCCAATGTTACCGGACCGATACGTCCACAGTACATAACGGCAATAATGATCAGTTTTCCCGCTGTATTCAGCATCGGTGTAAGTCCCCTGGTCAGACCCACGGTACCTACCGCAGAGATCACTTCATACAGTACATCCATAGCGCCGGCATCTGTCACCGCGCTTAAAAGTACTATACCGGTAAAAGCAACGGTCACTCCCAGTGCGATCACCACCAGAGCGGAGCGCACATCCGAAGCTCTCAGCCTCCGGTTATACAGCTCTGTGGCATCCCGGCCTCTTAAATAAGCGATCATCGTCAAAAAGATCACGGCTACCGTTGTGGTCTTCATGCCTCCCGCCGTACCCATGGGCGATCCTCCGATAAACATCAGAAGCAGCGAAATAAAGGCCGAAGAATCAGTGAAATTCTCCTGGGGAATGGTCTGAAATCCTGCTGTTCTGGTGGTCACCGACTGAAACATCGCTGCCATGATCTTTTCCGGTACGGACAGATTTCCCAACGTATCCGGATTATTCCAGTCAAAGCAGGCGATCAGCACCGTACCGGCAACGATCAGAAACAGAGTCGCCACCAGCGCCATCCGGGTATGCAATGTCAGCTTCTGGAAAAAGCTTCTGGCGCTTTTTTTCTTTCGCCACGTGCTCTTTACCGTATGGATCAGATCAAACCAGACGAAAAAACCGATACCTCCCACTATGATCAGAATCATGGTATTGATATTGACGATGGGATCCGTCACATATGGGACCAGACTGTCCTCCCCGAGAATATCCATACCGGCATTGCAGAAGCAGGACACCGAATTAAACACTGCCCGGAAAAGTCCGGAGGGAAATCCATACTCCGGAATAAACACAACAGCATAGGGAATCGTACCCACCGCCTCCACCAGAAGAGTTCCGCCCACGATCTTACGGATCACACCGATCAGACCATTCATGGTATCCAGATTATAGTTTTCCGCGATCAGGCGCTGCGTGCGCATGGACAGACGCCGTCCCAGAAGCAGTAAAGTAGCTGTCGCGCAGGCCAGTATACCCAGACCGCCCAGCTGGATCAGCACCAGGATCACGCACTTTCCAAACAGGCTCCAGTGCAGGGCTGTGGGCACCGTCACGAGTCCCGTCACACACACTGCCGAGACCGCGGTAAACAAAGCATCCGTCCAATGCGTCGTTTCCCCCGGCGCATGAGATATGGGCAAAAGCAGAAGCAAAAAACCGATCAGTATGATCAGCCCAAAGCTCCCCGCTACGATCTGTTCTACCCGGAAACGCTGCCATCCTTTCTTTTTTCCATTCTCTGTCATAACAAACTTATCCCCTTTGCCGGCCGATTTCCGGACCTTTTTCCACAATGCGGATATTATTTTCCCCATACATGGACTTGAGGCGGGCAAGAAGTTCCCCGTCTGCCTGCACGGTACGGCTGGCCGGCAGCCTTTTTACCGCTTTTTCTTTTTTTAGATACAATACTACCGTGTCACTGCCATCGGAAGAACGAAGCACTTCATACAGCTTCTGCACCTGATGATCATAGGTCTCCCGGTCAGCAAACTGGATCCACAGTTCCCGTTTACCATCTTCAAAAGGTACGATTTTTTCACAGATCAGCTTGCTGGCTTTGTCATCCTCTGCCGCCACCCGGCCCCTGACAAATACCTTGGCATCCTTTTCCATATAGCGGCTGTAATTTTCATAATCTCTGGGAAATACAACGACTTCCACGCTGCCCAGAAGATCCTCGATGGTCAAAAATGCCATCACTTTATTGTTTTTTGTATATTTAATGGTCTTTTCCGCGATCAGGCCGCCGATGACCTGGATGGAGCCGTCTTCAATAGAAGGCTCTCCCGTCTCCTCATCCGGCATAAACTGCGCGGATACCGCCGAGATCGTCTTTTTCCAAAGAGTCTCGTATTCCCGCAGCGGATGGCCGCTGACATAGATACCCAGAACTTCTTTCTCATAGGCCAGAAGGGTCTCCTTATCGTATTCCTCCACTGCCGGCAGCGGTATGTCCACCGTCTCCTTTGCCGCGTCTCCCAGCCAGTCAAACAGGCTCATCTGTCCGCTCAGAGAATTTTTCTTTTCCTGTGCTACCTGATCCAGAATCTGGGCATAACAAAGCATATACTGATGGCGGTTGCCGCCAAAACCATCCAGCGCACCGGATTTGATAAAATTCTCCACTGTACGCTTGTTGATCTCTTTACCGGTGAGACGATCCGCCAGATCACGAATGGAGGTAAAGGGTCCATTTTCCTCTCTTTCGGCCACAATGGCTTCCTGTACAGGCTTACCGATACCCTTGATCGCCGTCAGACCATAACGGATAGCCTTTCCTTCTACGGAAAATTCACCAAAGCTTCGGTTGATATCCGGCGGCAGGATCTGTATGCCCATCTGGCGGCAGGTCAGAATATATTCGGAAATCTTCGCCGCGTGATCTACTACAGAAGTCATCAGCGCTGCCATAAATTCCACCGGATAATAGTATTTCAGCCAGGCCGTCTGGTAAGATACTACCGCATAGGCTGCCGCATGGGATTTATTAAAGGCATATTTTGCAAAATCCGTCATATCATCGTAGATCTTATTGGCTACCTGCTCGGAAATACCATTGCTGATACAGCCCGGAACCCCCTCTTCTTCATTACCGTAAACAAAATTCTGTCTCTCTTTTGCCATAACAGCAGCTTTTTTCTTTGACATGGCACGGCGTACCAGATCACTCCGCCCCAGAGTATATCCGCCCAGATCACGCACGATCTGCATAACCTGCTCCTGGTATACGATACAGCCGTACGTAGGTTCCAGAATAGGCTCCAGCTGCGGACAGTCATAGGTGATCAGTTCGGGATGCTCTTTTCCTTTAATATACTGCGGAATAAAATCCATGGGACCGGGACGGTACAGAGAAATACCTGCAATGATGTCCTCCAGGCTCTTTGGCTTTAACTCCTTCATAAAGGACTTCATCCCCGCGCTTTCCAGCTGGAACACACCCTCGCAGTTTCCTTTGCCGATCATATCCAGCACTTTCGGGTCATTGTAATCTATCTTGTCCACATCGATCATTTTGAGGCAGTTTTTTTCCACGTTCTTTACAGCATTCTGAATGACCGTAAGGGTACGCAGACCCAGGAAATCCATCTTTAACAGGCCCAGCTCTTCCAATGTGGTCATGGTAAACTGGGTGGTGATGGAACCGTCGGAGGCTCTTGAAAGAGGCACATACTCCTCTACGGCTTTCTGGGAAATAACAACGCCTGCCGCATGCATGGAGGTATGCCGGGGCAATCCTTCCAGACGGCGGGCCATATCGATCAGATAACGGACCTGCTCATCCTCTGTGTAGCTTTTTTTCAGCTCCGGATTCATCTCCAGCGCTTTATCTATCGTAATATTCAATTCATTTGGGATCATCTTGGCGATGGCGTCACACTGGGCATAGGGCAGATCCAGTACCCGGCCCACATCCCGGATCACACCACGGGCTGCCAGTGTACCAAAGGTAACGATCTGCACCACCCGGTCTTTGCCATATTTGCGCACCACATAGTCGATGACCTCCTGTCGTCTCTCGAAGCAGAAGTCCACATCGATATCGGGCATGGACACTCGCTCCGGATTCAGGAAACGCTCAAACAGAAGGTTATAGCGGATGGGATCCAGCTTTGTGATCCCCAATGTGTAGGAAACAAGGCTTCCTGCTGCTGAGCCACGTCCCGGTCCCACACTGATGCCCTGAGATCTGGCATAATGGATAAAGTCCCAGACGATCAGAAAGTAATCCACGTATCCCATCTGTTTAATCGTAGAAAGTTCATAATTCAACCGGTCTGTCAGCTCCTGTGTCACCGGCTGATACCGTTCCTGCAGGCCTTCAAAGCACAATTTGTTCAGGTATTCCCAGGACGTGTAACCTTCCGGCACATCGTATTTCGGCAGCTTTGTCACGCCGAATTCGATCTCCACATTGCACCGCTCGGCAATCTTCTCAGTATTTTCCAATGCCTGCAGGGCATAGGGAAAAATCTGCGCCATCTCTTCCGGGGATTTTACGTAGTACTGACCGCCTTCGTAACGCATGCGATCCTCATCGTTTACCTTCTTTCCGGTCTGGATACACAGCAAAATGTCATGGGGTTTGGCATCATCCGCAAAGGTATAGTGCACATCGTTGGTGCATACCAGCTCAATCCCTGTCTCCTGGCTCATGCGAAGCAGTGCCTGATTGACCATCTGCTGCTCAGGAATGCCGTGATCCTGCAATTCAAGGAAGAAATTACCCTTCCCAAAGATCGCCTCATAGGACAGAGCCGCCTTTTTTGCTTCTTCATACTGCCCCCGGGAGATACCTCTGGCCACTTCTCCGGCCAGGCAGGCACTCAGGGCAATGATACCCTCATGGTATTTTTCCAGTACGGATTTATCCACACGGGGCTTGTAATAATAGCCTTCCACAAAGCCCTTCGATACGATCTTCATCAGATTGCTGTAGCCTGTATTATTCTCTGCCAGAAGCACCAGATGATAATACCGGTCCTCTCCGCCGGATGTTTCCTTATCGTACATGGATCCCGGCGCCACATAGACTTCACAGCCCAGGATCGGACGGATCCCGGCAGCTTTTGCCGCACGGTAAAAATCGATCACACCGTACATGACGCCGTGATCGGTGATGGCCGCACTGTCCATGCCAAGCTCTTTAACCCGGTTTACGTATTCTGTTATCTTGTTGGAACCGTCCAGTAGACTGTATTCCGTATGCACATGCAGATGGGCAAACCGCATCTTTTTTCCTCCTTACAGACGATAGATCCGTCCGTCTCTGATGGTGATCTTTTCTTCTTTTAACAGACGGCCTACAGCACGCTTGAATGCGGCCTTGCTGATGCCGAATTCACGTTTGATGACCTCCGGTGATACATGATCGTCAAAGGGAAGTACACCTGCAAACTCGTCCAGTACCTGCATGATGTTATCACAATCCACATCCATCTGCAGGTAGGCTTTCTGGTGAGGTGATACGGTCAGCTTGCCGTCCTCGCGGACTTTTACTACGCGAACAGTCACTTCATCACCGGGTCTGTATTTCCCCTGAGCTTCTTTTTTCGGGATCAGGGCGCTGTACAGATGGTCTACAGCCAGAAATACGCCAAAATTATCACTGATCTCATAAACACGGCCGCGAACGGTATCGCCTTCTTTGTAAGGAGAATCGGTGTGCAGGCTGTGATACAGTTTCATGGTGGCGCACAGGCGCTCGGATTTGTCCACATACAGGGTTACAAGGCATTCGTCCCCTTCCCGCACACGGACTGTCTGCTCTTTGAAGGGCAGGAACAGATCTTTTTCCAGGCCCCAGTCAAGGAATGCTCCGATCTTGCTGACACTGACTACGCGAAGCAGTGCGATCTGGCCCATTTCCAGCAGGCTTTTCTGGCAGGTGGCTATCCTGCGGTCCTGGGAGTCTTTATAAATAAATACATTGACGGTATCGTGAAGGCCGGTTCCTTCCGGCACCTGTTTGTTTGGTAAAAGCACGCGTTCTCCGGCAGCGGATGCCTGCTCGTTTTCGGCAAGGTATACGCCGAAATCTACTTTTTTTACTACGGTCAGATTTTGTCTTTTTCCTAATTCTATCAAGTCTTTCGTCCTCTTCTTTCTATTTGCTTCCTGCAAATGGGTATATGTTGCCACGATACTGTTATTCTAACTGCTTGGGTCGTTCTAGGCAATAGAGAATTTGTGAAATATGGGGGTGGGGACTGACGAAGAGAGGGAATGGGAAGGAGGCGCAGGTATATATGCCCCGCGCTCCTACTGCGCTCGCTCCGAGCCTGTAGTCTCGGAGTCGTGCTCGTTAAAGTCGCTTGTGCATATATACCTGCGCCTCCTTCCCATTCCCTCTCTTCTGGCTACTATGGATGGTGGATGAAGGAGAGGTGTGGATGAGGGTGAGATTGGCGCGCCGGCTTCGGGCCTGGGGCTCGAAGCCGCGCTCGTTAGACAATAAATTATCTCTGCAGATGTTTCATACTCATCTCTTCCAGAAGTTCGCTTTTGATCTTGTAGAGTTTTTCGGAAAGATCGACGTAGACTTCGTGGGGGTTGACGAGTCGGCGGGTTTCGTCCCAGAGGGTCTCCTGTTCCTGTTTGCAGATTTTCTGGATTTCCATGACGCTGGGGGAGGTGTAGCAGGGTTCTCCTTTGTCAATGACTTTGACCAGAAGTTCTCGCAGGGTGTAGGTGCCGGCTTTGAGTTTGGTCTTTTTCCAGGTCTCTATGGGATCGAAGATGATCATGTCCTGGTTTTCGTCGAATTTCTCGCCGTCCAGGCAGATCAGGTCGGCGCGGATCTTACCGGTCTCTTTGTCGTAGATACGGTAGATGATCTTGTTGCCGGGGTTGGTTACTTTTTCGCTGTTTTCGGACAGTTTGATCTTTGGCGTAAACTCGGCTTCATCCGGAGTTTTTACTGCTGCCAGCTTGTATACACCACCGAAGGCCGGGCAGTCTTTGGATGTGATCAGGTTAGTGCCTACGCCCCAGGAATTGATCTTGGCTCCCTGGGCTTTCAGGCTGTCAATCAGGTACTCATCCAGATCACTGGATGCGGAGATGATGGCATCACCAAAACCGGCCTCTTCCAGCATCTTGTAGGCTTTCTTTGACAGGTAGGCCAGGTCACCGCTGTCGATACGGATACCGTAACCTTTCATGGGCAGGCCGGCTTCACGCATTTCCTTGAATACACGGATGGCATTGGGCACACCGGAATCCAGTACATCGTAGGTATCTACCAGCAGGATGCAGGCATCCGGATACATCTGGGCATAGGTCTTAAAGGCGGTATACTCATCCGGGAAGCTCATGATCCAGCTGTGGGCATGAGTACCTTTTACCGGTACACCAAACATCTGACCGGTCAGTACGTTGGATGTACCGACACATCCTGCGATCACAGCGGCTCTGGCACCGTAGATACCGGCATCCGGCCCCTGGGCACGGCGAAGGCCGAACTCCATGATACCGTCACCTTTAGCTGCATAAACCACACGGGCTGCTTTCGTGGCGATCAGACTCTGGTGATTCAGGATATTTAAGATCGCTGTTTCCACCAGCTGTGCCTCCATCACCGGTGCGATGACCTTGATCAGGGGTTCTCTCGGAAATACTACTGTACCTTCAGGAATCGCATAAATATCACCGGTAAAATGGAAACCTCTCAGATATTCCAGAAAATCCGGTTCAAAAATACCAAGGCTACGCAGATAGCAGATATCATCCGGTGTAAAATGAAGATCACGGATATATTCTATGATCTGCTCCAGACCTGCCGCAATGGCAAAACCGCCATCACAGGGGTTCTTACGGTAAAAAGCATCAAAGACCACGATCTGGTCTGTGGGATTTTTAAAATAACCCTGCATCATTGTCAGCTCATAAAGATCTGTAAGCAGAGTAAGATTCATTGCTCTCATGGGAAATTAAAATACTCCTTTCGTGTGCGGACCATCTTTGTGTCTTGTCACAAACTTTTCCCTATTATACCACTTCACCCGAAAAAAGCATCAAAAATCTTGCTTTTTTTGCGTAAAACGCAAATTTCATGCGTGCCGCGCCCTGTGTCCTACCGATCCTCAAAATTTTTTCAAAAAAATTTATTTTTGTTATTGACATTTCCTTCGGCATCCCCTATAATACATCGTGTTGCGGCAATAAAGCACAACGCATTGGGCTATCGCCAAATGGTAAGGCAACGGACTCTGACTCCGTCATTTTCAAGGTTCGAATCCTTGTAGCCCAGCTGAGAGCACTTCGTTTGAAGTGCTCTTTTTTGTTGTTGAGAAAAATCGAACCTCAACTCACATACCTCTCTCCCCACGCACTCCCGTCCTCCACAACGTAAATGACGGCCGCGTGATGCAGACGGGCCAGATAGTATGTATAGGTCGCGCGACTTTAACGAGCACGACTCCGAGACTACAGGCTCGGAGCGAGCGCAGTAGGAGCCCGAACTATACATACTATCTGGCCCGTCTGCATCACGCGGCCGTCTCAACGCAAAACACCACTACTTAACCAACGCATCATACAACGCCCGAATGGCCGTCTCAAAATCCGCATTAGCCACCCCAATGGTACAGTTGATCTCATTAGATCCCATATCGATCATCTTAATATTCACATTGGCATCCCCAAGAGCCCCAAAGAACCGGGATGCAATACCACTGACTGAACGCATTCCCTTACCAACTACGGTTACCATGGCCAAATCATCATCCAAAGTAATCTTGTCCGGATTCAGACGGCGACGCAGAGATTCCATGATACCGTCTTCTTTCTTCAGATATTCATCCTTTGGCATGATCACACTGATGGTATCGATACCGGAAGGCATATGTTCAAAGGAAATACCATTCTCGTCAAAAGCCTCCAGAAGCTTCTTGCAAAATCCCACCTGAGCATTCATCCGATGCTTTGCAATACTGATGGCCACGAAATTCTTCTTGCCGGCAATACCGGTGATGGGTGTCTCTTCCTCCGGGCGGATCCGGCGGCAGATCAGTGTGCCGTTCTGATCCGGCTCGTTGGTATTGCGGATATGGATCGGGATCCCTTCTCTTCTGACCGGATACACCGCATCCTCATGAAGCACTGTAGCACCACGATAAGCCAGCTCACGAAGCTCGGAAAATGTCATCACATCGATCTTTTTCGGATGATCCACGATATTGGGATCCGTCAGTAAGAATCCTGTCACATCGGTCCAGTTTTCATAGATCTCTGCCCGAACCGCTCTGGCTACCAGAGCACCGGTAACATCAGAACCTCCCCGGGAAAAAGTATGGATACGCCCATTTTCATCCGCACCGTAAAAGCCCGGAATGACAGCTGCAGAGCATCCTCCGAGACGTTCCTTTAACAATTCATTGGTGGTTTCCGCATCCAGTGTGCCGTCTTTGTGAAAACGGATCACAGAAGCAGCATCCACGAATTCATAATCGAGATACGCAGCCAGCAGGATACCATTCAGATATTCCCCGCGGGATGCGGCATATTCGCTGCCTATACCGCGGACAAAGGAATTTTCCAGTACTTTCAGCTCGTCCTTCAGAGAAAGATGCAGGCCAAGCTCCTCAATAATCTCCTGATAACGCTGCCGGATCTGGTTCAGATACTCTTCGTATGGTTCCCCATGCTTTGCCTTATCATAGCAGGCATACAAAAGATCCGTCACCTTCACATCGTCAGGATTTCTCTTTCCCGGCGCAGAGGGCACGATATACCTCCTGTTGGGGTTCTGTTTAATAATATAGTCTATTTTCCGAAACTGTCCGGCATCTGCCAGAGAGCTTCCGCCGAATTTTGATACTACCGGTTTTGCAATTGTCATATTTTCTACTCTCATCCATCCGTATTTTGTCAAAAAGTCACGATAAATATAGCATAAGACGGACTTCTCAGCAACCGGATTTGTATTTTTTCAGGGCCTCATCCATTCTATTCAATGCTTCCCTGAGCTGACTTTCCGGACATCCGTAATTAAGACGTACACTTTGAGGATCTCCATAGATTTCTCCATCAGAAAGCATGACTTTTGCTTCCTTCAAAAAGAACTTTGCCGGGGATTGAAGAACCAGGGCTCTGCAATCCAAAAATGCCAGATAAGTGGCCTCATTATGGGGCATAGTAATACCCTCTGTATCCTGCACCCATTTTTCTACAATATCCCGGTTTCTTCGCAGATGTTCTCTGAGATCTTCTTTCCATGCATCACAGCTGCCATCATACAGCTTCCTGTATGCCGCCAGCGTAAGTACATCGAAACATGCCATAGTTCCCAGAAGTCCTTTGGCAAACTGCGCTCTTAACTCTGCATTTGGAATGATGGCAAAACCAAAAGGCAGGCCGGGAATATTTCCGATCTTTCCCTGGCTTCCCAGTGTTATACTGTGCATTTTAGTCCACTCATTGACAGCAAACGCAGGTGTATGCCGTCCCTCCAGCACCAGCTCACAGTGGATCTCATCACTTACCAGCAAAAGATCATGCTTTTCACAAAAGGCAGCGGCTTCCAAAAGTTCTTTTTTTGAATAACAGCGCCCTACCGGATTGTGGGGATTACAAAGAATAAAAGTTTTTGTTTCGGGTGTCACTGCTTCTTCCATAGCCGTAAAGTCCATGGTGAACCGGGTACCCGTCTTTTTCATTGGTACTTCGGTCATCGGCAATCCCGCTTCTTTCGTCACTTCACGGATATGATTATACATAGGCACGAAATATGTAAAGCTTCCCTGCGCAAGTCTGACAGCCAGAGTCACTCCCGGCATAACACTGGGTACCCAGACGATCCAATCCGGATCCACCTCTGTATCGTACAGCTTATGATAGTGAGCTGCCACGAGATTCTTTAACTCTTTCTGTTCAAAATCCGGATATCCAAAGCAAGGATGAGCCACTCGCTCCCGTAAAGCCTCCTGCACCGGCTCTGCCACCGGAATATCCATATCTGCCACCCACATAGGCAGTACGCCTTCGGGAGCAGCCGACCATTTTATACTGTCCGTATGAGTTCTGTCAGGACATTTTTCAAAATCGTGCATATTCTCCTCCAAAAGAGGCCGCTCTGACAAAGTTTTGAAGCAGCCTCTTATACTTCTTTGTTGTGCTTATCATTCGTCCACTGTTTTTTTCATCAGTTCCTATTATTTTATAGGTTGACGAAAAAACTGTCAAATATATAGTCACTTTTCACACTACTGTTCCATCTGTTTTCCGAGAAAACCTGCCGCCACTGATGCGATCTTCAATTCCAGTTCACCCAGAAGCTGTTTTTTGGATCGTCCCAGAAGCAGCACCGCTCCCAGCACATCTCCTGCGCTGATGATGGGACAGATTACCTGGGAGGTATCTTCCATCGTGTCACCAATGATCACCGGAATCTGATTCCCCCGGACGTTCTGATGCAGTCGGTTTTCCCGTCCTTTGATCAGGCTTTCCAGCTCGGGGCTGATGCTTTTTCCCTGATACTCCCGTTGACCGTGGCCACTGGCCGCAATAATCTGATCCGTATCTGCCACGCAGGTCAGATAGCCTGTGATCTGCGCAATACTCTCCGCCAGCTCCCGGGCATGATTTTCCAGTTCTCCCACAGGAGAATATTTTTTCAAAATAATCTCTCCGTCTTTTCCCGTAAAAATCTCCATCGGTTCCCCTTCACGAAGTCTTAGCGTCCGCCTTATTTCCTTCGGCACTACCACACGGCCCAGATCATCGATCCTGCGAACTATTCCTGTTGCTTTCATATATATAATTCCTCCATCTGCTGTACTTTTCCGTTGCTGGGCTTAGTATCTGTAGATGATGGAATATTTATACTTCGTATCTGTTCAACACCTCCACAGATACTATTCGCAAATCCATGAAAACAGGCTACGCCGCTGGGGTTTGCCCATAACTGAAAATCCCCCATTTTCTATACATTTCCTTCATCGGAAGCAGTATCTGTAAATGGGGAATTTTTTATGATATCTTTACATGGAGATTTTTCCCAGTTCGCGAACGATTTCCTCGATCACGATCGGTTTGGATATAAATCCGTTCATACCGCAGTCATATGCTGCCTTTTTGTCTTCGTCGAACGCATTGGCTGTCATGGCAATGATCGGAATTGCGGACAGTTTCGGATCCTTCAGGGAACGAATATGTTTTGTAGCTTTCATTCCATCCATGACCGGCATTTGAATATCCATAAGGATCAGGTCATACTCACCGGGTCTGGATGCGGATACGATATTCACCGCCTCCTGACCGTTTTCCGCGGTTTCCATCCGGAAGCCATATTCTTTTAATATTTCAATTGCGATCTCGCGGTTCAATTCATTATCTTCTACAAGAAGCATTTTCTTTCCCTTGAATTTCTCCATATGCTCCATGCCCGGGATCGGATTTTCTTCTTTGGCTTCCGCTTTTCGTCCAAGGGCATGCAGCAAAGATTCCCGCAGATCAGACATAAACATTGGCTTGGCACAGAATGCAGTAACTCCCGCGGCCTTTGCTTCCACTTCGATATCTGACCAGTCATATGCAGTGAGAATAATGATCGGTGTATCATCTCCCAGACTGCGTATCTGTCTCGTCACCTCAATACCATTCATATCCGGCAGCCGCCAGTCAATAATATAGGCATGGAAAGCATCATTTACCTCAATGGCCTGTCTTGCGCGCAGTACGGCTTCTTTTCCCGAAACCGTCCAGTCCGAGCGCATACCTACACGCCGCAGCATCTTGGTCACGCTGTCGCAGGTATCAAAATCATCGTCCACCACAAGGGCTTTAAGACCCTCCAGCTCTTCAATTTTTTCTTCTTTCTTATGTGCCGAAACAAGTCGAAGTTCCAGCCGGATCACAAATTCGGTTCCTTTGCCCTTCTCTGTTATTACCGTGATCGTTCCGCCCATCATGTCGATGATGTTTTTGGCAATGGACATACCAAGACCGGTACCCTGTATCCTGCTTACCGTCGAAGTACGTTCCCGCTCAAAAGGATTGAATATCTTCTCTGCAAACTCCTGGCTCATGCCAATACCGGTATCTTTGACCCTGATCTCATATCGGCCCTTTCCTTCTGTCGAAGATCCAAGCTGAGATACCCTCACTGATACCGTACCGCCGGGAGTCGTAAATTTAACAGCGTTGGACAACAGATTCAGCAACACCTGATTCAACCGTATTTTATCACAGTATACATCCTCATCCTCCACATCCATGGTATCCATGAAAAGCTCCAGCTGCTTTGCATGGATCTGTCCGCTGATGATCGTTTTAATATCATGCAGGATATCCGAAAGATTCACTTCTGTTTCTTCCAGGTGGATCTTACCGCTCTCAATACGGCTCATATCCAGCACATCATTGATCAGCGAAAGAAGATGATTTCCGGAGGACAGAATCTTTGACAGATAATCCTTTATCTTTCCGTCATCTCCGATATTGGCAATGGCAAGGGTGGTAAAACCGATGATGGCGTTCATCGGTGTCCGGATATCGTGGGACATATTGCTCAGGAACGTGCTCTTTGCCCTGTTTGCACTCTCTGCCGCCTTTACAGCATCCTCCAGTGCCTGATTTACTTTTCTGTCCTTTGTACGATCTGACATTACCAGGATATATTTTTTCTTATCCTGAACATCACTGCAAAGGATGACCACATGGAACCAGCGTTCTTCTCCTGTTTTCTGGTGCATGTATCTTTTGTCCCATTCCTTCTGCTCTCCCGGATGCATATCCACGATCTGGTCCAGAACGGAATCTCTGTCCTCCTTTGTGGAAAGCAGATCCAGCGTATGGATATTCTGTTTTACCTGATCATCCGAAACTCCCATCAGTTTCTCAATATTGGGACTGATATAATCCACAGTCCTGTCCTTTGCATCCAGCATAAGAAAGACATCATCTACATGGATCGACAATTTTGAAAACAGCTCATCGCGATACACGATTTCTGTATCTTTCTTTTTCAATTTCTGCCTGTTTTGCATGACGATCCATATGATCACCGTCAAAGCCAGAGCTATCATGACTCCCACAGCCAGAAGCATGGTACTGTACTGCAGCTTGCTCATGCTGGCATTTACCACACTGGCAGGCACCAGTCCCACCAGCGCCCAATCCTCAAATTCAGCCGGCTCATACACCAGATAATACCCTGTACGATCTATCTTGAGCACGGTGGCTCCGGAAATTCCCTGTTTCAGCTCATTCTGTATTCGGCTGATCTCTTCACTGCCGAGGTCTGAGTATTTTTTCAGCATGGCAAGGAAATTGTAGATATCCTGCTGTTTATTCACCGCATTATCCAGGATCACCCGACCATCCGTATGGATCATATAACTGCTGGCCGTATTGTCAAAGGCAGATATTTTCAAAGCTTTTACCATATCCGAATTATTAAAGCTGATGGCAACAGCCTCATAGGCAAAACCCTGATAAGTTCCCACAGCCGGTGTAAGAAAAAGCATGATCTGCGGCTTTCCCGGAACTACAGAATTAACTACTGTATCTTTCTCATGAAGGATCAACTCCGGCAGCTCATCCTTCAGATCCAGATAACCTTTTTCTCCACTGACCGTGCGGTAATTTCCTTCCCGGCATACAAAATAGAAATCAGTGAAACCGTTTTCATCTTTTGCGTGTTCGATAAACTTTTCTACTTGCGTTTCATCCGAAACATCTTTCAGATAATCTGCCCACATATGCATGCCGGCCCAGTTTTTTTCCACAAAATTCTGCAAAGAACGATTGGACTGATGATAGATTTCTGACAGATGAGATACGCTTTCCGTATAGATCATATCGGAAACAAAAGCATAATAGCGGAAAGAAGCCATGACAATGACAACAAGCAAAAGAACTGCACCAAAAACGATTTTCAGCCGTTTTTTCATAACATAATCTCCTTTCCGCAGATACACTGCCATATTAGCGAGAACCTTTACACTCTGCTGCAGGTTCTTCTATGTGTTTCTCCAGTATGTACTAGCGTGAAGCTATCTTTAACGTTATATAATCCTCCGGTGCTTCAAGAGTGTTGCCCGATTTGATATATTCTGTCAGATCTGCTTTTACATTCTGTTCCGCTTTTTCGAGAACCGGACTTTCCTTTGCCAGGAAGGGCGCCATATAGCCTCCGTTGTTCAGGCATACCACCTTGAAAACCTCATCGTCTTTGACAGCTTTTCCATCCTTTTTCACCTCAAGTAAGATGTACTCTCCGTCCTGCTCCTGCACCTTTATGGCAACTCCGCTGACAACCGGAAGGGAGCCTCTGTTAAAAGGCTTGAATCCGCCTTCAATTCCTTCCACGTAATCACGGATACATTCCTTCAGCTCCTGTCCTGTCCTGTCATTTCACCGCTGTAAGCGAACAGACCATTGGGCATGATCAGATTGCCCACCTGTTTTTCGGTGTATTCAGCTGCCAGAACGGAGCCGGTAAAGCTGTAGCCCTGTCTCTTATACACATCTCCGAGCCCACGAGACCGTACTAGATC
>CALZOU010000035.1 GCA_945827805.1 uncultured Lachnospiraceae bacterium
TTCTTCTTCCGGCTGCTCCGTGTCTGTGTCAGTAGCTTCACCGTCTTCTGATTCAGGCGGAGTATCTTCTGTCGGTTCGGAGGGTGTGTCCTCAGCTGGATCAGAGGGGGTATCTTCTGCCGGTTCAAAGGGTGTGTCCTCAGCCGGATCAGAAAGAGTATCCTCTGTCGGGGGCGACGGAGGATCTGTGGGTTCGGATGGCGTATTTTCTTCCGGTGTATCGGGATTATCCGCCGGAGGCTGATCATCCGGTTCCTCCGGGGGTGTCGGATCCGTATTTTCGCTGCTGGATTCCTGTCCAGGGTTCTCTTCTGTAGTCGGTGGAGTTGAGGGCTCTGTACTCTCGGTGGGTGGTTCTGCCGGTAAATCAGTCTCCGGGGTTTCCTGAACTTCGCTCTGAGGAAGCTCTGAGAGAACAGAAACTTTACTTTGCTGGCTTTCCTGCACAACTGAGGTAAGCTCACTGGCATATACCGGTGTCACAGAACTGAGTACCATCCCTGCAGACAGCATGGCTGCCGTCACTTTTGCACTGAGTTTTTTTAATGGTTTCATTAAAAATAGTTCCTTCCATATGTCTGTTTTTGTAAAATGTATCTGTGAAGGTACTGAACAGATACATACGTTGCCGGCTCATCGCTGCCAACTCCTGTGCAAAGCAAAACGAGAATGTAGCGTAATCACCGTGCTTTTATGAGTATATCACAAATTGGTAAATTCGTCCATTGTCTGTAAGGACAACATTCAAGCAACATTCAAGCCAAGGTTCAAGTAACTGAGTTATCCTTATTTCACAACTTGATTTTTAGCTGTGCATTGAATACAATATAGTAGATAGGGGCATATCGTCTTAAAATTCGTTTTACGGGTGTAGTTAAGAGAATATTAATAAAAGAGGAGGTGGGAAATATGATGTATCCATATATGACATTGGCTGATGATACAGAAATCGTGCATTCTCAGATTATAGAAAAAAATGGCAAGAAAAAGGTAATTGTTAACTTTGAACGGCCTACTGAAGATGGATTTGATTCTGCGAGATGTGAACTCCCGGAGTATATTTGGACAGAAAAAGAAGGGTATTCAGATGCAGAAATTTCTTTTTTTGAAGAACTCTTGCGTAATAATGCACATTTGTTATATAAATATGCGGGAAATGGAGGTATTCAGATTGCCTAAATTGTTTACTGTAAGCGGGTATATTGTGTATTTCTGGTCAAATGAAGAGGGTGAACCAATTCATGTTCATATTTCCAAAGGAAAGCCATCACCTAATGCAACAAAAATATGGCTGACGAAAACCGGGGGATGTATTGTAGCGAATAATGGTAGTAAAATTCCAAACAGAGAGTTAAATGAATTGATGGAGTTTATTTCAGCTCAGTTTTTCCTCATTTGCGCAAAATGGAAACAATTTTTTGTTGTGGATACGATTTCTTTTTATTGTTAATACAATCAGAGCTTTAGTTAAATTTTAACAGCGAGACAGTTCATCTGCCTCGCTGCTGTTATGTTTGTACCCGTGAAATTGTTTTTTAAAGCCCAATCCAGAGGCGCAGCACCCCAAGAATGAGCAAATGGGCCGGATAAAACCAATAATTCAGCATCTTATGCTGTCTGCCGCGCTGCCCATTGTATGTAAGCGTAAGTCCAAAGCCCAAAAGCGCCCAGGGCTGGTCATACATGGAAGCATAGCCAAAGGGGATGGACAGAAGCCGCACATCGTGGAACAGATAAAAGAAATAGCCGATCAAAATAGCGTGATGCTCATAATCAAGGGCTAATAACATGGCAACTGTGCACATAAGTAAAACGATGATCCACGATACAATATACCAGAGCGCTTTTGGCCGGTTTTGCATTTTTTCTTTTAATATATCGATGATCCAGATCGTTACAAGCACTAACGCCAGAGTGAACATGACGTTATTCCAGTTCATATTAAAGAAGCTTGCCGTGGTAAACATATCAAAAGGAACTTCTGAGATCACACCGAAGATCAGCAGATTTATCAGATATTTCTTTCGGCTTCGTGTTTTGAAATATCCTTCAACCACAAAAAAGCAGAACAGCGGAAAGGCAATTCTGCCGATGATATCAAATAAATTACTCACAACAGTAAGAGCACCATTATTTGAAGTCAGGTTTGGATAGATCAGTGCCTTGTTTGCATGGTCAATAAGCATGGACAGGATGGCGATCAGCTTTAGAGATGCCCCCGAAAGAAACTGGATTTTGCTGCAAAAAGTGTTGATTTTTTCTTTCATAATTCTTTGGTCTCCTTCTTATGGCCGTATCTGCTGGTGGTTCAGTCTGTTATAAACAGGTACAGGCAGTTGCCAATTGACTCTATTATACCGTACGGGGTGGGGAAATGGTAGTATATAATGGATAAGTCAGAATGCTTATTTAGAATCATATTTTCAACTGATTTTGCAAAATAATGACTTTTTGCCTTCAAGGCGGTATGGTATACTGAAATTAGTGCAACTGAACAGATACAAGAAATACAGGTTTTCCTCTGTACGGAAAACAAAAAGGAGGCAGCTACATGTACCAGGCAGATGATAAACGCTACGAAAAAATGAAATACAACAGATGCGGAAACAGCGGACTCATGCTTCCGGCGGTTTCTCTTGGCTTCTGGCATAATTTTGGCAGCTCGGCGGATTATGAGAATATGCGCCGGATGTGCCAGACAGCTTTTGATCTTGGCATTACCCACTTTGATCTGGCCAACAACTATGGACCGGTGCCGGGCAGCGCCGAGGAGAATCTGGGACGCATCCTGAAACAGGATTTTCTTCCCTACAGGGATGAGCTGGTGATCAGCACCAAGGCGGGATACGAGATGTGGGACGGCCCTTACGGAAACTGGGGGTCCCGGAAATATCTGCTGGCCAGTCTGGATCAGAGTCTGAAACGGATGGGGGTGGAGTATGTGGATATTTTTTACCATCACAGACGTGACCCGGAGACTCCTTTGGAAGAGAGCATGGAAGCGCTGAATCAGGCAGTAAAAAGCGGCAAGGCGCTGTATGCCGGTATCTCCAATTACGATAAGGAATCTACGAAAAGAGCCGCAGAGATCTTAAAAGAGCTTCACTGTCCGTTTATCATCAATCAGAGGAGATATTCCATCTTTGACCGTACCATCGAGGAGGATGGTGTCAAGGAATATGCGGGCAAAAACGGCATCGGTATCATTGCCTTTTCTCCGCTGGCTCAGGGGCTTTTGTCCGATAAATATCTGCAGGGTATCCCGAAGGACAGCCGTGTCATGACGGATGGACGTTTCCTGAAAGAGAAGGATATCACACCGGAGAAACTGGAAAAGATCCGGGCGTTGAATGAGCTGGCCAAGGAGAGAGGCGAGTCTCTGCCTCAGATGGCGCTGGCATGGAATCTGAAGGACAGTGATGTGACCAGCGTGATCATCGGTGCATCGAGACCGGAGCAGATTCGGGAGAACTGCAAGGTGGTGGAGAGTCGTCCGTTTACGAAAGAAGAGCTGGATCGTATCGAGGAGATCTGCAGAGACTGAATTCAGAGCATCTGAAAAATACAGACAATGAAAATGCCCTGTGCAAAGATTCGGAAAGCAGATGATGAATTCTGAATTACATCCTTGACGAAACCAGACTTTGGTGCTAGTTTATAAGAGAAGCAAATAAGTAACCCATTATTTATTAGCAATAGAAAGGAATACCAAGCATGAAACCGATCAAAGAGGGAAAAGTACGCGAGATTTATGACAATGGTGACAGCCTGATCATGGTAGCAACTGACCGTATCAGCTGCTTTGATGTCATTCTGAATAACGAAGTGACCAAGAAGGGTACTGTACTGACACAGATGTCCAAGTTCTGGTTCGATATGACACAGGATATCCTGCCGAACCATATGCTTTCTGTAGACGTAAAGGATATGCCGGAATTCTTCCAGCAGGAAAAATACGACGGCAATAGCATGCTCTGCAAGAAGCTGGAGATGCTGCCCATCGAATGTATCGTTCGCGGTTACATTACCGGAAGCGGCTGGGAGAGCTACAAAAAGACCGGTAAGGTCTGCGGCATCGAGCTGCCGGAGGGCTTAAAAGAGTCCGACAAGCTGCCGGAGCCTATCTACACACCGTCCACTAAGGCGGAGATCGGTGACCATGACGAGAATATTTCTTTTGAGCAGAGTGTGGATTATCTGGAAAAGAGATTTCCGGGCAAGGGACAGGAATACGCTGAGAAGCTGCGTGACTGCACCATCGCTCTGTATAAAAAGTGCGCTGAGTATGCACTGAGCCGCGGTATCATCATTGCGGATACCAAGTTTGAGTTTGGTCTGGATGAGAACGGCAATATCGTGATCGCTGACGAGATGCTGACACCGGACAGCTCCCGTTTCTGGCCGGCAGACGGCTATGAAGCAGGTCATGGACAGCCGTCCTTCGACAAACAGTTTGCCCGCGACTGGCTGAAGGCCAACCCGGACAATAACTGGACTTTGCCCCAGGATATCGTGGACAAGACCATTGCCAAGTATCTGCAGGCATATGAGATGCTGACCGGCAAGAGCTTGTGATTTATAAAGAGGTTTTGTATTAGATGAGAATTTACACACCGGTGTCATTTTTCTGAGGAAGAATGATTACCGGTGTGTTTTTCGTTGCCATTCCGTAAATTCTCTATTTGCATTCATTTCCGAATATGCTAAAATAAAACCATCTATGAGATTCCCACAGTTAATGTGCAGAAGAAAAATCAGGAGAGGTTTTTATGAAAAAGAAAGTGTTGGCGGGAATGCTGGTCGCTCTGGCGGTGTGCAGCGTTACTGCATGTGGAAAAAAGAATGATAAAGAAGCTTCTGTGGTATCCGGTTCAGTTATTACGGCAGAGTCTCTGGAATCGGAGACTTCCCAGGCACCGGAAGCGGCAGGAACAGAACAGACAGGCTCCCAGACACCGGAGGCGGCAGGAACAGAACAGACGGGTTCCCAGACTACGGAGACAGCAGGGACAGAACAGACAGGTTCCCAGACACCGGAGACTGCTTCGGCGAATCAGACGGCGGGAACACAGACTGTACCGGCCGGTATTTCTCTGGATGAGGATATGTCTTCTGTAAGTTATACGCTGCTGGCGCGCATGATCTCTGAACAGGAAGGAAATGCGGCTTATGATGTGGAAGCAAAGACAAACGGTGACAGCTTCTGGAAGGAATTGAATTATCTCGTGTCCATATATGGTGTCAATGATAATAAAATCACTTTTGATGAGGAAGCGAAGGAATATATTGTAAAAAAAGAGCAGCTTCGTTATTATGCGGCTTCTCTGTACAGTGATCTGGGTAAAGCCAAGAAGCTCCCGGAGATCGCTGACGGCAGTACCAGCGTGACAAAGAAAGGAAGCAAATGGAGATTTTCCAGGAACGATACCAGCGCCTATGATGTTTCCGTGCAGTCCTGTTCCAAACAGCAAAAGGACGGTACATATCAGCTGAGCGTATATCTGGTGGACTCTGCTGCTAATACTTCGCTTGGTGAATATACGGCAGTTATTAAAAAGAGTCCCTATAAGAGTTCGAAATGTCCTTTCCACTATACCATCGTGTCCCTGAACAAGATGACAAAGATGGACATGGAGACAGTGCTGGTAGGTGACCAGCAGGAGAATTCGGACAGTACTTCTCAGGCTGGACTGACTGCCGGAACAGACACTTCCTCCGCAGGCGGAAGTACAACGCAGCAGGATGGACAAACGACTCCTACAGACACTTCCGGGGAAACCGGTACAGCAGGAGGGGATGCTTCTCAGGCAGTAAACAGTGATATTGCCGGAGCTACGATCACTTCAGACGCAGCTATGGAGATTGCGAAGAAGTATTATGGCGCAGCAGCGGATGATGGCACAGCGTATACATATACATATCAGGGCGCTACTACATACCAGAACATTCCGTATTACAATTTCTGCGTGACCAAGGACGAAGATTATGTGATCAATGTGCTGGTATCGGGGGATGGAGCCCGAATCTATAAAGGTACGAATACCAACGACAGCTGGACAATGCAGTGATCCCTGGCTGCTGCGAAAGATATCTGAGAAGGCAGCGAACAGATACTGCGGATCATAGAATATAGAAAAAGGTCTTCCAGACCGGGGTTAGTAACTGAGATACGGAGGAAAAGATAATTGGCAAGAGCAATCTATCCGGGAAGCTTTGATCCGATCACACTGGGTCATCTGGACATTATCCGGCGTGCCGCCAAAGCTATGGATGAAGTGATCATCGGCATACTGAAAAATTCAAAAAAAACATCCACTTTTACGCTGGAAGAAAGGAAATCTATGATCGAGGCTTGTATTCAGGACATGCCAAATGTATCGGTCAAATTTTTTGACGGTATGACCGTGGATTTTGCCAGAGAAAACAATGCCCATGTTATCGTCCGTGGATTGCGGGCTGTTTCGGACTTTGAGTACGAGATGCAGATGGCGCAGACGAATCATTCCATCGATCCGGATATGGATACCATTTTTTTTACCACGAGTCTGGAATATGCTTTTTTAAGCTCCACCATTGTAAAAGAGATTGGTTTTTATGGAAAAGATATTTCCCGTTACGTGCCGGAGCCTGTCATCAAAATGATGCAGGAAAAGTTTCGCAGCGTGTGAGTATCAAAGATTTGAAACATTAAGCGTATTAATTACAGAAGAATCAACAGCCGGATAGTATGCGGACTGCGAACACCTGAATCACGTTCTTACGCCGCCATACAGCAAGTGTATGGCGGCTGTGTGAACAGTAACGCAGACAATCCTATTCGGCTGTTTCACTTAAACAAATGTTACTGTTCACTGGCAAGCCAGTAAACAGTAACAAACAAATTACTTATGATAAAAAATTTGGAGAGTATTGTTATGGCATCCAGAAGAGAAAAACGGGAATACAGAATATCATCGCTTGAGAATCAGGTGATTCTGGCCGACGCGCTGCAGGGCCTTCGTTTCCTGCCGGAGGAGAGTGTGGATCTGATCATGACCTCCCCGGAGCCCTTTTTGCCGGGGCAAGATGAGGATATTCAGACAGCCTATGCAGCATATCTGGAGTATATGCGGAAGGTGATCCGGGAGTGCGGGCGTGTGCTGACAGATGGCCGTTTTCTGGCTATAACGGCATCCCACGTGATGATTCCCAGAAGAACACGCAGTGAATCTTCTCTGCGTATTGCAGTGACTTTTGATCTGCACAGAATCTTTATGGAGGAAGGATTTGTGTTTGTGGACGATATCATCCTCCGAAATGCTGACGGATCCGGCCGTATGACGGGCCGCGGCAGCCGTTTTTCCGTGGACAGAAATCCTCTGCAGTATAAACCTCAGCCGGTAACGGAGTATCTGATGGTTTATCGTAAGGGACAGGATGTGCTGATCGATGCGCTGATCCATGATCATCCCCAGCCGGAGCTGGTGAAAAGATCCCGTATTCCGGATGGTTACGAAAAGACAAATATCTGGAATATTCATGCGGATCCGGAAGAAAAATATCCGGCCAGATTTCCACGTGGACTGGCAGAGCGAGTGGTGCAGTATTATTCGTTTCAAAATGATGTAGTTCTGGATCCTTTTGCGGGGATTGGGATCACAGCCCGGGCGGCAGCAGAGCAGAAGCGTCGTTTCTGCATGATTGAGCATTGCGTGGAGGTGGCAGATTATATGATGGATGATCTGAGGATGCGCGGCAGCAGCTTTATCCATCCTTTTGAATTTTCGTTCATGGATTTAAGAAAGGAAGATGATCATGCGTAAGATGGAGTTTAAAATGGAACGGACAGGACTTCTGACCGTAGGACAGGAGGTCACAGTGACAGAGAGCCAGCTGCCCACTTCCTATTATTATACCATCGTGCCGGCGGTGGCCATGAGTAAGAATTATCCGGCGTATCAGAGATTGGAGAGCAGAACCGGCAAGGTGCTGGAGATTGAGGAAAATCCCAGAGGTTACTATGCGCTGGTGGAGTTTGATGAGGATCCTATCAATGAAGAGTGAGAGAGCCGTACACAATATAGAGCCGGTCTATGACCGGGACAGCCGGATTCTGATCCTTGGCAGCTTTCCTTCGGTGAAATCCCGGGAGGCTGCCTTTTTCTACCATCATCCCCAGAACAGGTTCTGGAAAGTGCTGGCGGGGGTGTGTAAGGAGCCGATACCGGACACTATAGAAGAAAAAAAAAAATTTCTGCATCGGAATCACATTGCGGTGTGGGATGTCATTGCAAGCTGCACCATCAGCGGATCCAGTGATGCTTCGATACGGGATGTGGTGCCAAATCCTATTGAACGCATTCTTGAAGAGGCAGATATCCGGCAGATTTTTGTCAATGGGAAGACTGCCGGAAAGATGTTTGTGAAGTATCAGCAGGAAAAGCTCGGGAGAGATGCCATCGTATTGCCCTCTACCAGTCCGGCCAATGCAGCCTGGACGCTGGATAAACTTTTGGATGCATGGGGCGAAGCATTATGCTGCAGGAAAAATGATTGAAAAAAGTAACGGTACTCAACTGGCCGAATCATTTGCTGATGATGCCGAAAGAACATAATACTGGCGTGAGCAAACCCATTCTCCACAGCCGATTTTTAATAGAAAGTTTAAAAACATTAACCTGTAATTAAATAGTTGAACTTTCGCGCACATGGTGTTATACTGTCCAAAGTGATACAAAACTTTGACAATGACGGGAGTTCATCCCGGGGAGGACAGTAATGGCAACAGTAGCAGAACGTTTAAAGGAAATCATGGACATAAAGAATCTTCGCCAGGTAGATCTGGTTAGACTGGCAGAGCCGGTGGGAGAAGAGAGTGGTATTCACCTCAGCAAAAGTCATATCAGCCAGTATCTGAGCGGCAAATCTCAGCCTCGCCGGGATATTTTAAAGGTGATGGCTCAGGCTCTCGGTGTAAATCAGCTCTGGCTGCAGGGGGAAGATGTGCCCATGGAAGCAGAGCCCGCAGGGAAAAAAGAGGCCCCCACACCTGTTCGTCGGGATATCCGGGATGAGAATGGCACACGTCACTTTACGAAATCCATGAAGCTGGATAATGTGCTTTACGATGTGCGCGGACCGGTGGTGGAGGAAGCTGCCCGTATGGAAGAGGCTGGCATGAAGATCCTCAAGCTGAATATCGGTAATCCGGCGCCCTTTGGGTTCCGCACACCGGATGAAGTGATCGCAGATATGCGCCAGCAGCTGACGGAATGCGAGGGATATTCCGATTCCCGGGGACTTTTTTCTGCCCGTAAGGCAATCATGCAGTATGCCCAGATCAAAAAGCTGCCCAACGTGCAGATGAACGATATTTATACGGGTAACGGTGTCAGTGAGCTGATCACCCTGTGTATGCAGGCTTTGCTGGATCAGGGGGATGAGATCCTGATCCCGGCTCCCGATTATCCGCTGTGGACGGCTTCTGCCACACTGGCCGGAGGTACAGTCGTGCATTATGTCTGCGACGAGGAAGCTAACTGGTATCCGGATATCGATGATATTCGCCGCAAGATCACGGATCGTACCAAGGCCATCGTTATCATCAATCCCAATAATCCCACGGGCGTACTGTATCCGAAGGAAATTCTGGAACAGATCGTGGAGATCGCCCGGGAACACCAGCTGATCATCTTTTCCGATGAGATCTATGACCGTCTCGTTATGGATGGGCTGGAGCATACTTCCATTGCATCTCTGGCGCCGGATCTGTTCTGTGTGACCTTCAGCGGATTGTCCAAATCCCATATGATTGCCGGTTTCCGCGTGGGCTGGATGATCTTAAGCGGCAACAAGAAGATTGCGAAAGACTATATCGAAGGTATTCACATGCTTTCCAATATGCGTCTTTGCTCCAATGTGCCGGCGCAGTCCATTATTCAGACGGCTCTGGGCGGTTACCAGAGTGTCAAGGAGTATCTGGTGCCGGGAGGACGGATCTATGAACAGAGAAATTACGTGTACGAGGCATTAAATGATATTCCGGGCATTACCTGTGTGAAGCCCCAGGCGGCATTTTATGCTTTCCCGAAGCTGGATGTGAAGAAGTTTGGCATTACCAACGATGAGCAGTTTGCCCTGGATCTTCTTCGGGAGAAAAAGCTGCTGATCGTCAACGGTACCGGATTTAACTGGCATGAGCCGGATCATTTCCGGGTGGTGTATCTGCCGAGAATTGAGAATCTGAAACGGGCTATGGGAGATCTGGGAGATTTTCTGGAGGATTATCATCAGAATTAGATACTTAAAGAATTTAGTGGTGTTGACGCTGTTGTATGAAATAAGTATAATATAATTAGAATATTACTATCACTATTATTTTGAGGAGGTGTCAATATGAATATTCGTCCTTCAGCTGCAATCCGCCAAAACTATAACGAGATTGCCGAGATGTGCCGGAAGACAGCAGAACCGGTATTCCTTACAAAGAATGGTGAGGGAGATTTGGTTGTTATGGATATTGAAACTTACAATCGCTGGGAAAAAATGCTGAAATTAAGGGAAGAGTTGCTGGCTGTTGAGGAAGACAGAATGGCAGGAAGAAACGGATGTACTCTTGATGAATTGGATGCGTACCTTGATGATGTGATTGCAGAGGCATAGCGTATGGCAGAGAAAAAATATAAAGTCATTGTTTCCGACAGGGCAAAGCAAATGCTGGGAATTCATATCCGTTTTATGGCACAGGTTAACAAAGATGCTGCCATTGCAAAGAAAAAAGAGCTTATGGCGGCAATGCGTTCTTTAGACCATATGCCGCAGCGTTTTCCGTTTTTTGAAGAACCTTATATATCGTCAAATAAGTATCACAAGATGTTTGTTGAAAAATGGTATCTTGTTCTTTATCAAGTCAAAGATGACACAGTGTATGTGGAGTATATTCTTGATTGCCGCAAGGATTATAGTTGGCTCATTCATTAAAACAGAATCAAATATATAGAAATCGTCACTTAGTAGCAGGTGGCGATTTTTCTTTGCTATTTAGAAACTCGAATTAGCACAGTGCGTTTTTATGAATAATCAGGATATAATACCATTTCCGGATGAACTGGAGCATCTTGACCATATTCTGAAAAAAATTGACGCAGCATTGACTAAGGCAAAGGAAGATGTCCTGTGGTTAGATCAGGAGTATAGAGAGACCAAGAAATATATGGCGGAATATCGCAATGAGATGAACAGCCATGAAAAACTTCAGCATGAGCAGCTGCTGGATCAGACGGATCGAACGGGAGTCTTTGCCGTGGAAGCTCGTGAAAAACTGGAGAAACTGAGAGAGTCACCGTATTTTGCCAGGATTGATTTCGTTTACGACGGAGAGGAGGAGGCAGAAACATATTACATAGGGCGATTCGGGTTTTCCCATGACAGGGAAAAGCTGATCTATGACTGGAGATCACCGATTTCAGGGATGTTTTATGATTATGATTCAGGTCGTGCCGGATTTGAAGCACCTACGGGATGGATAGAAGGAGAGCTTACGCGAAAGAGGCAGTTTAAGATACGAAACAGTGTTATGGAATATGCCATTGAAAGCTCGACAAACGTGCAGGATGAGGTTCTGCAAAAAGAACTGGCTCATACTTCGGATGAAAAGATGAAATCCATTATTTCCACGATCCAGCGGGAGCAGAATGTGATCATTCGTAATGAGAAAGCAAATACGCTGATCATTCAGGGGGTGGCAGGTTCCGGGAAAACATCCATCGCTCTTCATCGAATCGCTTTTTTACTGTATCGCTTTAAAAACCAGATTACTGCAGAGGATGTGGCGATCGTATCGCCCAACAGAGTTTGTTGCTTTGAACAAAAGCTATCGTTCTACGTATGAAATTATGGAATTTGCGAAAGAAATCTGTCATCAACCATCTCTGGAAATGGTGGAGCGTCATGGGGAAAAGCCGGGAATCCTACACTGTGAAAGTATGGAGCGCGAGATTGCTTCGATTGCGGCTTTGATAAATCAGTTTGAAGAGGGAGAAAATGAGGATTATACGGTAATTCTTTGTAATGTTACGTAAAGTTTGAACAGTGCTTGTTAATACTCTGTCAAAGTGATATACTAAGATATGTATGAAAAAGCATCAGGGAGGTAAGCATGAAAAAAATGTACGAAGCCTGCTGGGAAATCTTTAACCAGTGTGCCAATAACCAGATGCGTGATATCCAGTTTGAAGAAGTAGAACTGGAGGATCCGGAAGAATATGTCCGCGCCAAATTTAAGGATAAAAATTTTACGTATGAGAAAACTGTTCTTAAGGATGGATCTATTATATTTGACATTGATACATCCGGTATTAAGCAGAGATATTCTTTTACGGAGATATAGCCAGATACGAAGAAATAATACTCTCCAATCAGCGGATGATGAAAGGAAAACAATTATATCATGACAGAACATACACACGAACACGATGATGCGCATCTGCATGAATGCAGAAAAGAGGAGATAAATTCTCATGTACATCAGCACATTCTGGAGGATGGTACGGTCGTGGAGCACAGCCATGCCCACGGACACACCCATACCCATCAGAATACCAAGGCGGTGCTGAACCGTCTGTCCAGGGCCATCGGTCATCTGGAGTCCATCAAGCGTATGGTGGAAGACGGACGTGACTGCAGCGAGGTCCTGATCCAGCTGTCCGCTGTAAAATCTGCCATCAACAATACTGGTAAGGTGATCCTTCAGGATCATATCGAGCACTGCATTGTGGATGCTGTGAAAAGCGGCGACACCAAAGAACTGGACGCGCTGAATAAGGCAATTGAGCAATTTATTAAATAGAGAAAGAGGTAAACTATAATGGCAAAAGAATGTAGCAACAGCTCCTGCACAAAAGAGAGCTGTGAAGGATGTCCGAGCAAAGAGGGCGGCGGCATCCAGAAAGAAATGCTGAATATTTATTCTGAAATCAGACACGTGATCGGTATTGTCAGTGGCAAGGGCGGTGTAGGTAAATCCTTCGCCACAGCATCTCTGGCCAATCAGCTGGCAAAACGCGGATTCCGTGTGGGTATCATGGATGCGGATATCACAGGACCGTCTATTCCGAAAATGTACGGCCTGAAGGGTCCCTGCATGATTGAGAACGAAGACAATGTACTGCCGCTGATCACAGATAATGGCATCAAGGTAATGTCCGTCAATCTGCTTTTACCCAACGAGGAGGATCCGGTAGTCTGGAGAGGTCCCGTGCTGGCCAATATGGTAAAGCAGTTCTGGAGCGATGTGATCTGGGGCGAGCTGGATTATCTGCTGGTGGATATGCCTCCGGGAACCGGCGATGTGCCGCTGACTGTATTTCAGTCTCTGCCGGTGGACGGTATCTATATTATCAGTTCTCCGCAGGATCTGGTGCGTATGATCGTTACCAAGGCTGTGAATATGGCCAATATGATGAATGTTCCGATCCTGGGTATTATCGAGAACTACAGCTATCTGGAGTGCCCGGACTGTGGAAAGAAGATCTCCGTATTCGGCGAGAGCCATATCGATGAGATCGGGGCTTCTCTGGGTATTGATGTGGTAGGCAAAGTGCCGATTTCCCCGATGTTTGCGGAAGCTGCCGATGCGGGTAAGTTTGCGGATGTTGACAATACGTTTATTGCTGCTGCGGTGGAGAAGATGCCACGGTAAATGGTCAAGTGGTAAATAGCGAAAATACTTTGAGTGAAAAAAGAAATTCCTTTTTGAATGAAAAGCAGTCTTCAGATGATAGAAATGAAAAAGAGCCATGTAAAAGAGGGTATGCTTTTATGTGGCTTTTTGGTGCCATGCATATGAAAGGGAGTGTCGCAAAATAACTGACTAATCAGTTATTTTGCGACACTCCCTTAAATAATATCAAATATGAACCTTCGGAATAAAATTCTCCTCCGGAAGCTTCTTATAACACCGCCAGAAATAGATATTTCCCGCTGCCGCAGTGACGATCCAGGAGCAGGAATACAGAAGATATAGTGATTTCAGCGTGTGGAACCACGAAAAGATAGTAAAAATCCAGACGATCCTCAGAATTACAGAACCACTGATCACAATAAAGGTGGGAACGATGCTTTTGCCGATTCCCCGGGCAGCGGCAGTGGCATTATCCATAAAGGCCGACAGACAGTAGGAACATCCCATGATCGTCAGACGGACGGAACCGTAGTACAGGATCTCCGGATCTGCATTGAACATGGACAGGAAGGGTGTCCGAAGGACGACAAGTAAAAGTCCGAGAAACAATCCGAGTCCGAAAGAATACAGGGAAGTGATCCCGTAAATCTTCAAAATACGTTTTTTATGTCCCGCACCGTAATTCTGCGCGATAAAGCTGGTGCAGGCGGTATAGAATGCGCTCATCATATCAAAGATGAGGCTGTCGGCATTGGCAGCCGCAGAATTTCCCTCAACAACTACATGATTAAAGGTGTTGACTGCACTCTGCACGAACAGATTGGCAATGGCAAACAGTGAATATTGCATAGCCGAGGGAATTCCGATATGCAGAATCTGTGAACAGATGCGGCGATCCAGTCGGATCTGTCTGAACTGCAGTCGGATAATACTTTTGACCCGGGTCAGGTGCCGCAGAACCAGAAAGGCGGAAATATACTGGGCAATGATGCTGGCTAGGGCTACACCGGCTACACCCATGTGGAAGTTGATCACAAAGATCAGATTCAGGATCACATTGATGATACCGGAGATCGTGAGGTAGGTCAGAGGCCTTTTCGTATCACCATTAGCACTTAAAATGGCATTACCATAGTTAAACATGGCCAGTGCCGGAGAACCGCACAGATATATGGTCAGATAAAGAACTGCTCCATCGATCAGTTCTTTTTTTGTATGTAACAAAAACAGTACCGGTTTGGTGAAAAGCAGACCGAAAAGAAGCAGGAGTATTCCCAGTGTCAGACACAGGATAAACGAGGTATGCACTGCTTTTTCTACTTTTTTAGGATTCATTGCGCCTAGAAAACGGGCGGTAATGGCATTGACACCGCTGGCGATACCAAGCATCAGTCCGGTAAACAGTGTAACCAGAGTAGTGGTGGAGCCTACACTTCCCAGGGCAATAGCTCCCGCAAAATGGCCGACCACAGCTACATCCGAAAGATTAAACAGTACCTGAAGTACATTGGAAAACATCAGCGGAATGCTGAACAGTAGAATTTTTTTGCCTAAAGGTCCGTTGCACATATCGATTGACGGAGCATCTGACTGCGCCATAGTACGCCTCCTGTTTACAGAATTACTAAACATACAAAAACACCGTACACATTCTAACAGAATCCGACAAAAAATCAAGATACAAAACCGACAAGCAAAAGCTGTTTTTCTTTGTATTGTATGGTATACTTTATCCGAAAAAGCAGGCATAAAAGAGCCTGAATGGACGGAGGCAAAAGAAGATGATCTGGTGTGAACCTTCTTATATGAAACAGTTTCACTGTATTGCCGATAAATGCAGTGATACCTGCTGTGCCGGCTGGGAGATCGTGCTGGATGAGGATGCGATAGAGCGTTATGAGCAGACAGAAGGAAGTTTTGGCAAACGGCTACGACAGGAAATCAAAAGAGACGGGGAAGAAGCATATTTTGCGCTGACCCGGGAGAAGAGATGTCCTTTTCTGGATGAACATAATCTCTGTGAAATCTATCAGGAACTGGATGAGGATGCGCTGTGTGATATCTGTACGGAGCACCCGCGGTTTTACAATTGGGTAGGAGATTATACGGAAAAAGGCCTGGGCCTCTGCTGTGAAGAAGCAGAGAGACTCCTGTTTGCAGAACAAGCACCTGTGTATCTGGAAATTCACCAGGATGGGGATGGAGAGGAAATGTCTGACGATCTTAAAGTGCTTCTTAAGATAAGGGCTGAGGCTATGTCTGTTCTGCAGGATCGAGAGATGGCGCTTGAGGAGCGCATGCAGGAATTTCTGACCTATATGGAAAGCGTTCAGCTGGCTTTGGAGGGAAAAGAAGACGAGCTTTCAGAAGGAGAGTATTCTGAGGAAGAGTTAGCTGAAAGTGATATTTCTGACAACGAACCGTTTGAGGCTTCAGCGCATGAGTCAGATATAAATGGGTCAGAGGTTTGTGAATCTGAAATACAGGAGTCAGAAATTTCCGGGACGGAAAGCTATGAAAAAATGAGAGCAAATATGACATATGAAAATGCGCAGGAACTTTTTACAGTTTTCCGTAAACTGGATTATCTCGATCAGCGGTTTGTGGAAATCCTTAAAAATGCCCAGGAGAACTGTGCCAATATCCTTACCCATGGATTGAATTTGCTGAGAGAAGATAAGGAACGTCTGTATGAGTGGGAGCATGTGGCGGTGTATTTTCTGTACCGGTATATGACAGAAGCCGTATATGACAGCGATGTGCTGACCAGAAGCCGTCTGGTGGCGGTGTGTCTGAAGGTGCTGGCTTTGCTGGCGGGACAGATTGCATTGACGGACGGGTATACAGAGAAGAAGAGGGATGAGCTTCTGCGGATGTTCAGCAGGGAAATCGAATATTGTCCGGAAAATATGGAAGCTGTGTTTGAAGCTATTCGTGAGGGACGTATAAGCTAACGATATATCCGAAAGTGATTTGACCTGTTCTGAGCAGTTACGATGATTCATTACGAACAGGCTTAGTTTTTCGCTGCACTGGCAGATGGTAATACAGTCAACAAAGGGAGATTTATGGAATTTAAAATATCAGTACGGAGCCTTGTAGAATTTATTCTGCGAAGCGGCGATCTGGACAGTCGTGACGGGCGCGGACCGGACCGGGAGGCCATGCAGAAGGGCAGCCGCCTCCATCGGAAAATACAAAAAAGTCAGAAAGCCGGCTACCAGAGTGAGGTGCCGCTTTTCTATGTACAGGAATATCCGGAGTATACCATTAAACTGGAAGGCAGGGCGGATGGCATATTTACAGACCAGGAAGAACTGACGGTGATCGATGAGATTAAGGGGATGTATCGGGATGTGAGCAGAATGGAAGAACCGGTGCCGGTGCATCTGGCTCAGGCAAAATGCTATGCCTGGATCTATGCCCATGACCATCAGCTGGATACGATCGGTGTTCGGATGACTTATGCCAATCTGGACACAGAGCAGATCATGTATTTTGACAGCAGCTACAGCTTTGAGGAGTTGGATGTGTGGTTTTCGGATGTTCTGGAACGCTACCACACCTGGATTGAATTTTCCTGGCAGTGGAGAAAAAAGAGAAACGCTTCCATGCAGGGCATGGAGTTCCCTTTTCCTTACCGGAAAGGGCAAAAAGATGTGGTCAGTGCCGTTTACCGTACCATTCTGCGGAAAAAACAGCTCTTCATCCAGGCACCTACCGGCGTGGGAAAGACTATGTCCACATTGTTTCCCGCCATCCGTGCCTGCGGTGAAGGGGAAGCCGAAAAAGTGTTTTATCTGACGGCCCGTACTATTACCAGGACCGTGGCCGAGGAAGCTGTGCAGATCCTTCGGGATAAAGGACTTTCCTGCAAAATCGTGACTCTTACCGCCAAGGACAAGCTGTGTATCCAGGATGAGCCGGATTGTAATCCGGAGATCTGTCCCCGGGCAAAGGGGCATTTTGACCGGGTAAATGCAGCTGTATTTGAACTGATCAATGCGGCTGACAATATGACCCGGGAAACGATTCTTGAACAGGCAGAAAAATGGCAGGTATGCCCCTTTGAAATGATGCTGGATGTTTCACTGTGGGTGGATGTGATCATCTGCGACTACAATTATGTGCTGGATCCCAGAGTACGACTGAAACGCTTTTTTGCGGAAGGAACCAGGGCACCCCATGTCGTGCTGATCGATGAGGCACACAACCTGGTGGACCGGGGCCGGGAAATGTACAGTGCCGTCTTATATAAAGAGGATGTTATGGCTGTCAGAAGACTGGTCAAAGACAGACGGCCCAAGCTGGCCCGACTTCTCGAAAAGATCAACAAAAAGCTTCTGGAATACAAGAGAAACTGCGATACGTATGAGATACTGGAGAATCTTGGCATGCTGCCCCTGGATCTTTTGCAGGTGACAGCAGAAATGGAAGAATATCTGGAGGACGAACACGACAGCACAGTGCGCCAGGAAGTACTGCAGCTGTACTTTACCCTGCTGACGTTTCAGAATATCTATGACCTACTGGACGACAATTACGTGATCTACAGCCAGCACGACGAAGACGGCAGATTTCGCGTCAAGCTGTTTTGCGTAAATCCGGCAGTGAATCTGCAAAACTGTCTCGATCAGGTCAGGAGCACGGTATTTTTTTCCGCAACCTTGCTGCCGATAAACTATTATCGAAAACTCTTAAGTAATCGAGCCGACGACTACGCCATTTACGCAGAAACCTCCTTTTTGCCGGAACAGCGAAAAATACTGATCGGAAGAGATATCAGCAGCAAATACACGCGAAGAACCTACGAGGAATTTCAGAAAATAGCTGCCTATATACGAAATCTTACAGCAGCAAAACCAGGCTGTTACATGGTGTTTTTCCCTTCCTATAAAATGCTGGTGGACGTAACAGAAGTGTACGAAGAACAATATGGCACAGTACCAAACGTAGAAGTTTTACGCCAGAGCCCATCCATGGGAGAAAAAGAAAGAGAAGCCTTCCTGGAAGCTTTTCAGGCAGATCGGGAAGGAACACTGATCGGCTGCTGCGTAATGGGCGGCATTTTCGCAGAAGGCATTGATCTTGTGGGAGACAGACTCATCGGCGCCCTCATCGTAGGCACCGGACTGCCCCAGATTTCCCACGAGAGAAAGATCCTGATGGATTACTACGACAAAAAAGGCGAAAGCGGATTTGATTATGCCTACCGCATACCGGGCATGAATAAAGTGCAGCAGTCTGCAGGCCGTGTGATCCGTACCACGGAGGACAGGGGGATCATAGCACTTCTTGACGAGCGATTTCTTTATCAGGAATCACTGGATATGTTTCCCAGAGAGTGGTTCCCCTATCAAATCGTAACTAAAGACACTGCAGGAAACTGCGCTCGGGAATTCTGGAATGTACAGTAAAAGCCATTGCAGTCAAAACCAGCTGCAGAAAATGACCGGGTTACGACTGGCTAAGAGAAATATATATGTGCGAAAA
>CALZOU010000036.1 GCA_945827805.1 uncultured Lachnospiraceae bacterium
AGTTTTTATTGAATTTTCTAGGTGCACAGGCACTTATTCAAGTGCGAAGTTTGAGGTCTTAAAATATAAAAAGAAGCACCGTAAAAGTTTCTTTCATTTCCATGTATTATCCGTATACATTCTCTGGTTTTTCCGGAGCTATGTACGAATTTGCACAAAACCACTTATCTTTTTTTCATTTCTGTACATTGTGATTTTCTAAAAAAAACCATACGCTATATACATAAAACAACTCAATGGCCAGAGAGTTCATACAATCGTGACACCCCAAATTTTTATGCACATAACTACAGGAGGTACAGTATGAAAAGAGAAGCTTATAATCCAGAAAAAGAGCATACCGTTGTAGGAACTTATCCGGGCTTTAAAGGTATGGAAGACATTCGGCTCCGCAATGAAAAAGGCGAGTGTATCGTTCCGGATACTGACAGATTTTACCGTCCGATCCCTGTCTACGAAAATTTTAAAATGTTATTTCGTGGCGAGACACCTTACTGGATCCCAAACAATGGCTGGTTTTTCTGTGATACACAGGAATTTCGTCCCCGCCAGGGAAGAGACTGCCGTGCCCACCATCAGTGTCTGGATGGCGGTCCGTTGATCGATTATACCAAAGTACCGAAGCTCCAGCACGGCTGGTTTGATCTACCTCTGGAATGGGAACCACTTTCCTGCGGTGCCACAGTCCGTCCCGGAAATCCGATTCTGGAGGATATGAATGACTGGAAAGAAGTCCTCAACTGGCCCAGCCTTGATGAAATCGATTTTGATGAAATGAAAGCCATGAACAAAGCCTATCTTGGCACAGACCGCATCAATCAGTTAGGTATTCATCTGGGATTCTGGGAGAGAATGATGTGCCTGATGGATGTTTCCAATGCAGCGATTGCCCTGATGGATGAGGATCAGGAATATGCTGTCCAATCCTTCCTCGACCGTCTTTCCGATTTCTACTGTGAGTACATCACAAGAGTATCAAAGATCGGACGTATTGACAGTGTTATGATTCATGAAGACTGGGGAACCAATGCCAGTGCCTTCTTCTCTCTGGATACCGCAAGAAAGTTCTTTGTTGCTCCTATTAAAAAAGTTGTTGACACCTGTCATTCACTGGACATTATTTACGAGCACCACTGCTGTGGCAAAGCACAGTCTCTGGCACCTGCCATGGTAGAATGCGGAACAGATTACTGGTTCCCGCAAAGTACGATTAATGATGTGGACAAATTGATTGAAGATTTCAAAAATGACCACCTTACCTTTGCCGTAGGAAACCCAATCCTTCCAAAAGGTTCTTCCACAGAAGAAGTCCGTAAAATTGCAAAAGATTTCGTTGATAAATACAAAGATAAAGGTGTTTTATTCTGCGCTGACTCTTCCACAACCCGTATACCCGGACATGATCACAGTCTGTTCCCCATCTTCAGGGATGCCGTCTACGAATTCAGCCGCCAGGCTTATCAGGATCTTGATGTTCCGAAAAATATGGAAGATATGGTGCTTCGTCATCAGGCACAGTTTCAGATCTGAACTCCATAAAAGGAGGACTTTATCATGAAGAAAAAAGGGGTTGCTGGCATTATTACTGCTATAGTAATTATGCTGCTTATGACTATTTTACCTACTAACGATCATGTGACAAGAGCAGGTCTGTACGCTATGGGCATTTTCCTGTCTGCCATCGTCATGTGGATCTGTGATTCCATGCCCATGTGTGTTACGGCCATACTTGCCATATTTATGCTGTCCGTATTCAAAGTCTTACCACTCAGCGGCGATGGATCTGTATATTATCTCTTCGGAGGTACTGCATTTTTCTTTGCCATAGCAACCTTTGCAGTCTCCATAGCCTTGGAGAACACCTGCGTGCCATTGAAAATCTGTTCTGCTATGACAAAGCTTTCCAAAGGAAACTCAAAAATTCTTGTCGTTGTATTATTACTGGCAACAGGCATTACCTCTTCTGTAATGTCAAACTTGTCCACCTGCATCATCTACATGAATCTTGGTCTTGCATTGATTCAGGCCAACAAATGCAAACCCGGAGAATCCGGTCTTGCCAAATGTCTGATGATCGGCATTCCCTGCTGTGCAGGTGTCGGTGGTCTGATCACTCCTGCAGGTACACCCGGAAATATTCTGATCATGCAACTGTTAAGTGAAAATACAGGCATCAATATCAGCTTTGCACAATGGATCCTCTTAATGGCTCCATTGGCCATTATTTCCATCCTTATGCTTGGCATCTGGGAAACCATCGTCTTTAAGCCGGAAAAAATCAGTGATGAAGCTATGCATGAGTTAAATGCAAAACTTGAAGAGCATGGCAAACTGACTGTAAAAGAGTGGAAAACCATGATCATTATCGCTGCTATGCTTATCTTCTGGATCCTGGGTACCTGGATCAAAGCCTTTGACACTACTCTTGTAGCTGTATGTGGTATGGTCCTGTTGTTTATGCCGGGCATTCAGGTACTCGACTGGAAAGAAACCTCAAACAGGATCAACTGGAATCTTTGCTTCACGATCGGTTCCGTAGGTGTATTAGTTGCCGGCTTGAACGTGACCGGTATAATGAACTATATTGTCAACCAGATTTTCTCCGGTCTGACAGGAATGAACATCATGCTTGCCTTTATCATTATCAGCTTCGTTGTCTGTATCATCAGAGCGTTTATCCCGACAGCACCGGCTATCGCTGCCCTGTTCGGAGCTCCACTGTTAGCCCTCGCCCCGGTTCTTGGCGTAAGCGCAGTCGCCCTGTTGTTCATCCCGGCCTTCTGGGCCTGCACACCTACACTGCTTTGGATCGAACCTATTTTCCTTTTTACCTATGGCTACGGTTACTACAAGCCACAGGATATATTGAAATTTGGTTCTGTTCCGACACTGATACTGATCGCCGTCATGGCCTTCCTGCCAATGTATGTAGGTATGCTTGGTTTTTAACCTGAAACACTAACTTAAGAATCGCTTTCTCAGCTTGCATAGTTTAGCGCAAAGACTGCCATTCAGACACCTGTAATTGATGTCTGAACGGCATCCCTCTGTTTTATATTTTTTTCCCTCCGCTATGGCACTTCTCACTTTTAAAAAAGGAATCGGTACCATGTCACGAACCTGACTCAATACCGATTCCTTTTGAATTTCTTTATCTTAGGTTTTGTTACTTACTTCACATTCTGCATAAATATGTCTTCCATACTGCACTTCAACACAACACCCAGCTTTTTGAACGTGCCGTCCAGTGCCACAAACACCTCTCTGACCTTCTCCACTCGCGCATTGTTGCCCATATGGCCGATACGGATCACCTTGCCACCCAGCACACCAAAGGAACCGGCCAGCATGATATTGTAATCCTTCTTTACACCCTCAAGAATCGCCTTGTCCGTCGTACCCTCCGGCACCTCAAATACCGTAACCGTATTGGAAAATCCGCTGTGCTGGTACAGCTTTAAGCCAGCCTCGGTCACTGCCTTGCGGGATGCCTTTGCGATCGTTTCGTGACGTTTCAGGATATCGGGATCTGCAGCGATATTATCGATCGCTGCCCGCAGGCCGTAGATATCGCTGATCGGCATGGTATACGGGAACCATTTTTCTTCATAATAATGGGCAAATGTCATCAGATTTGCATAGAAAGAAGCAATCGGTGTCTTACGCTCCTGCATCGTCTTCTTCGCATCATCGCTGATTACGACAAACGTCAGTCCCGGAGGTGCAGAGATTACCTTCTGGGAACCACCGCACATAATGTCGATCTGGCAGGCGTCAATATCCAGCGGTTCGCCAAAGGAGGCCGATACTGAATCCACCACTGTGAGAATACCGTACTTTTTCAACAACGGACAGATCTTAAATACATCATTTAACATACCGCTCGGCGTATCACCGTGCACGACTGTCGCATATTTGTAATCATGATGCTCTTTCAGATACGCTTCCAGCTCGTCCACATCCAGAGTTTCCTTATAATCCCTCGTGTACAGCTCCGGCCTGCCGCCATACATGGATACAAAATCCGCAAAACCGGCACCGAAAATACCATTGTCCAGCACCAGCACCTTATCTCCTGGCTCCGTTAAAGAAGCACAGGCTGCTTCCAGCCCAAGGATGCCCTCGCCGCCAAGGATCAGCGTCTCGTTCTTTGTATGCAGAAGCTGGCTGATTTTTTCGCAGGTCTCCTTATAAAACTCCACAAAGCTCTCATCCAGATCCGGATTTGTACATTCCCTGCTGCGCGCCATACGCACATTTTCGGCGACCTGTGTCGGTCCCGGCGTCATGATCTTATACATAATATCATCCTCATTTCCCTGTCTGCGTTGCGCTTACAGACAGTCCTTTATCTTATTTTACACACACAACAGCATCTGTCAAATCGCAGGCACAGTTACCCTTTTCCTATTACGTTTACTCCGTCAGGAAAATACCTTCTCATAGTCTTTTGCTCATTGTCTGTATACCACAACAGGCCACAGTTTCACCTGCGACCTGCCATAATTTTCATTTATTATCTCTTCAGGCCCATTTTCTTAGCAGCGACATTCAGGCGGCCAACAACAATCAGAGTGATCACAGCAGCCACACCAATCTGTACCAGGTTGCCCGGGATAGATGTTACCGGAGCTACCCAGTTGCCATAGATAAAGCCCTCAGCGATGTAGTAACCAACAACCTTGATCACACATGCCACGGCAATCGCCAGCGCATACCAGCCAAACTTCTGATGCTCCTCTTTCTCTGTGATCACACCTACAGCATACCCCATAATAGCCACAATCACAAGCGTGAACGGTGCCCATGCAGTCCAGCCGGATAACAGATCAAACAGCCCCATACCTACACCACCGGCAATCGCACCTGTCTTTTTACCAAAAATAATAGCTCCGATAAACAGCGGCACATTGCCCAGATGCACCAGACCACCATTGGCAGCAATCGGCAGACGAATATTGACAAACGCCGTAAATACATAAGTCAGTGCCACAAAAATAGCTGTTACTGTAAGAAACTGGATCGAAGATGTACTCTGCGCTTCTGTTGTTTTCACATTTGTATTTTCCATAATAAAATCCCTCTCCGTGTCATCCAAAGATACGTCTCTAACCATTTTTTCGTATCCGACACATCCTCCGTCAAAGCCCCATGGAATGCTCTCCGGAATCTGTGCCCATCATACACGCAATCTGGACTTATCTGTATACCCAGTTTTTATCCATTTAACCATGCCAGTTTTTTCTATGCCATATATCAAAGTCAGTTGAAAAAGGGCAGTGCCCGTGGACATGTTGCGATAGGTGTGTCCAGATACAGATGCTCCTGGCATAAAAGGTGAGCAAGTTCTTACAGATTTTATTGACAGAAAGCAGGGACATTCGCTGTCTCCCAGACAGCGGATGAAGCCGTCTGAACCGGGTTTTCATCAGAAAACACGGTGAATACGGCTGGTGCCCTGATTCCTGGCGATAAAAGCTGTTAGAACTTACCACCTTTCATGCCGCATCTGTATCTGGACACACCTATCGCAACATGTCCACGGGCACTGTCCTTTTTCGACGTCCGTTACATAAAACAACCGGCAGGGAAAATCCCCACCGGCCATTAATGCATATTTGTGAAAATTTCTTATTATTCTTTTACCGCGCCAGATGTCAGACCACCCACGATATACTTCTGACCAGCCAGATACACCAGAATAACCGGCAGACAGGTCAGCACAATATCCGCAAAGATATACTGCCACTGGTTGTTGCTCTTACCAAAGAACTGGTAAACCGCCATCGTCATCGGGAACAGCTTACTCTTACTCGACAAATACAACGGTGTCAGGAAATCGCTCCAAACCGTCATAAACTGCAGGATAAAGCAGGTAACCAGCGTCGGCTTTAACATCGGAACGATGATGCTGAAAAACAGCTTCAGCGGACTCGCACCATCGATCACAGCCGCCTCATCCAGCTCCACCGGAACCGTCATAACAAAGCTGTAGATCGTAAATACACAGAACGGAATCATCGCACTCGTAAAGGCCAGCACGATACCGAGCTTCGTGTTGGTCAGCTGTAACGTACTCAGCACCTTGATCAAAGTAACGTAATTGACCGGGAAGAACAGACCACAGAGGACAAAGTAATACAGGAAATTTGTAAACTTATTTCTGCGACGGCTCATGATATACGCTGCCATAGCGGCACCGATCACACCGATGAATGTGGCCACACCGGCATAGGTAAGGCTGTTGATAAAGCCCTGTACCAGCTTACCCTTCTTGATAACCTCACCAAAGTTGGTGAATACCCATGTTGCCGGAAAAGCCAGAGACATTCTCGCTGCCTCATTTTTCGTCTTAAATGAATTGATCACAATCATATAAAACGGTGAGATAACGATCAAACTGAGGATAATACAGCAGAGCTGTTTTAAAACAGTTGCAATTTTTCTGTTTTTCATTACTGCTGCACCTCCTTTTTACTCATCATTTTTACAACAAAGATACCCGCAATCGCTGTCAGGATCAGAAGCACCGTATTAAATGCTGTAGACATACCGTAGGCACCGTCTGCATACAGCTGATACGAATACGTCGTTACAACCTCGGTTGCATGACCCGGACCACCGTTTGTCAGTACATAGATAATATCGAATACTTTCAGACCATAGGTAATACCGAATACCAGGTTGATCATGATAGAACCTGTCAGCATCGGCAGAGTAATACTCTTTAAACGCTGCCAGAAGCTGGCTCCGTCGATCTGTGCTGCCTCGTAATATGTCTTCGGAATAGCACCCAGACCGGCGACAAAGATGGTCATAACATAACCGATACCTCTCCAGGCATCGACACCGATAACGGAACCCCAGACAACATTCAGGTCAGACAGCCATTTCTGCTTTAAAAAGCCCAGATGCACCATATCCAGGAAACCATTCAGCAGACCATTGTCGTAGTTCAGTACAGATTTAAATGTAATACCGATGATAACAAACGGCAGGATAGACGGCAGATACAGGATTGTACGGTAGAAATTTTTACCTTTCAATCCTTCCTGCAGCATAATAGCCAGAAACAGTGCAGGAACCAGTTTTACAATGTTTGATACGATTGTAAACATTAATGTATGGCCGATACCTGACAGATAATTCTTATCAGATGTAAAAATTTCAATATAGTTTTGCAGTCCTACAAAGCTAACCTCTCCCATGGAACGGGCATTCCAGTCTGTGAAAGAGTAAAAGATACCAAGAATACTCGGCAGAAGGAAGAATACTCCATACAGAATCAACGGAATGATCAGAAACCAATACGGATACACTTTCTTTTTATTCATGTGGCAATACCTCATTTTAAGGATGTTCAAAGTCAGCAGTTACAAGGGAGTCAACACCCTTTTATAATATTTAGCAAAGTTATGCCGGGGGCTTAAAACCCCCGGCATATACATCTGCCTTTACGGCGGTTTTTAATTATTTCCAGTTCTCATCGGCAGCAACTTTAGCGCTCTCAGCACGGTTGGAATCCATGTTTTTCAGAACATCGTTGGCTTCCATGCTACCCTGGCAGTATGCGATCATATCTTCACAGAACTTGCCCCAGGAATCGTTGGTGTATTTTGTACCGGTCTGCAGAACCGGAGTCTGCTGTTTCGCAGTGTCGATAGCGCTGATCAGCTCTTCCTCTTGCGGCAGCCAGTGCTGCTCAACGTTCTCATCGTTTACAGCAATGTTTGTCCAGTTGGTGTGTTTGTCAAGAATGGACTGCAGGCTCTCTGTTGTGGTACAGAAACGGAAGAACTCTTTTACCAGTTCCGGATGCTCAGATCCGTTGTAACCGAACATGGTCGGGCCGGCCGGATTGGTCGGGTATGTATCGTTGTCTCCCAGCGGGATCAGGCAGATACCGAATTCATCTTCAGCGCCTGCTTCTTTGATAGCGGAGATCTCGCCCGGGTTAGCCATAGCCATAGCGATCTTTCTGTCAGCAAAGTCGTTGTCCAGGTTTGCGTTGGTAGCACCGATCCAGTCTGCACCAAAGTATCCTGCATCGGACAGCTCTTTAAACTGGTTCAGAACTTCCAGCATTTTCTCGTTGTCTGCAAAGGTAGCAGTATTGTTGTTCAGAGCCTCATACAGACCCGGCTGTGCCTCTTCGTAAACACCACCGATCTGGAAGAAAGCCAGTGCCTGTACCCATCCTTCGGATCCGGCGATAAACCACGGTGTAATGCCCTGTGCGGAAATCTTTTCACAGGCTGCCTTAAGCTCTGCGTAAGTCTTCGGAGCTTCCAGTCCCAGTTCACCAAACAGAGTCTTGTTGTAAACCAGCACATACTCCGGAGAGTTTGTCCACAGCTGCAGGCCGTACAGTTTGTCATTGTATGTACAGGAAGAAAGTCTTGCCTCCGGGATAACGCTCTCCCATGCCTCGCCTGTCATATCGATGCAGTATTTTTCCGGATCTACGATCACGGAGCTGATTGCAAACGGATTGGACTGGATCCAGAAAATATCTGTACAGGAATCTGTTGTCAGTTTTGTCTGCAGTGTATCGTCATACTGATCTGCCGGAATAGTCTGCAGATCTACAGTTACATCATAAGTGTCCTCAAATTCAGCAATTACATCATCCCAGCAATCGTTCATCCAGTCCTGGGATACCAGAATGCTCAGTTCCTCACCGGAAAAATCCTGGGTGGCTTCGCTGGCTGCCGGTGCTGCCTGAGATGCTTCACTGGCTTCACTGGTCTCACTGCCTGCATTACTTGCTGCCGGTGCTGCAGAGCTGCTGCCGCATCCTGCCAGCATACCTGCTGCCATAGAGCAGCAAAGAATCGCGCTGATCATTTTTCTCTTCATATAATACTTCCTCCTTCTTTTCATTGCCGTTGCAATGCCTCATGTACATATATCATAGAAAATATTGTCTTCAAAATCCATGCACTTTTCTTTTTGGAATTTGGATATTTTTTACCTGTACATACGCTTTTTACACTTTTTCTGTAAAATATGCTAAAATATGAAGTATACAGGCTCAGCCTGCAGTAAAATTCAAAGGTGATCCATATGAAAAAACATTCCCGACAGCTGCGTCTGCAAGTGGTATTTTTCTCTGCCATTGCAGCCATGACAGCTTTATTTCTTCTGGTCTTTATCATCAGCTTTTACCGGTATTTTTCCGATATTCTGGTACAACAGGAAATAGCTGCGCTGGACAATCAGGCAGCGGCTTTCCAGGACCAGACTGATGCGGAGATCCGGAAAATGGATTCTGTTTCCATCAATATGAATTACAGTTCTTCTCTTCATCACCTGCTGGGAAATAAAAACTTAAACCTGAAAACCATATCCCTGTCTGATTTTTCTGACCTCTGCACTACCATCAATGGTGTAGATCAAAAAGTAGATCAGATCAATCTGTATGATTTTTACGGTAATATCATGCGTGTAGGTGTATACACCACCAAAGGCACATATGTATCCGGAGAAAACGAAATCGTGGATAACATAAAGGTTACCGGCGGCTCCAAAGTAATCAGTAAACCCTATACTGCCAGCTATCTGATCAAGCACTCTGTCTCTCCGGAAAAATATATATCTCTTTATCGTACCTATACAGACACTTACGGGAATCAGATTGGTGCTGTGGAGACCGCATTACGCTGCAAAAGTATTTTCCGCTCCATCACTACATATCAGAACAGGAATAAAAACAAACTGACTGTCCGCATATATACGGCCGATGGTACCTGCATATATCCGTATGACGAATTTCCCAAAGAAAGTTTTTCCTATTTTGAAGCGCTTTCCGGCATTGAAGATCGTCCCTATTTTATCAATCCTGATACGGATGAAAAGGAAGTAATGACCAGTGCAGTTTCCAGCTACACCGGATGGACATATGTTCTGGTCATGCCAGAGGACGAAATACTGACACCGGTATACCAGATGCTTCGACAGCTGATTTTTCTGGGAATATGTCTGCTGGTGTTTGGACTTTTCCTTTCCTATTGGCTGTCCCATATGCTGATTCGACCTATCCAGCAGTTTCAGGAAGAGGTCAGCAGTACTACCCTCTCCACCCTGGATCGTCCCACACCTGATCTGGCAGGTTATCAATATAAGGAGCTATATGAGCTGAATCAGAATTTTTCTTCCATGCGTCAGAAGCTGAAGATTTCTACCGACGAGCTGGTAGAGACCCGTAAGCAGGAGATAAAGTCCCGCAGTATGGCTCTGCAGTCACAGATCAACCCGCATTTTTACTATAATTCTCTGGCCAGTGTTATTGCTCTGGCAGAAAATGATCAGCCGGAGGAAGTCATCCGTATGTGCCGCAATCTGACAAAAATCATGCGCTACATCACTAACACCAACGAAACGGTGACTGTCAAAGAAGAGATCGACTATATCAATCAGTATCTGGACTGTATGAAAGTACGTTATCAAAGCAGTCTGAACTATATCATCAATATCGATCCTGACGTAATGAACGAAAAAATCCCCCGGCTTCTGATCCAGCCTCTGGTGGAAAATGCTATCAAATACGGCATCGACTCCGAGCCGCCCTGGGGCATTGCCATCCATGGCTATCAAAAAGATAACGGCTGGCGCATTGAAGTCATGGATTCCGGGCAGGGTTTTTCAGAGGAAGCACTGCAGATGATCCAGGATCGCATAAAAACCGCTCAGGGTATGCTTGGGCTTCCGGAAATGCAGATCAACGGTATGGGAACGCTGAACGTATATCTGCGCTGGCACCTCTATGCCGGCGATACTATGATTTTTGAGCTGAACAACACAGAGGCAGGCCATGCTATTGTCACCATTGGACGCACCGTAATGGCTTGTCCGCCAAAAAGCGAAGAAAAGGAGACCGACCATGTCCTATAAAATCGTCATAGCAGAAGATGAGGAGCTGCAGCTGAACAGTCTTGTAAAAAAAGTAGAAAAATTCTGTCCCGGATTTACTGTTGTCGGTACAGCGCAGACCGGCTCACAGGCTTATAAACTGATTTGTGAAAAGGCACCGGATATCCTGATCAGCGATATCCGCATGCCGGTAATGACCGGTATTGAGCTGATGGAAAAAGCCCGGATCATGTTCCCCGAGCTGCAGTTTATCATTATCAGCGGTTTTTCCGAGTTTGAATACGCCAGAAGTGCCATCCGGCTTCAGGTTTCCGATTATCTGTTAAAACCGGTAGAGACTGAGGAACTTCAAAAAGCTCTGAATAAGATCAGGCTAAAGCTGCAGGAACGCGCCCAGGAGGAATCTGCCGCATTTAACGGTGATTCCGAAAACAAAACGGCTGAACAGGTGGCTTTTGCGGTCATCGAGTATCTTCAGCACCATTATAATGAAGAGGTTAATCTCAATCAGATTGCGTCAGCTCTGCATTACAGTCCCAGTTATCTTACAAAAATTTTTGTACAGCAGTATGACACCACACCGTCCAAATATATGATCTCTCTGCGGATGCAGAAAGCGCAGCAGCTTCTTGCTCATAATCCGGAGCTTTCTGTGCGGCAGATCGGGGAAACGGTGGGGTATCCGGAGCAGGGGTATTTCAGTCGGATTTTTAAGAAGTATGTGGGGGTGAGTCCGCTGGAGTATCGGAGTGGGACGCCGGAGTAGATTGGTTGGTTTTGGTTGGTGACAGAAAACGTGGATGCTGCAGATGGTTGGCTCTCTGGTAAGTATAAAAATTTCATGCTCCTACTGCGCTCGCTCCGAGCCTGTAGTCTCGGAGTCGTGCTCGTTAAAGTCACGAGACATTTTTATACTTACCAGAGAGCCAACCATCTGCAGCATCCACGTTTTCTGTATATTTACTCTTTGGCTGTATATACGTTTGATGAACTAAGTCAGTGGTAATAGTTTATATCACCATTTGTCTGTCAGTATATTTTTATTGGTGCTTCAGGTATACCTTTTACAAAATGAGGCTAATTTCAGTTCCCTCGTAGGTCACTTCGACGCGTTTGTCGCCGCACACGGCGATAAATGTTCTGCTTTTTTGCATGCCGGGGAAGGTGCCCTGGCGGATGCCGATGGTGAGGGTGTGTTGTTTGTCGTTCCAGGATAGGGGGATCCGGGTGAATTCTCCCTGTTCGTAGCCGTAGCCGTCACCGGTGTCTTCGTACAGGGTGAAGCTTCCGTCTGCACCTTTGTATATCCGGATTTCCAGTGTTTTGTCTGCTACTGCGTCTGCATAATTGATATGTTCCGGGCATACGGGGATCACCGAGCCGGCTTTTACGAAGAGAGGCATCTGATCCAGCGGCGCATCTACAGTTACTTCCTGTCCGTCTTCGTATGTTTTTCCTGTGGCATACTCATGCCATTTTGTACCTGCGGGCAAATAGCAGGTCCATGTTTTTTCCCGGTCAAGCTGTACGCCTTCCGGGCCGTAGTACATGGGTTCTGTTACCGGACAGACAAGGAAGGACGGGCCAAACATATATTCATTTCCCACGGTCACTGCCCGGGCATCCTCAGCGAAGTCAAAGATCAGGCTACGCATAATGGTGCGGTTTTCCTGATATGCGGCTCCTGCCAGAGAATAAATGTAGGGCATCAGAGCATAACGCAGATTGATGTATTTCTCAATGGCATCGTAGGCCGGATCGCCTTTCTTGCCGAAATTCCAGATCTCTCTGGGCGTGTCTGTTCCGTGGGAGCGGAACATGGGCAGGAAACAGCCATATTCGAACCAGCGCACATACAGTTCACGATAACCCGGATCTTCTACACCGTCATTGTATTCCCCTTTCCAGAACCATAAGGAATTGGGATTGGTGCTGTTGTTGCAGCCTCTCTTCCACCAGGCAGTGCCTACGGTAAAGAATGCGCCGATATCCAGAGTCCAGTTGGCAATACCGCTCATAGCCATATTCAGGCCCTCAGGGATCTGTTTTTTCAGCGTTTTCCAACTGGCAGAAATATCTCCGGACCACAGCACTGTGCCATACTTCTGGGAACCGGCATAGCCGGAACGGGTCAGATTCAGCACACGGCGCTTCTTGTCCACACTGCGCTGATGTTCATAGATGCCCTTCGCGTGATACAGCGCAAACTCATTGGCCTGTCCGGCATCCAGATATTTCTTATGTTCTCCGCCTACCATGGAAAATCTCTCCCATGGCTCTCTCAAGACTGCGCCGCCCCAGTCCGGGCTTGGAAAAGGTTCCGTGGAGTCACACCACCAGGAATCAAAGCCCGCTGCGAACAATTCCTCACTGGCCTGAGACCAGTACATATCTCTGGCTTTCTCATTGAAGGCATCATACGTGGAATAATCGTTCAGCAGGTAGCCCGCTCTTTCAAATTCCGAATGATTCTCTCCTCCCGGATTCATATTAGGCCATACAGATACCATGGTATGTACATGCATGTCATGCATACGGTCAATATTTTCTTTCAGATGACTGTAGCGCTCTTTGTCTACTGTCTTCTGCCCCCATTTCCCCGGCTCCCAGGTGTTCCAGTCCTGTACCACACAATCCAGCGGCACATTCAGTTCCCGGTAACGGCGAGCGATCTCTTCCAGCTCATCTCCCGTATTGTAGGCTTCCTTTGACTGCACATAACCGTAAGCCCATCGGGGCAGCATCGTGGTTTTTCCTGTCAGGAAGCGATAGCCGTCGATCACATCATCCCCGCAGTCTCCCGCAATAAAATAATAGTCCATCTGATCCACACAATCCATATAGATATAGGAACCGCGTTCATCATCGTTAAAGGTCATCAGACTTCCGCAGTCAAACAGAATGCCATACTGACGGGAAGAAAACAAAAAGGGCATCGGGATGCGCATATTGTGCTGATACATATACTGCACATGATGACGATAATCATAAATTCCCTCTTCGCCCTGGCCAAGGCCGTGAATAGCCTCATCCTCTGCCCAGTCAAAATGCACTTTTGCGCGATAAGCTACCCTGTCTACGACTTTTTTGAGATTTTTCACCACATTTCTCTCACCGTCCACAGTTTTAATCCGCTCGATCTTTGGTGCTTCCCCACCGGTGGTGTAATGGATCACATCCTCCGGCTCCAGGGTTCTGTCCGACTCCGCCACGTAAAGCTTACCCGTCCGCGCATTCTCATAGCGCACAGTACCGGTCTTTTTGTCCACAATAGCCCTTACTCTGGCGGTGTTGATCAGCACGGTACTGTCATCTTCAACGAATTCGCAGTACGCTTCTTCTCTTGCCGTCTTTTCGATCAGCTCCGTAGGCTCCTTAATTTTATCCTTTTTCGTATACACAATACGCAAAATATCCTCCCGCACCGGGTACACGTTCATTATTCCCTCTTTAACCGAAAATGTTCTCATCATAATGTCTCCTGAATGTAAAAATACTTGTATCTGTTCAGTACCTTCACAGATGTGATTCACAAACCCATGAAAACAGACTCCGTCAAAGGGCTTTGCTCACACCTGATTCATGTTCTCACGGTCTCATCAGCAAGTGATTCGTCCTGTTCTGAACAGTTACAAATTCTTAACTGTATCATACAAAAAAACAGAAGGGTTTTCCTCCTGTTTTTTTTACATCGTGTATACTATTTTCAGATATTGGACGGGGGTGCACCATCCATAAGAATTACTCTCCCCAAACAGATCTAGCATCAGGCACAATTATTTATCCTTAAAAGCCGAGACACCATCTGCTATCTGTCCGATGATATCAGCCCTCGTATTTTTCTTTTTCAATATCCATGATCATACCCACGCGTGTGGCATGACGTCCGCCTTCAAACTCTGCTCCAAGCCATGCATCAATGATCATCTTTGCCAGTTCGATGCCGATGACGCGGGCACCGAAGCACAGCACGTTAGTATTATTGTGCTGTTTGGACAGCTTTGCGGAATAGGGCTCGCTGCAGACTACTGCACGGATGCCCTGCACCTTATTGGCAGCCAGTGAGATACCTACGCCTGTGCCGCAGATGCAGATGCCGCAGTCCACCTTGCCGTCACGGACAGCCTCAGCTACAGCTTTGCCGTATACCGGATAGTTGCAGGATTCGTAAGTGTCTGTACCAAAGTTTACCACTTCATGTCCAAGGCTCTGCAGATATTCTACGACTTCATTTTTCATGTCTACAGCGGAATGGTCATTGCCAATACCGATTTTCATAATCTTCTCCTCTTTTCCTTTAATAACGTGCTGCATCCGCCGGGGTCGGATACATATGGTAATTTCGCGCTCCTACTGCGCTCGCTCCGAGCCTGTAGTCTCGGAGTCGTGCTCGTTAAAGTCGCGGGAAATTACCATATGTATCCAACCCCGGCGGATGCGGAACTTTTGTCTCAGTTATTTTCTGTTTGGCCGGATCCACTGTTTGGCAATGGATGCTGCACTACCTACTATATTACTTCATCCAGTCTTTAACCTGCTCGTATACGCCCTGACCGTCCAGTTTGTATTTTTCAAGCAGTTTTACTGCCGGACCGGACTCGCCGAATACGTCATAAACACCAATTTTCTTTACCGGTGTAGGCTGTTTCTCAGAAAGAACCTCGCATACAGCACCGCCCAGGCCGCCGATGACGGAATGTTCCTCAACGGTTACGACTTTGCCGCATTTCTTTGCTGCTTCGACAACAAGTTCTTCGTCCAGCGGTTTGATGGTGTGAATATTAACGATCATGGCATCGATTCCGTCAGCAGCCAGCTTCTCGGCAGCCTCCAGAGCGGAATTTACGCAAAGTCCTGTAGCAATGATAGCTACATCCTTACCTTCACGAAGAACAACGCCTTTACCGATCTCAAATTTATAATCCGGATTGTCGTTAATCACCGGAACGGCCAGACGGCCGAAGCGCAGATATACGGGACCGTCCATCTCATAAGCTGCTTTTACCGCAGCTTTGGCTTCGATATCATCTGCCGGGTTGATCACGGTCATGCCCGGGATTGTACGCATCAGCGCGATATCCTCGTTACACTGATGAGTCGCACCGTCCTCACCTACGGAAATGCCGGCATGAGTAGCGCCGATCTTTACGTTCAGATGAGGATAACCGATGGAGTTTCTCACCTGTTCAAAAGCACGTCCTGCAGCAAACATGGCAAATGTGCTGGCAAACGGCACTTTGCCGGTGCTGGCCAGACCTGCTGCGATACCCATCATATTGCTCTCGGCAATACCGCAATCGATATGTCTCTCCGGGAAAACGGCTTTAAATTTACCTGTCTGGGTGGCAGCTGCCAGATCGGCATCCAGTACCACCAGATTGTCATGCTCTTTTCCAAGCTCGATCAGAGCCTCACCATAGCTCTGTCTGGTAGCGACTTTCTTTACATCTGACATAATGCTTCACCTGCTTTCTCAAGATCCGCCATAGCGATCTCGTATTCCTCGTCATTGGGAGCTTTGCCGTGCCATCCCGCTTTGTTCTCCATAAAGGAAACACCCTTTCCTTTAACGGTCTTCATTACGATGGCTGTGGGCTGACCCTTAACTGTCTTAGCCTCGTCAAAAGCGGCTTTCAGCTGATTCATATCGTTTCCGTCTGCCACATTGATCACATGGAAATTGAAGGCTTCAAATTTCTTATCGATGGGATACGGACTGCAGACATCTTCTACAGCACCATCGATCTGCAGACCATTATTGTCCACGATCACGCAGAGATTATCCAGATTTCTGGCGCCGGCAAACATAGCTGCCTCCCATACCTGACCTTCCTGGATCTCACCATCACCAAGTAAGGTGTATACACGGTAGGACTCGTCACTCAGCTTAGCGGAAAGCGCCATACCTACGGCAACGGAAATACCCTGTCCCAGGGAACCGCTGGACATATCGATACCCGGTGTATGCTGCAGACACGGATGTCCCTGCAGATGAGAACCTATGTGACGAAGCGTCTTAAGATCCTCCACCGGGAAAAATCCGCGGTGAGCCAGTGCGGAATACAGACCCGGAGCTGTGTGTCCCTTGGAAAGAACGAAACGGTCACGCTTCGGATCCTTCGGGTTCTTCGGATCAATATTCATTTCTTCAAAATAAAGATACGTAAATACGTCTGCTGCGGAAAGAGATCCGCCCGGATGACCGGCTTTGGCAGCATGAACACCCGTAACGATGCCCTTTCTCACCTCAACAGCCATCTTCTGAAGTTCTAAAATAGTCATGAAATTCTCCTTAACACGAATTATGTCCTTCGGGCCTCATTTTCAGCGACTCAGCCCGCCTTGAACACTATAGAATTATTCACCAAATACTGCCTTGTAGTCAGCCTGGAATTTCTCGATACCCTGATCTGTCAGCGGGTGTTTTGTCATCTGCTCGATTACCTTGTACGGTACAGTAGCGATGTCAGCACCGGCCAGAGCACAGTCTGTTACATGGATCGGGTTTCTTACGCTGGCAGCGATGATCTGTGTATCCAGTCCGGCAACAGAGAACATCTCAGCGATAGTCTCGATCAAATCGATACCCGGCTGAGAAATATCATCCAGACGGCCAAGGAACGGAGATACATATGTAGCGCCTGCTCTTGCAGCCAGCAGAGCCTGATTGGCAGTAAAGATCAGAGTTACGTTAGTTTTGATGCCTTCAGAAGACAGAACTTTCGTGGCTTTCAGACCTTCTACAGTCATCGGGATCTTAACAACCATATTCGGGTGAATAGCAGCGATCTCACGGCCTTCTTTGATCATACCCTCGGCATCTGTTGTAGTAGCTTTTACCTCACCACTGATGGGTCCGTCTACGATAGAAGTGATCTCTTTGATAACCTCATTGAAATCTCTTCCCTCTTTGGCGATCAGAGACGGGTTTGTGGTAACACCACAGATCACACCCATATCATTTGCTTTTCTGATGTCATCCACATTTGCTGTGTCAATGAAAAAACGCATTTTTTATTTACCTCCCTGGAAAATAATGTATTAATATCTCAGCTGATGATTTATCAGCTGCTGTTACCTTATTTATGCCTCAAATCCGGCAAAAATATCCTTAAATTCGGCAATAGCCTTCTCAGGCTCCCCGTTAAATACGCTGGAACCGGCCACCAGATACTCCGCTCCGGCCTCAATCAGTTCCTTTGCGTTGGAAAGCTTCACACCGCCGTCGATCTCGATCTTCACATCCAGCCCCCGCTCATCGATCATGCGGCAAAGCTGTCTGATCTTCTCTGTCATGGCAGGAATATAGGCCTGGCCCCCAAATCCGGGGTTAACGGTCATCAAAAGCACTACATCCACATCCTCCAGCACATAATCCAACGCTGTCAGAGGTGTTGCGGGATTTAACACCACACAGGTTTCACAGCCCAGCGCCCTGATCTGCTGCAGCGTTCTGTGCAGATGACGGCAGGCTTCCGCATGAACACCGATTCTGTCCGCTCCGGCAGCCTTTGTCTCCTCCAGATAACGGCCCGGTTCCTCCACCATCAGGTGGACGTCAAAAAACAGGTCACTCACCTTTCGCATGGAACGGATCACCGGGAATCCCAGAGAAATACTCGGCACGAAGTTTCCGTCCATTACATCCACATGTACCTGTGTAATCCCAGCTTCTTTTATACAGGCCAGATCTCTCCCGAGATTGGCAAAATCGGCAGATAATACCGATGGTAATAATTTAAGCATACGATATTTCCTTCTTAACTGATTTTATGTTTCCGCTTTTAAGCCTTCTTAATTATAGCAGTTTTAAAATATACTGTCATCCACTTTTTCACTCGACACGCCTTTCGCATACAGTCAATCGTTATTGTTCCCCGGCAATCCGGTAAACAGTAACAGTCTACCCTGAATCAGGCGTCATATCCAAATCATTTTATCGGTTTTATAAGTTAATTCATTTAATTCATAATACGGTTTTATCATATATTCCAGTTGAGAGAATGTCAAGTATGTGAAATCATTTTACTTATCCATTATTCATTTTCATTACTTTTGCACAGATTATTTTTAATTACGACATCCTTTCAAAAGCATTATTGACAATTCATTATCTCTTACAT
>CALZOU010000037.1 GCA_945827805.1 uncultured Lachnospiraceae bacterium
AGATCTAGTACGGTCTCGTGGGCTCGGAGATGTGTATAAGAGACAGCTACCGTATGTACGCTGCTCTGGGTCAGAGACAGCACGAAGACCAGCATCAGGAACAGAATCCCCGCTTTCCAAATTCCTTTTCTCTTCATTTCTGATAAATCTCCTGCTTCAGTTTATTTATGGTTCCTGCTTACCGGCCTGCCACGTTGCAGACGATCATCCTGAGTTTTCCGTTGGGATCCGGCGGGATCACCTGCATCCACTCAAACTCCAGCGTAAAGGGATGTTTGAATTTGGCCTGAAGGGCGGTTTCCAGCTCCTTCTGGGCTTCTTCCTTTGTCCGGGTGGAATCCTGGGCATTATGCACGCACTGTACCCGGATCAGATCGTAACTTTCCTGAATGAAGCGGATCTGAAGGACATCCGTACAGTGGGCGATGATGGGAGCGATTTCGAAGAAGGTAGTCACCTCTCCCGTCTTATAACGGAAAAAGTCGTTCATTCGTCCCTGCACATTGGAGATCACCTTGACACCGTCTTTGACCTCGGCATTGCCTTTATCACCTACCACGTAGTTGATCAGCGGAATATCGGTCTTGTACAGCGGTGTGACCACAATTTTTCCCTCTGTGGCCACATGACCCTCATCATCCATGATATTCACCACGAAAGAATCCTGATGAATCGTATACTCTTTCGCATCGAACAGCTTCACCATGCAGGCGCCTGCCTCAGCGGTTCCGTAGGAATCGATGATGCCGGGACCAAGGATCTCCCGAAACAGGGCTCTGGCCGTATCGTCGATCTTTTCACCGGTGGGCGTATAGAACCGGGGCTTATGAAGCTTTACATTATTCTGCTTACAGTACAGACACAGCCGCATGAACTCTGTCTTGTTCATATACAGAAACTCCGGCTTGTAGTCGTTAATTTGTCTGACCATATCCGCTTCCGGGGCGTACTGATTTAAGAATCCCCGACGCAGGATACCGATCCGCTGCAGCACTGTGTCGTGACCGCCGGTTACGCTGTGGGCGCTGCGGCGGCTCATGGTCTTTCCCCTGAAGGGATTATATCCCGCCACCAGCATCACGCGGAACCAGTTGGCCATCATATAAGCCTTTTCTCTCGGAGAAAACAGTACCATCAAAGGCACACCGGAGGATCCGCTGGTGGTATCCTTAAACCAGTACCTGTATTTCGGTTTTTTTTCTTCTTCTTTCATCCAGCCCCGCAGCTCATCCTTGGTCAGAAGGGGCAGCTTTGCCAGGTCGTCGCCGGTCTTTATATCCTCCGGCTTCACACCGGCCCGGTCGAAGCGTTCTTTATAGAACGGGATCTTGTATGCTTTTTTCACCAGCTTCTGCACTCTTCTGTTCTGCATCGGCACCACTTTCTTCTGGTTATAGGGCACCTTTTTTTCCATTTTGGTCAGATCCAGAAAAATAAATACATTGACCAGCTTTCTCTGTAATTTATCGAACATCACTTTCCTCCGGATTAATGTATTGTTTTATGACCTTTCGTAGTCTTTACTACCCGAATAAACTGGGGCAGGATCTTTCTGCACGCCAGAAAGGCTCCCATTGCGATTACCAGATACCGTACATACCAGGGCAGCAGATAAGCCCCCATGGACACCAGATTCACCGCAAAATAGGCAAGGGAGATCCTGACGGTGGTCCCCAGAGGGATGATCCTCTGTCCCGTGATCTTAAGCTCCAGCCATCCCTGCAGAAGAAGCAGCAGAAAATAGCTGACCGCTGTGGTATAGGCTGCTGCCTGATAGCCAAACTGCAGAATACAGACATAGTTCAGGATCACATTGACCACCATGGCCATCAGTGTGCCCAGCGCCACGTATTCTGTCTTTTTATGATAATTCTGGATGGCGGTATAGCTGTAACTGTAAAAGCGGAACAGAGTTCCCGTAACCATAGGCGTTACCAGCCAGATCACTTCGTAGTACCGCTTTCCTCCCAGCACCAGGATCACTTCCGGCGCCAGCATCACCAGGAACCAGGAGATCAGACCAAAGCCGTGCATGAGGATCTTCCATGGCGCTTCCACGTCCTTTGTCTCTTTGCGCGAGATCTTTTCAAACAGCCAGGGCTGCCAGGCATTCCACACGCTGTCCTCCAGGATCCAGATGATAAAGGACACCGTAGTGCCAAGGCCGATAAGTCCGGAAGCTTCATCGCTGACCATATTCTGGACCATGATCTTATCCGCCTGGTTCATGATCTGTATAGAGATTGCCTCAGGGATCAGAGGCAGGCTGTAGAGCAGCCCGTATTTCCAGAATTCCCCGGATACCAGTTTTTTCCCCTGGACTGTCAGCAGGATGATCACCACGATGCCTCCCAGGATATGGATACCGTAAAAGGAGATCACCCGGTAATGCACCAGTTCCTGCTGCAAACCGTTCTGCTTACCCATATACATCCATACCAGAGAAACAAGGGTCGCCGGCACCACCGTCAGCAGCGTGATCAGCGTACTGGCCTTGTAGCGCATCATCTGCTTTTCCCGCCGCTGCATAAACAGGATACTGGTATAGGCAAACACATAGCCAAAGCCCACATAGAACATGATATCGTCCATGTGGCAGAAAGCCTCTACCTGATCCTTAAACAGCAGACACAAAAGGAAGCATATAGCGATAGAAATATAGGACAGCGTATGATTCGAAGAAACATACGCATTATACCCCTGCTCGTCCAGGTCATACTTAGCCCGGTCCACACTCTTCCACAGACACAAAGACATCACCGGCACCGCGATCAAAAGCCACGACTCATATACCTTGATCTGCCCATACTGTGCCGTCGTCAGAAGCCTTGTATACAGCGGAGTCGTTATAAAAGAAATTCCCCGGATAAACAGCTGCGCAAAAATATAGAAAACCCCCGCCTTCAGGGCCATTTTATTCAGGGAATTTGAGGATGATTTCTTATCACTCAAAACTAAATCTCTACCCCGTTCTTTTTCAGCAGTTCTCTCGCCGTATCAATAGAATCTACACCAACCTTATTCTTCACCGGAGCAAACTCTCTTTCTCTGTCCACCTCATAGGCCAGACAGTTATCCATCATATGCACCATATCCAGGATCAGTGTCTCAAACTTATATCCGTTGGGTGTTTCCGGCGCATGGGCTGTACCGTCCGGATCCACATAGGGGATCTTTTTCTCTACAACATGAGTGGGCATGCGTTTTTCAATGATCTCCTCCAGCTTATCCATACGGAACAGATAGTTCAGGATCACGCCGAAGCAATACAGATAATTGCCCTGCTCGTCCTTTGCGTAATTCATCTCATGGGTCATCTCATAATACTCAACGATAGAGGGCTTGCCATCCTCCAGACAGAGCACGCCGACTCTCTCCTCCGGATCAGCCTTTCGTACTACTTTTGCACCGCTGACACAGTTCTGGTCGATCACTGCACCCACAAAACAAGGATCCGCGATCCGCTGCAGCACATTATCCACAGCAAAGCAGTTGAGCCATTCCACGCCTATCTCTTTTGCCTTCTTTAACAATCCCGCGTTGGCAAAAGAAGTAAACCAGCCACCGTTGCCGTTGGGAGAAAAGGCCAGCTTTTCGCTGCTCTCCATCAGAAGTTTCTTGTCATAATCCATGCTGGGTGCCATATCCTGGGTAAAGAACCAGATATAGTCCGGATTATACCCGAAATAATTGTGCTCTTTCAGAAAAGAAGTAGTCTCCTCATGATTCTTATCACTGGTCATGATAAAGAACGGTACCCAGGCTCCGGCCTTCTCCACTACATCCATGGTATTTCTGAACAGCTGTTCAAAGATATACAGTTCCTTTGTCACACCGATATTAAAGCTTCCCTTCGGACCACTGCAGCCCAGACGTGTCCCCTGACCGCCAGCCAGCAAAAGTGCTCCAACTTTGCCTGCTTTGATAGCTTCCAGACCGGTCTTTACATAATCCTCTTTCTTCGCCTCGATATCAGCAATGCTCAGCGCACCGATAGGATCGATCTTACCCTTGCCCTCCGGTGTGTTATCATTGCCGAAACAGTCAAATACTCCCCAATCCAGAGTATCCAGCTGCTTTTCAAAATTTTCTTTCTGTGCGTCATCCATCTGATCATAAAAGGCCAGCAGATGGGTCTGGTCATATTTTTCCAGTAAAGCTAATGTTTCCTTCTTCATATTTTCCTCCTGTGATCGGATATTTCCTTGCTGTCTTCACGCTGCCCGATCTGCAGCTTTTCTTGCCCGAATCTATGTATATATTACCCGCTGTTCATGCAAAAATCAACTATCGGTTTTTATAGCTTATCCAACCAAAACGTAAATGAAAAAGAGCGGTCGCCGCCTGACGGTCTGCCGGCATATATATACTCACCGCGCGACTTTAACGAGCACGACTCCGAGACTACAGGCTCGGAGCGAGCGCAGTAGGAGCCCGGAGAGTATATATATGCCGGCAGACCGTCAGGCGGCGACCGCTCTTTTTCCGCAACAAACTGAATAATAATATAGAGTTTTTCAGATGCCCTCTGACAGTTTTTTCAGATCATCCAGCATAATATTCACATACAACTTATTCGTACTGGCTGCCTTAGTACCATTCTCATAAACTACAGTAAAGAAATTCTGATCAGCCTTATAATAAGTGATATCCTTAGTGCTGCCATCATTCAGCTCATAATGCAGACTCAATGCCGGCTCACCCAGATCCTCCGGTACACTTTCAAAGCGTTCCTGGGCGGTCACACTGACGCAGTCATAATAGAACCGGGTAAACAGATCCTTTTCCACTTCTTTGCCGTCAAACAGCCACTGCTCAGTATCGGTACCATCTTCTTTCTCTTCCCGGAAATACTCCAGCGTATGGCTTTCGCCCTCAGTGGTCACGGTCAGTTTTTTCAGGTCGCTGATGGAGACAAAGCTGTAGGTAAGGCTCCAGTAGGACGTAGCCTGATTCTCCACCAGATCCATCAGGTATTCCTCCCGCACAGTATTTACCGCTGTGGAATCATTAATACGCACGTAATAATTGTCACTTTCATCCTGATCACCGATGTAAATTGTGAGGATTTTCTCCTCGCCTCCCACTTCATAGGTGATCTTTACCGTACACTGTGGCTCTTCCAGTCCATAGGCAGCCATGTCTTTGCAGTCGTATTCCATATGACGGGCCCAGCTGATGTAGGAAATATTATTCTGTACCACACCCAAAGTGGTCAGATTTGCCAGCTGCGTAACGCCGTCATCTCCTGTGACGGAGCATTGGTCATCTCCTGTCATGGTCAGAATATAGGAATTCTCCGCCTTCTGCACATCAAACTCCCGCATTGTAGAAGGTTCGATAAAAGGAAAATCCTCATAGGCAGCGAAATCCTGTACCCGGCCGGAAAAGTGACTGTCCAGTGCTGTGGCGGTCAGATACACTGTCTGCGGATCATCTGCCATCTGGAAATACAGCTGTTTCGTCGTGGTATTTTTCTTACCCAAAAGCAGCTCATATGTTTTTTGATTCTGCATAGTCACCGTTATCTTCTGGGACGGCTGATCCAGACCGTATTCTGACAGATCTGTGATATTCTCCAGCGTCCTCTCAGCTTTAAGGGCTGCCAGATCGTCTGTCAGAAGCTTTGTGCGGCTGCCCTGCAGCGGATACTTATCCTGCGCATTCACCCAGCCGGAACTGTCCTGTTCCATACGGATCTCACCGTCCTCCCCGATAAAAGTGATACTTGCCATATCTTTTTCCGGAAGGGACAATACAATGGCCTTTGCGGCCTCATTCTCACTGTTTTCCTGCTGTTTTTTCTCCATCTGACCGGTAAGTACCTTTACCAGCACCAGCGCAGCCAGCAATACGACCAGCAGCACAGCGCCTGTGAGAAGCGCCTTTTTGTTTTTCTTTGACATCAGCCTTTTCTCCTCTTCATCCAGATTACAAATCCGATTACAATAAAGAGCAACGGCAGTACAAATACCGTAACCACAGTCCAGAAGTTTGCAGAGAAGGAGCTCATGGTCAGATACTGTACCTGCAGATTTTTCACCGGTACCGCACTGGATACGGCCGCATTATTGCACAGATAATTGACCGTGCTGGCCACCAGCTCTGCATTACTTCCGGAAACAGAGGTATTATAATCTGCGTCCAGCAGATATCCTGTGCTGTAATATACGATCCGGGTATCTATCTCATCATCCGTATTGGTATCCTCTTCCACCAGCATACCAATGGTAAAAGGACCGTCTTCATCTCCATCTTCTTTCACGGAAGTGGTCATATGCACCACATCTGCCTTATTATAGGAAGAATTCGTGCTCTGCAGCAGAGGATACATGGAAATGGAATTTCTGTAGGTATCCGTCTGTTCAATGGCCTGACACATGGGCATCAGCACAAATCCGGTGCTATAGAGTTTCTCTGTGATCCGTGTATATTCCATATTCGGGATCAGACAATAGGGATAGCTCATAAAATGCCCGGAATCCCCTTCAAACAGCACACCTTCCTTGCGGGCAAGGCCATAGTTGCTGAGAATGGAATCAAAATTTGGCATACTGTAGATCGAGTAATTGGAGGTGATCAGGGCACTGCCTCCCCCCTCCAGATAATTGATGATCTTTTCCGCCTGGTCCGGAGAATAATCATTCTGCGGCGCATTGATCAGCAGGCCTGCCGCATCCTCCGGCACATCCTCCGAAAGAAGATTCAGATTTTTCATTTCAATATTATTTTTGGCAATAGCCTCCAGAAAGGCTTCATCCAGCGTTCCCTCACCGTTGCCGTTCAGCACATACAAAACAGGAACATTTTTATTGGTCACATAGTCGATGGCGCTGGTCACCTGACCTTCTCCATCATAGGCCGCATGCACTAATTTTCCTGTGGATGAATTATAGGTGTCGGTATACAGACCGTCACCGTCGATCACCTTGCTGGTCTCACCGCAGACCACAATAATACTGCCGTTTTTCACAGTCTCATCGGTATACTGGGATGTAAATCCCGGATATAATGCCGGATCGATCTGCTCCATATATACATGAGAGGATGCATCTGCATAGCGATGCAAAAGCTTCAGTGTCGTATCATCCTCTTCTCCGTTTTCACAGATGTAATAGATCTCCACATCATCGGTGATCCCTGCCAGAAATTCTGTGGTGGTATCACTTAACGTATACAGCTTATTGGTACTGAAATCCAGCTGTGTCAGATTTTCCGGCAGCGTCTTGATGATCACATTCAGCACCACCGCCGCCGCTATGACGATCAGGGTGATCAGAATGCTGTAGGAACCGTTTTTTAAACTTTTCTTTTCCATACTGTCCCCCTCCTAACTCCAGCGTCGCTTGACGATAGTCTGTTCCGTGAGCACCAGAAATACAGCGATAATGGAGAGGAAATAGACGATCCCCCCGATATCCAGCATGCCGTCAAAGAAATTTGCAAGTCTTCCATTCAGATAAAATACGGATACCCTCCAGCACCACACCGGCCACGCAGGTCACGGTAGTATTTTTCAGCATATGGTATACAATAGCCACAAAAAGCAGGATCACCACCGTAAATGCCAGAAAAGAAGCAGTTGCGGTGTAGGAAACCATTGTTGCGATCGTATTCATCAGATAACAGGCCAGCAGTACGCCAAAGGTCATCACTGCCGCGATCACGGAGTTCTCCGTCACGGAAGACAGAAAAACACCGATGGCAATGTCCGCGCATCCCAGTAAGAAAAAGGACAAAATAGCAAAATAAGCCGCCGGCATATTCACCGGCCCAAAACTGGACAAAAGCAGCGGATAAAAACAGATAATCACCATCGGCACCGCATACAATGTCACCACCGCCAGAAATTTGCCCAACACAATATCCCATACGGACAGCGGCAGCGTCAAAAGCAGCTGATCCGTGCGTTGTTTCTTCTCATCTGCCAGCACACGCATGGTCAGGATCGGTACAAACACGAGAAATACAAACTGTACATTGTCCAGCACCAGTTCAAACCGGGGCGAGCCGATATTTAAATTCTGAAAGGCAAAATAGATGCCGATCGCTGCCAGCATAAAGGCAATAAATACGTAGCCGATCATGGAAGTCAGATAGCTGCGCAATTCTTTTCGATATACGGCTGTCATCGTGTCTCCTCCTCTCTATTCTTCTGCGTTTCGTCAGCATTTCCGGTAACTTCCAGGAAAATGTCCTCCAGAGTCACACTGGCATTCTTCATCTCCAGGATCGGTATCCGCGCATCCGCAAAAGCAAAGAACAGTTCCCGGCGAATATCTGTGTCACCGCCTACATTCAGTTCAACGCGCAGAGTCTGATCTGCCAGTGTGGTAAAATGCACTGTCTCAATCTGTGGAAACTTATCCAGCACTTTTTCAGCCTCTTCCTGAGAAACATCCAGAAGAAGCTCCAGGCTGTTCTGCCTTGCAAACATTTTGCTCAAATTCTCCGTGGCATCCGCTGCCACCAGCCGTCCCTTGTTGATGATCAGTACATAATCACACACCGCACTGATCTCCGTCAGTATATGGGAGCTTAAAATTACCGTATCGTCTTTTCCCAGCGATTTCACCAGATCACGGATTTCGATGATCTGCTTGGGATCCAGGCCTACCGTAGGCTCATCCAGAATAATGATCTCAGGATAACCGATCAGTGCCTGAGCAATACCCACGCGCTGGCGATAGCCTTTGGACAGATTTTTGATCAGACGCTTTTTCATGTCCGTAATCTGTACTGTCTCCATGATCTTTTCCAGCTGCGCATTGCGCTCTTTCTTTGGCACCTTCTTCAGGTCTGCTACTGTGATCAGATATTCCCATACGGTCATGTCCACATACAGCGGCGGGATCTCCGGCAGATAACCGATGCACTTTTTGGCTTCCTCCGTCTCTGTCAGGATATCATGCCCGTTGATCAGGATCTGTCCCGATGTGGAGGCGATATATCCGGTCATCATATTCATTGTCGTGGACTTTCCGGCACCGTTCGGGCCTAGAAAACCATATATTTTCCCACTTTCCAGAGTAAAGGAAAGGTCATTCACGGCTGTATGATCCCCGTATTTTTTTACGAGATGTTTTACTTCTATCACCGTCTGCATCTCCTTTCGTTTTCCAGTATTTTCTTTTTCTTCTGGTATGTACACATAGTTTCGGTATGTACATACAGCTTTTCCAGTGTATTTACACACTGTTTCCATCTCAGCATAATCGTTATTACTTTAGCAAAATCATGTGTAGAATCTGTGAAATGAGGATTCTGTTGGCACAGATAAATATTCCGCAAAAATGCCTAACACTTATCTTTGACAACAGTATTCTTCCTGCTCGCCATTCCCCAGCTGATCACCTCTTTCCGGCACAGTATATAACCCTGCCTTACATTTGAAAAGCGCCTGCCCTTTCGGGCAGGCGCCTAAAGTACAAAGTCAAACTGTCATGCAGTTATCGCTGCAATTAGAGCTTATCAGCCCACTCAGCCATGTTGCCTTTGTAGAAGGTGTACGGAATACCTGTCAGAACTGTTGTTCCGCCGTTACCGTCATCCTCTGCAGTGAAGGTCTCTTCGCCGTACTCGCCCCAAGCCTGCATTGTCATTGTCTCGCCAGCAGCGCCTGTGAAGCCGTCGTTCTGTACAGCCATCTGGATAGCAGCTGTGGAAGCACCCAGGTGAGATACATCCCAAAGCAGCATGAACGGGCAGATGAATGTGTTAGCATCATCAGCGTCAGATGTCGGCATGTACGGTTTCATCTCGCTCGGCAGACCAAGACCTGTAACTTTGATGTCGGAGTTAGCCTGTTTCATAACCTCAGCTGCAGCTGCGATACCAACTGTGGTCGGGGAAATGATAACATCTACTTTACCCTCGTTCAGGAAAGCCTGAGCCTGAGTTGTGGATTTTGTGAACTCGTCATCACCATATTTCTTATCCAGTTCCGGATTTACTTTACCAGCGTAGATGTCTTTTGCCAGCTCTTTTTCCATCTCAGCGATCCAGCCGTTCTGTACCGGTGTATCGATACCAGCGGACAGAACACCGATGTTGATCGGATCACCTGTGTAGCTTGCCAGAGCAGCCTCAACGCCCTTGGTCATATCAGCGTCAGCCGGATCAAAGTCAACGCCGCAAGCGATCATAACAGCTGCACGAACCTGCATAGCACCGATATCAGCGGTGGATGCCTGGTTGTTGTGTGTTACACGGTAATCTGCGGAAGCAGCGGAGTCAACGGATACGATCGGTACATTCTGGCTCTGAGCCTTAGCGAATACTTCATCATAACCGGTATCACCGTTTGTGGAGATAGACAGGGATTTGCATCCTTTTGTCAGAGCTTCGTCGATCAGCTGTACCTGAGCAGCTACAGTTGTCTCAGCCGGGGATTTCTCCTCGCAGCCTTCGCCAACCTGTTTCATGTAATCAGCAAATCCTTCGTACATGATAACACCGAAAGCATTACCTACGGATTTGAACATGAATACGTGGTTTCCGCCTGCTGCCGGAGCTGCTGCCTCGCTTGCTGCGGGAGCTTCGCTTGCTGCCGGAGCTGCCTCACTCGTTGCCGGTGCTGCGCTGGATGCCGGTGCTGCAGAAGAGCTGCCGCCGCATCCTGCAAGTGTGGTACCAGCCATTGCTGCAACAAGGCCGAGTGCCATGAACTTGTTCATTTTTTTCATCTTTTTCTTCCTCCTTTAGGATATGTGTATATAAACTTTTTGTTTATATCGACTAATAAATAGTATCACAGAGTTGATTATTTGGCAAATCTTTCTTTTGCTTTTTTCTCATCAGCCTGCTGATCTGCCCAGAACTGTGCGGATTTTTCTTTACATTCTTTCTGAGCAGCTTCGATCTCAGCCTGCAGTTTCTTGATCTCGGCATCTTTTCCGCCGGCTTTCTGCAGTTTCTTGATCTCGTTTTTGTTTTTCTTTACAAGCTCTGCGGTTCTGTCATTAACCGCTTCGATGTTCTTGTTGTTGTGGTAAAGCAGTCTCAGCTTGATATCCTTGATCATCTGTTTATTCACAGTGGAAACCAGGATGGTCAGGATCAGGATGATACCGATAAAGATCTTTTTGGTGTTCGGGTCAACGCCCAGAAGACCGAGAACAAAGATCAGGAAGGACATGATGAACGTTGCGATCATCGGTCCGAACATTTTACCTTTACCACCGCTGGTGGATACACCGCCGAGAACGGCTGTGGCGATAGCTGTCATCTCATAACCGGTAGCCATGGAGGAGGAAATACCGCCGCCCATACGTCCGATAAAGAAGATGGAACCGATACCGGCCATGAAGCCCATCAGCATAAAGCATCCCATTTTTACGCGGAATACGCTGATACCGGAGTAGGTAGCACAGGTAGGATTGTTACCTACAATGTAAACCTTACGTCCGAAAGGTGATTTGTGCAGTACAAAGATCAGAATAGCTCCCATGATCAGGAAAAGCACCATACTCAGAGGAATAATTCCACCGATATTGTACCAGCCGATCTTATTGTACCATGCCGGGAAATTCTTCAGAGAATTCTCTCCGAGAACGATCTCGGCGATACCGCGGAACAGCATGGAAGTAGAAATCGTAGTGATAACGGCCGGCATCTTGAAATATGCCACACAGAAGCCGTTGAATGCGCCGCAGAGTACACAGGTAAGTATGCCTGCAAGAACACAGATGATGGACGGGATACCCGCATTCATCATCAGACCGGTTACCATACCGCCAAGTACGATCTGAGCGGCAACGGAAACATCGATGTCACCCAGCAGCAGGATAAATACCATACCGAGTACCAGCGGTGAACTGTCGAAACCGGAGTTAATGATCGTCTGAATCGTACCGGCCTGGAAAAACAGCTCCGGCTTGAAGATCAGAAGTACCAGATTCAGAAGGATCAGGATATAAACAAGGATCATTTCCCATTTTACAAGGAATTTGGATAACACAAAACCTTCTTTTACAGAAAGGTCTCTATCGTAATTACTTCCCGGCATTAGATCAAAGCACCCCTTTCTTTCAGAGCACGTTTCTCAGCTGTACGCTCTGTGAAATAGTTGATGATTACAGCTACGATGATGATAGCACCCTGCAGGGCTTTCTGCCATACGCTCATACCCGGAATCATACTGATGAAGTTGGTAATTACGCACATGATCAGCACACCGATGGCCACACCGTCGATACGGCCTTTACCACCGTTGATGGAAACACCGCCCAGTACACAGATAGCGATGGCTGTCATCTCAAAGCCCTCTGCCATACCGTAGTATCCGCCGGCATAGTTTGCGGTGTACAGCATACCGGCAAGACCGGCAAGCGCGCCGCAGATGATATATGCGTAGAAAGTAACAGTCGGCTCTTTGATACCGGCAACCGCAGAAGACTCACGGCTGGTACCGATAGCATAGATACGTCTGCCCGGAGCGGTATAGCCCAGAAACAGACCAACAAGAACCATAACGATAACGGCGATCCAGACAATAGCCGGAATACCCAGGATCTTGGCGATGGCAAAAACACGATAGCTGTCCAGATAGGAAGCAGCGAACCACCACTGACCGCCGGATACGGCGAAAGCCAGACCACGGAAGATATACATGGTACCCAGAGTACAGATCATCGGTACCATATGCAGATAACCAACCAGCGCGCCGTTTAAAGCACCGCAGAGAGCGCCTAAAACGATAGCCAGGATAAACCAGGTCACACCCGGGATTCCCGGATTTGCACAGGAAAGGGATGTGGTCACGATACCAACGAAGGCCAGCAGAGAAGCTATGGAAATATCAATACCGCTGGTCAGGATAACCACCATCTCACCTACAGCCAGCAGAGCGTATACAGAGTTGTTCTGCAGCATGTTGATGATAGCCTGTACAGAGAACATATTCGGTGTCAGAATACGTGCCATAACGAGAAGAAGGATCAGCACGACGATCAGACCGGTGTTACGGGAATGTAATAACTTTTTCATTATTTGTCTCCTCCTTTCTCTTTCAGGGAAGCCTCAAGGATCATCTCCTGTGTCAGTGAAGACATATCCGAGAATTCAGCAGTCACGCGGCCGCTCTTCATAACAACAACGCGGTCGGCAACACCCAGAACCTCCGGCATCTCGGAGGAAACCATAATGATGGCGTAGCCGTTGCAGGCCAGCTCATTCATGATCTCATAGATAGAGTACTTGGCACCTACGTCGATACCCTTTGTCGGCTCGTCCATGATCAGGACTTTCTGCTCAGCGGAAAGCATCTTGGCAACTACTACCTTCTGCTGGTTACCACCGGACAGAGAGCTGGGCGGTGCTGTAATATCGTTGGCTTTCAGCTGAATCTTCTTACAGAGCTTGATGGCATTTTCCATCTCGGCGTTTACATCCAGCTGACCACCCTTGGTAAACTGTTTCATGGTAGCTGAGGATACGTTCTGATAGATCGGCAGCTCGTTGACCAGACCCTGTGTCTGTCTGTTCTCCGGCAGAAGACCTATACCCAGCTTCAGAGCGTCAATGGGGCTCTTGATATTGACTTTTTTGCCTTCCAGACGGATTTCACCGCTGTCCGGCTGCATGATACCGTAGATATTCTGGCATACCTCTGTACGTCCTGCGCCAACCAGACCGGTCAGAGCCAGGATCTCACCGCGGCGAACATTGAAGGAAACGTTCTTGAAGTAACCTTCTTTGGAGATATTGTCAACTTCCAGAACCACATCACCGATCTTGGCTGTCTTTTCCGGATACATGGCTGTCAGCTCACGGCCTACCATGGCTTTTACCAGATCCTGATTGGTGATCTTGTCAACATCCCAGCAGCCAACATATGTAGAGTCACGGAATACCGTAACACGGGAGCAAAGCTCATACATATCCTCAAAACGGTGGGTAATGAAGATAATGGAAACGCCTTTGTCACGCAGTTCCTTGGCGATACGGTACAGCTGGAGACATTCATTTCTTGTCAGAGAAGCGGTAGGCTCATCCATGATCAGAATACGGGCATCACGGGAAAGGGCCTTGGCGATCTCTACCAGCTGCTGAGCAGCTACGGAAAGTGTTCCCATGGGCTTGGTTACATCGATTTCTTTGCTCAATGGCTCGATCAGCTCTTTGGCACGGGCTCTCATGGCTTTCCAGTCATAGAAACCAAATTTGTTCTTGATTTCCTGACCCATGAAGATATTCTCTGTAACTGTCAGATCCGGGAAAGAGGTAACGTGCTGGTAAATAGCCGCAATACCCATCTTAGCGGAATCTGATGTGTTACGAAATGTCATTCTCTCGCCTTCGAGCAGCATGGTACCGCTGTCCGGCTGATGAACACCTGTGATAACTTTAATAAAGGTGGATTTACCGGCTCCGTTTTCACCCATCAGAGCATGGATCTCACCTTTTTTCAACTGAAATTTAACACCGTTTAACGCACGGACACCGCCGAACGTTTTCACAACGTCTTTCAGTTCCAAGATATAATCACTCATTATTTGTTATATCTCCTTTCCTTCCTTTTAATTTTTTCACTGCATTTCGCAGCTTTTCAACTCGCGTGACGCAGTGATTATGATATAAAATTACCTAAACATTGCCCATAATGCAATATCAAAAATTGTTTTTCAACATTCAAAAATTGCTTTTTGATACATAATTGCTATTTTTATCCGAAAATGTTATACTTAATTATCAACAATACACAATATGTTATATTTTTGTTCTTTTTTCACCTGTTTTGTAACAATTTGAATCATTACAGCGAGGATTTCCACCATGAAACTGCCCAAAAGAACACTCCCTACCGTGCGTACGGGAAAGGAAGCCATCGTCAATCAGGAGATACGTTCTCTTCCCTTTTATGTAAAAGAAGCAGGTTTTTCCAACAGCCGGCGTTTTGTCAGAGGAAAGACCAACAATTATTCTGACTATCTACTGCTTTACTCTCTGACCAGCATGACCTTCACCAAACACAATGTCCGCTATCCGGTCAATCCGGACGATGTGATATTTTCTTCCTGCAATACCCCCTTAAGCTTTTCTCAGCCATGGAATCGAGAGAAGGATTTTCTGTACATTGTGATCAGCGGCACACAGGCACAGCATTATTACAATATGATCCGGAAAAGCAACAGCCTGTTTCATACCAATCAGCTGAGCAGTATTCTCGATTATTTTCTGAGTCTTTTTGAGATCGACTATACTTCTACACGAAATGCCCTGATGAATCAGCTCGAAGCCGGTGTACTGATCCATCAATTGCTTCTGGATCTGTACAAACTTTCTCAGAATATTCTGGCTGCCAAAGATCTGACTCCGGTTCAGGACAATGCCGTGAACACTGCCATCCGATACATTCAGGAAAACTACCAGTCAGATCTGGATATCGACACCATATGCAACAGCATCAGCTTTTCAAAATACTATTTCTGCAAATTATTTAAGGAACACACCGGCATGACAGTACATCAGTATGTGACAGAATTCCGGATCAACAAATCCAAAGAACTTCTCTCCTATTCCAAACTGTCTATTGCGGCAGTGGCTAACAGTGTAGGGTTCAAAAATACGCTCACATACACACGCAGTTTTGAGAAACTGGTGCATATGACTCCTTCGGAATACAGGAAATACTATTAAAAAGCATATTTCCCCGCAGAAGAATATTGCAGAACAGTATCCTTTAGCTCAGAAAATGCCCCGGCAATATGCCGGGGCATCATTCACTTTTAGAGAAATTGGCAGGTACTGTTCATCGGATGGTCAGCGAACAGCAGCCAATGGTATCTGCTCAGTGCTCTCACAGATACAAAGTATTTTTAATTATCTCTTCAGAAGAACGTCCTTCTCATATTTCTCGATATCATCGTAGTAACCGCAAGCCGGAACACCACACTGCTCGCAGTACTCAGCCCAGACATCACCCAGCGGCAGCATTTTGGCATCTTCCATAGCTACCATCTTTCTGGACATCTGATTTGTATCCTGCAGCTCTTTGAAGTAAGCGTTCGGAGTACACAGTGCATTCAGCAGAGCCTTCTGCATGGAACGATAACCTGTAACCAGAGCAGATACACGGTTGATTGCTGCATCAAAGTAATCCAGAGCAATGTAAACACGACCGAGAGCATCACAGCGAACGATCTCCTGAGCGATCTCTTTTGTCTCATCATCCAGAATAAGTACATGGTCGGAATCCCAACGGATACCACGTGTTACGTGCAGAGCCAGTTCCGGGAAGAAGCACAGCAGAGCCGGAATCTTATCAGAAACAACCTCTGTCGGATGATAATGACCATTATCCATCAGCGGCATACATTTATCTTTGTGCAGAGCAGCCATGCTCAAGGTAAACTCAGCGGAACCTACAGTGTAAGCCTCAGCACCGATACCGAATACTTTGGACTCTACACACGGTTTAACTTTGTTGAAGTCATATGGCTCGGAAAGAATAGCCTCGATGGACTCTTTGTAACGCAGACGCGGACCCATACGATCTCCCGGAACATCCTTGAAGCCGTCACCGGTCCAGATATTCATAACGCAGGGGATACCTGTCTCTTCAGCAAAGTAATTAGAAATACGGATACATGCTTTACCATGGTTGATCCAGAAATCTCTGACCTCTTTATCCGGGCTGGACAGGGTCAGACCGTCTTTCATCATCGGATGAGAGAAGAAGGTCGGGTTGAAATCAAGACCGATACCATGTTTCTTAGCGAATTCTACCCATCTCTTGAAGTGTCTCGGTTCCAGTTTGTCACGATCTACAAAACCATCCTCTTCGAAGATAGCGTAGTTAGCATGAACATTGAGTTTTTTCAGACCCGGCATCAGGCTGAATGCTTTTTCCAGATCCTCGAACATCTGATCCGGATTCGTAGCTTTACCCGGATAATTACCTGTTGTCTGGATACCACCGGTCAGCGGACCGTCATTGTCAAAACCGGTAACATCATCGATCTGCCAGCAGTGAACGGCAACCGGAACTTTCTTTAAGGTCTCGATAGCGGCATCAGTATCAATGCCAAATTTTGCATAAATCGCTTTTGCGGACTCATATCTCTCGCCCATGGGTATCATCCTCCTTTAATATGTAATAAATAAAATTTACTGGGGTTTGTATTCTTTTACACCGAAGGACTTGAAGATATTATCTCTTGCTTCCTCAACGGTGGAAAATTCTTTGGCTTTCAGCATCTGTGCTGTCAGGTTACCGATGGCAGTACCCTCTGTCGGTCCTGCGTATACATTACGTTTGCAGGCATTAGCTGTCAGCTGGTTCAGATAGCCGGCATTGGAACCGCCGCCTACGATGTGGATACGGCCGTAAGTTCTGCCGGTGATATCTTCCATCTCTGCAACAGTCTTTGCGTAGCAGTCAGCCAGGCTGGCATATACAACAGTAGCCACCTCTCCGATGGTTTCCGGAACCTGCTGTCCTGTGCGGCGGCAGTAATCCTTAACCTCTTCTGTCATGTTTTTCGGAGCCAGGAAGCAGTTGTCGTTGCAGTCTACTCTGGACGGGAAATCCTTGGCTTCCTCAGCCATCTCACACAGCTGTGCAAAGGAATAAGCATCGCCTGTCTCGTGGCGAACAGACTGGATCATCCACAGACCCATGATGTTCTTCAGGAAACGGAAACGATAGTTATAACCACCCTCATTGGTCATATTAGCGGCACGGCTCTTCATGGAGCAGTTAGCCTCTGCAGCCTCCACACCCATCAGTGACCATGTACCGGAACTGATATACATAAAGTCATCATCGTTAGCCGGAACAGCCAGTACAGCGGATGCTGTATCGTGGGAACCGATCTGCATAACTTCCAGATCAAAGCCAACCTCTTTGGCGATCTCCGGTTTCAAGTTGCCGAGGGTAGTTCCCGGTTTGTTAACCTTCTGGAAGATTTTTCTCGGGAATCCCAGCATATCGATCAGTTCATAATCCCAATCCTTGGTGATGGGGCTGATCAGCTGGCCTGTAGTAGCTTCTGTATATTCCTGAGCCATCACTCCTGTCAGTCTGTACTGCAGATAATCCGGAACCATCAGCATAGCCTCAGCCTGCTCCAGATACTCCGGATGTTTCAGCTTAACAGCCATCAGCTGATAAACTGTCTCTTATACACATCTCCGAGCCCACGAGACCGTACTAGATCT
>CALZOU010000038.1 GCA_945827805.1 uncultured Lachnospiraceae bacterium
CTATTGAAATATACTCATCAAAGTCCAAGTACGGTTCCCATCAGCATGAGCCACAGAGAGCAGATTACGATCATTGCCAGCTGAATCCATACGGTTGCCTTTGGCATGTCGAACATCTTGTAATAGCCGGTCGCGTATGTCATCAACGGAACCGTATCCAGCGGAAGCAAGTAGCAGTTTGCCGCGCACAGACCAAACGCTGCCATGGCAAGTGCCGGTGATACACCGATTCTGACGCAGAACGCCACCAACGGACCGGAAAGCATGGCCACAAGTGCCGGTGCCACAGGTATGATCACCAGCAGTACAAATGTCAGCAGGCATACAAATCCGATTGCCAGCAGACCGGATGCCGCAAAGTTTGCCGGGAACAGAACGTTTCCAAGCCATTCACTTAATCCGCTTGACGTAATGACATTACCGATGGAGATCATCGTACCCATGAGAATGAAAGCTTCCAGGCTTACACAGTGCTGAAACTGTTTCCAGCTAAGGATACGCATTTTCCCGGGCACAAAATAAAGCATCAGTCCGATCAGCGCAACGGCTGTGATCTGCAGTACAGATATCCAGGAGCTCAAAATCCAGAGTACCAGCATGATCAGCAGAATGAAAAGAACATATTTTTCTTTTACCGTCATCTTCGGTGGAAGTATTTTATTTTCTTCATCCAGATAACTGGAGATTTTCTTCTGCGACAGCGGTGCCGGTTTATAGATCTTAATGAAAAGCATCCATGCCACCGGAAGCAGTACAACCGTCAGCGGGATGCCCAGACACATCCACTGGACAAAGGTTATCGTCGTATCCGCATATTTTTCCAGCATGCTGATGGCCAGCATATTGATGGAGGAGCCTGCCGGTGTCATCATGCCGCCAATCATACTTGCGATAGGAAGCGCGATCATAAATGCCCGACCGGTACGTTTTCTTTCCTCCTCGTCATCATACACCTCAAGAAACTTCTGAACGATCGGAATGAATACAGCGGCCGCTGCCACATTGGAAATAACGGAAGATAAAACCGCCGTCACCATCATAACGGCAAAAAGCAGCCGATTTGTATTCTGACCGAATTTTTTCATCAGTACCAACAACAGTCTGGTAGATACAGGCACCGCTGTCAACGCCTCGGATATACCAAAAGAAGCCAGTACAAAAAACAGTGTTGCGTTTGTAAATCCTGTCAGTGCCTCCGGAACCGAACCGGTACACTTAAAAAAATACAGAAGTGATATCGCTGTCAGGCAGGTGATACCAAACGGAAACGTCTCACATACCAGCAGAATAATAACGGCAATGAGAACCCCCAGTGTGTTTCTGGCTGCCAACGGCATCATCTCCGTCGTCGGCACAAAATGCATGCCTACCAAAACGATCACTGCTGCCACAATACCTGCCAGTTGTCTCGGTGTCGCTTTAACAACAGCGCCTGAGCTTTCTGACTTCATAAATTCCCCTCCTCTTTTTTTGCCTTTAACCCAAACGCGGAGGGTCACATCTCACCCTCCGCCGATTTTAATTACAAAGCATCAATGACCTCTGCTTAATAAATAGCCACTCCGTAATGTTCCATATTGTATTTGTTGATCTCGTCAATAATTGTTGCGCCAACTTCCGGATAAATGGTTCCGGGGCCACCATAAGTGATTCCCGGCCAGAAGCCTTTAAGTTTACCGTATTCATCCAGAGCTCTTCTTGTCTCTTTGCGGATTTCTTCCTCTGTAGCATCCGCACGGTCAATAACAGAATCAACACCGCCCATCAGAAGCATTCTGTCTCCGACCTTCTCGGAAATTGCGGCGATATTGTTGGTATTAAGCACACCCTGCCAGATATCTACACCGATGTCCGCCATATCCTCTACTAATGGCTCCATATAGGAATCGCCATGATGCATAACGATCACATTCTCGGAATGCAGATAGTCATACAGTTTCTTATAGGGCTCTTTAAACAGTTCTCTCCAGGTATCCAGGGAGAAGAACAGGTTGGAGCGTGAACCCCAGTCATCATGAGAAACGATCATATCAGGATGCAGATTCTCAACGATCATCTGCATATATGTCAGACGATATTCGCAGATATAATCGATCAGATCCTGCATGGCTTCCGGTTCAAGAAGCATATTCATCAGTGTATCTTCAAAAGTCATCAGCATATGCAGCTGTTCGAAGATACCGGTTCCCATGATCACCATGGAAACGTGCTTGTCATGATCGATTTTCTTTACATTCTCGATGGCAGCTTCCCATCCTTCGGAACATTTAGCTCTAAGATCCGGAGCTTTCACATATTTCTGCCACTCAGTAATATCTTTGATCACCTGGTTCTCAGGAGTAACGTACGGAACTGCTGCCGGTGCATCCTCCGGGAACAGAATTTTGGTTCCCCACTGGTCAAAAGACTCGGTACCACGTACACGATTACCTCTTACAAGTTTAAAAATCGGGTCTCCGGCAATACCCCTGCACATTGTCCAGTCATTGGGCAAACATTCCGGACGGCCTTTGTCAAATTTAAGCGCCTCTAACAGATTTTCTTTTGGTGTCAACATAACATTTGCCTCCTCTACGAAATTGTTCATGGGCATATTATACCAAAATCTACATTTGTTTGTCTGATTTTAAGCACTTTTGCACAATTTCATTATGTTTGTATATTTTATGTTTTACTATTTCGCCATTTTGTCGCCACTGTGTTTACAATATCATCAGAAGATGGCAAAAAACATAGAATTAATGACAAAATGTGCCTGTTCTCCTACCTAAGCCCTTGTTCCTGCATATCTTTATAAAATCACATATAAAAAGCGCCGCAAAACAAACGACGACACGTCTGTCTTTGCAGCGCCTATTACATATATTCTTATCTCTGCACAGCGCCCTTAAGCATCTCCATGGCCAGCTGTGCTTTTTCATTGTTCATTTTTTCATTACCGCCGTAAATGCCTACAGCCCCTACAAGATAACCGTTTTCATACAGTGCCGCGCCGTTTTTCATCACGCCGGCTGCTTTTTCTCCCTGCACCTTACATCTGTGCAGTGCTTCTTTGGCTGCTGCCATGGCACCGTGTACCTGAACAGAATGACGGGCCAGAGAATTGGTAGCCAACATCTCGCCGTCAGCATTAAGCACACAGACAGTGTAAAATGTGCCGTATGAATTATTGAACTTTGCGCTGAATTTCTTCACCCGGTTTGTCACACGGTCTTTACATAATGCCGGGATCTTCTCGGCTACAGGCTCAGCAGGTGTCTCCTGTTTCTGCTCAGCTGCAGAAACTGCCATTGGTGCCGCAGATGGTCTGTTCTCCACATGCATAGCGATCTGCTGTTCCAGACTGAGTCCCTGCTGCGCAGCATCTGCAAACCGCGCCTGAAGATACAGATAATCAGACAGCCGATTCAGATAAGCCGCTGCCAGTTCATCCATGGGATAGCAGGCTGCCACCTCCGCAAAACGGCGTTCGCATCTTCTTGCCACATTTCTGGCTATATCAAACTGCGCCGAATAGAAGCATCCGCCCGGCAGAATCTCCCCTTCTGTCTGCGGCAGCTGTCTCTCCAGACATCCAATCTTTATTTCCAGATCCTTTACCTGTGTACCGGCCACACTCTTTACGCGGCTTCCCTCAGGCTCTTCCACACCATGCTTAATAGCCAGCAGTATCTTCTGTATCTCCAGAAGTTCCTGCCAGAGAGCCTTATTCTGCGTAAGACTTCGCACCAGACCGATATGGCTGTTCAATTCATCCAGTTCCCCCATCAGATGAACCCGCACATCCTGTTTGGATACGCGCGTACCATCCTTGAGGCCGGTCACTTTATGGTCACCGGTTTTCTCGTAAAGTTTCATAGCATCCCCTTATTTCCGCGAAGGCAGACCTTCGCATATATGTTCAGTATAGCATACCCACCGGAAATATGGTAGACATCATTTAAACAATTTTTTCATCAAATATCCAGGGCTGCGTGATATCCCTGATAGATCGCAGCACAGATATTGGCCGGGCGAATACAGTCACCAACCTGTTTTACGATGGGCGCTGCATCCAGAAGTGACTCCGCCACATCGCGGCAGGCGCGCTGACCAACAGCACAGATCACTGATGTGCCGGGAACCAGTACCTCTTTACCTTCGGTTTCACAGATCACACCTTCCTCTGTTACTTTCAGCCCCCTGTAACCCATATGGCAGATGACGTTCTGATCTTTCAGCTCCTGCAAAAGAATCGGACGATGACGAATGTTGGCATCCGGTGCCAGCACATCACGCATCTCAACCAGATGCACTTTCTTTCCTTCTCTTGCCAGATGCACAGCACTCTCACATCCTGCCAGACCGCCGCCAAGAACGATCACTTCGTCGCCTTTTACTTTTTCTTTTTCTTTATAATAATTGTTAACGATAACTACGTTATCCCCGTCTATACCCGGGATCGGCGGTACGATCGGTGTGGATCCCACAGCCAGGATCACAGCATCTGCCTGTACATTTTCCGCATATTCCGGAGTAACTTCCGTATTAAGGCGAATATCCACACCTTCCAGTCTTGCCTGACGCTCCAGTGTCACACCCAGCTCATACATCTCATGTTTGAAGTCGATACCCTGTTCACACTTCAAAATGCCGCCCAGAGAATCACTCTTCTCGCAAAGAATAGTCTCATGACCTCTTCTGGCCGCTGTCACAGCAGCTTCCAGACCGGCAACACCGCCGCCGACGATCAGTACTTTTTTCTTTTTTCTTGCCGGCTGAAGATCCATGCCGCCTTCCCACTCTCTTCCGATCAGAGGATTGACGGAACAGCGGCGGGTCTGTGTGGCACCACGTTCTGCCATGCACACGAAGCAGCGCAGACATTTCACGATCTCATCCTCACGATTGGTCATGACTTTTTCCGGAAGGAAAGGATCTGCCAGTAATGCACGTCCCATAACAACAATATCCACTTTACCGGAACCGATCAGTTCATCCATCATGGCGGGATCGTTTAGCGCGCCGATGGTGGCTACCGGTTTGGATACATGTTTTTTGATCTCTTCTGCCAGATAAACATTGCAGCCATGCTCACGGAACATGGAAGGATGGGTAATGGAAAAGCCATATTTGTAAGAGCCTGCTGACACATGGATCAGATCTACCAGATCCTCCACAGCCTGAGCAATGCGTACACCCTCATCCAGATCATATCCGCCCTCAAACAGCTCTGATCCGCTCATACGGAACTCAATGGGGAATCCCGGACCAACTGCCTCACGAACTGCCGTCAGCACTTCTCTGGCCAGACGCACTCTGTTTTCAAGACATCCGCCGTACTCATCTGTACGATGATTAAAATACGGGGATAGGAACTGATTGATCAGCCAGCCATGTCCGCCATGCACCATGATCATCTCAAAACCGCACAGTTTCGCCAGCTTTGCATTCTCATAATATGCCTGCACGATATCCCTGATCTGCTCTTTTGTCAATGCTTTTACCGGAATGCCATCCGGACGGGTTCCCTCACTCGGACCATACTGGACCATAGTATCTTTTTTGTCTTTATCCAGGAGATAAGTTCCTGCATACTGACCGGAATGGGAAAACTCTACGCTGGGTACAGCTCCATGCCGTTTGATCGCATCCGCTGTATAAGTAAAGCTGGCTACCGAGCCTACCGTCTGTGTATTCAGATGATAGGCATGAGAAGCATCTGTGGGCGGATGAACCATCAGCTCACTGACGGTTACGACTGCTGCCCCGCCTTTCGCTCTCAGTTCATAAAACGCTGTGGACTTGGAGCCAATGGTACATTCCGGCGTGATCTCAGCTCCGCTCATAGGCGCGGAAAACATTCTGTTTCTGAAAGTGACATTACCGATCTTTATCGGTTTACAAAGATTTTTAAACTTGCGTTCCATACTATCTCTCCAACTTCTTTTTTAAAAATCCCCGAAAAAGCTCACCGCTTTTCCGGGGATAACTCACCTTCCTATCAGATTCCGTATACTTCCTTATTGTATTTGTCAATCTCATCGTTGATGATCGGATCTGCCTGCGGGAACAGACAACCCGGAGCACCATAGGTAATGCACGGAATGAAGTGTCCACCCGGTCCATAGGCTTCACAGGCACGTCTTACTTCTTTGCGGATCTCTTCTTCTGTTGAATCCTGACGGTCTACAATAGACGCATCAATACCGCCCATCAGAACCATACGTCCATCCAGCTGTTTCTGCAGCTTCGGAATATCGTTTTCCGGAAGAACACCCTGCCAGATATCGATACCCAGTTCTACCATATCCTCAACGATAGGCTCCATAAAGGAATCGGCATGGTGCATGATCACGATACCTCTCTCCTTCATATAGCCGTAGGTCTTAACGTACTGCGGTTTGATGAATTCACGCCAGGTATCCGGACTTACAAACAGAGACTGTTTGGATCCCCAGTCATCATGGGAAAGCATGATGTCCGGTTTGATATTGTCCACGATCAGTTTCATATACTGATAACGGTACTCACCGATGGCATTGCAAAGATCCATCATATCTTCCGGCTCCAGAAGGAAATTCATCAGCATATCTTCAAAGCCCATGAGGAAATGCAGTCTCTCAAACACACCTGTGGGCATGAAAGCCATAACCAGTTCTCCTCTGGCACGAATCTCATCTGCTTTCTGAATAAATGGCTCCCATAATGCAGGATCAGAACAGTTTGCCTCAAGATCCGGCATAACCAGCTGATCTCTCCACTCTGTAATGTCGCTGATGACCTTATTATCTGCTGTAACATGCGGCATTGCTGCTACCTGTCCCTCCGGCCAGAGAATCTCTGTTCCGAAACGGTCTTTCAGCGGATCCATGCCCGGATGACGGTTACCGCGGATATACGTGGACGCCGGATTCGGCGGGAAAAAAGCACATCCTTCATACTGCTTAAGCAGTCTGTCGGGTTTTCCATCTTTCTTTAATGTTTCACGAAAATTTTCTGCTGCTGTTAACATGACATCCCATCCTCCTAACTTTTTTGGAATTATTATACAGCTCTCTCACAAAAGCCCTTGATGTATTTATTATATTTTTCTATAGTCTCTATGTAAATACGTCAAACTCCGTTATACTTTTGAATAAAGTTCCTACATTTTGCACAAATATATTTGGCATTATTCACAAGTGCAGCAATTTATGATACACTGCTATTAGTTATTTTACCGGAGGTACGATTATGATTCCTTTTCCTCTTTCTATGCAGATTATTGAAGATAATTTATCAGACCAATATCAAAATATAATTCCATATAACACAAATTTGCCATTTTCATTTGAATATGTTAGACTTTTCCATCCAAATCATCCAATTTCGTCTCAGTATTTGTATGTTTTGTCCGCCAAAGATGTTTCTCTGCTCTCCCCGGTGCTGCAAAAAGCAGCATTTCTCGTATCCGGGAAGGCAGATTTTTCTCAGTTTCCGGCCGAATGTTGTGGACTTTTTATAGAAGAGCAGAACGATGCACTGGAGCTTTTTGGACAGGCGCAGGACATTTTTGAGAAATACCGGAAATGGAATGTTGCTCTTCACAATGCCCTTGAGACGGATAATCCGCTGGACAGCATGTTAAAAACCAGCCGCTCCATTTTTCAGAACCCAATTTTCGTACATGACACGGCCTTCAATATTCTGGCCTATTCCCACCATCTTCCGGGAATGGCTGTGTGGGAACAGAACCCTCAGACCGGACAGCCAATGCTGTCTCTGAGCCAGATCAATGATTTCCGTGTTGATTACGAATATCTTCATACGCTGACTACCACAGGCCCCTGCATATATTCCGCAGAGCAGAGAGGTTATCCCATTCTGTATATCAACATCTGGCAAAATGGCCGATATGAAGGCAGAATCTGCGTCAACGAAATGGAATCACCCATACTCCCGGGACAGTCCGCTGCCATCGAACATCTGGCAAACCTGATCGTTCAGGCACTGAGGAACCGTCGTCTGGTACAATTTAATCAGGATAATAACCTGAAGCATTTTTTCAGCGACTTTTTTTCCGGAAAACTCTCTGATACCGCGGCCTCACATAAGATTATGCAGCTTCTGGACTGGAAACGCAATGACAGTTATCTTTGTCTGCGTCTGGAAGCCAAGCAGCAGGATGTCCGAATGATGTCCTCTGCAGCCGCCATAGGCCATATAGAAACACAGGTATCCGGCAGCTGTGCCTTTGTTTACAAAAACGGCATATCCGCTATCGTAAACCTGACCTACTCCCATATCAGTATTTCCAACGTACTGAGCAGCCTGGCCATTCTTTTACGGGAAAGTCTGATGATCATGGGAGTCAGCACAGAAATCCGGGATTTTCTTCTCCTTCCTCAGGGACATAACCAGGCTGTCACTGCACTGAATCTCGGAGCCAAAAGTGACAGCACCAACTGGTGTTTTCGTTTTGATGATCTGCGTCTGGAATTTCTTTATCAGAAAGCCTCGGAAAATTTTTCACCAAAGCTTTTACACTCTCCCGAGCTGACTCTTTTAAAGGAATACGATCAGGAAAATAATACAGAGCTGTTCCAGACGCTGAAAGTATTTCTTGCACTGGAGCGAAATGTGCTGCAGACTTCCAAGAAACTGTACATCCATCGAAGTACCCTCTCCTATCGTCTGGAGCGTATCTGTAAGATTACCAACATTAATCTGGAGGATCCGAAGGAGAGGCTTCAGCTGCAGCTTTCCTTCTACTTTATGGAGCTGGAGGAGCATACGCTGCAGGATTAAATTGATGAGGGATGCTTAATTGACATACGGGCGGGAGCTCATCCCGAGACATACATATATTCCCCCCGAAATCGCAAACCGTTTTAAAGCGATTTCGGGGGGAATATATGTATGTCTCGGGACAAGCTCCCTGTGTACGTGTATTTTATAAGGTTTAAGAAAGATCTTCCGGGATAGGCAGGCCTTTTCTCTTGTAGTAGTCTTCTACGGCGGCTTTGACCGCTTCTTCTGCCAGTACAGAACAGTGGATCTTGTTGGTGGGCAGTCCGTCAAGGGCCTCTACTACGGCCTTGTTGGAGATTGCCAGAGCTTCTTTGATCGATTTTCCTTTGATCATCTCTGTGGCCATGGAGCTGGTGGCAATGGCGGAGCCGCAGCCGAAGGTGTTGAATTTGACATCGGTGATGATCTCGTTTTCATCTACCTTGATGTACATTTTCATAATATCTCCACATTTTGCGTTGCCTACCTCACCGACGCCGTCTGCGTCCTCGATCTTACCTACATTTCTCGGATGCTGAAAATGATCCATTACTTTTTCACTGTATAACATGATTTTTTCCTCCTCAGATCAGATGTGGTTTATTTCCTTTTTCCAGGTCTTCCCATACCGGAGACATGCTTCGCAGATAGGCAACGACCTCATTAACATTGTTTACGATATACTCCATCTCCTCCGGTGTGTTTTCCGCACCGATGGACAGGCGAAGTGAGCCGTGGGCTACCTCATGGGGCAGACCCAGCGCCAGCAGTACGTGGCTGGGATCCAGGGATCCGGAGGTACAGGCAGAACCGGAGGATGCGCCGATGCCTCTCATATCCAGAAGGAGAAGCAGAGATTCTCCCTCAATACCCTCAAAACAGAAGTTTACGGTTCCCGCCACACGCTGGTTTCGATCACCGTTTAATTTTCCGTGAGGGATTTCTGAAAGGCCTTCGATCAGCTGATCCCTGAGACTTGCCACATAAGCATTGTCTTTGTCCCTGTTTTCACAGGCCTCCCGGAATGCGGCAGCCATACCGGCTATGGCGGGCAGATTTTCCGTACCTGCGCGCTTGCCTCTCTCCTGCGCGCCGCCTTCGATCAGATTTGTCAGCGGTATGCCTTTGCGGCAATACAATACGCCCACACCTCTGGGGCCATAAAATTTGTGCGCTGACAGCGCCAGAAAATCAATATTCTCTTTTACTACATCAATATCAAGACGTCCGGCAGCCTGTACCGCGTCTGTGTGAAACAGAATGCCCTTTTCCCGGCAGAATGCACCGATCTCGGCAATAGGCTGTACGGTTCCGATCTCATTATTTGCATACATCACGGACACGCAGATGGTATCCTCTCTGACAGCCGCTTTAAGCTCATCGAGACGGACGATCCCGTTTTCGTGCACCGGAAGAAGTGTTACCTCAAAGCCCTCTTTTTCCAGTCTCCGCAGGCTGTGCAGCACGGCATGATGCTCAAACGCTGTAGAAATGATATGGCGTTTTCCTTTTTTCTTTCCGATCATTGCAGCTGTCAGAAGCGCCTGATTATCCGCCTCGCTGCCGCCGGAGGTAAAGTAGATCTCCTCCGGTTTCGCATGCAGATACTTTGCCATGATCTCACGGCTCTCCCAGAGCTTTTCCGCTGCCTTCTGGCCCGGAGTATGCAGGCTTGACGGATTTCCGTAATAATTTTCCATACAGTCGATCATAGCCTCTCTGGCCACAGAGCCTGTGGCTGTAGTCGCCGCATGGTCAGCATATATATAATTCATGGTAGTCCTCCTTGGTTTTCATTCTTACCTTATTCCTATATGTTTACTAGGATTAAACTACCACGTTTTCTCTACCAAGTCAATAGGAAAAATATTTTTTGCCTTATTCCTTAGAGAAAACATTTTTATTCTTCTGGCCGGAGATATTTCTTTACCTGTTCTACAAATCTTCTGGCCAGCATCGTGAGCTCCTTCTGGCTGTCCCAGACCAGCTTATACTCCACAGTTTTGACAGGATCTACGATCTCTTTTTCCACAATACCTGTCGGGTTGTACTGATCATCCACCTTGGGGAAAATAGCAATACCCACTCCCTGCCGGGTAAGCTCTCTGGCATTCAGAAAACTGCTCATCTCACAAACAATATCCAGTTCTCTCTCATACCCGGAAAACCAGCTCTCGATCTCCCGTACCCGGGACTTTCGGGAAGGCAGGATCAGCGTTTCTGTAAGAAGTGCCTTCAAAGGTACCGTATTTCCCTCCTCTTTTGCCAGCGGATGATCACAGGGGATCATGGCCACCCAGGGTGTTTTCTCCACATCACAATAGGACAGCCGCTCATGGTCAAAGGGTTCCGCGATCAGCGCCACATCCAGAAGCCCTTTCTGCATACGTTCCACCACATCATCTGTACTACCGTTCCATAACTCATAGTGCACGTTTGGATATTCTTTGTGAAACGCCGAGATCCACTGGGACAAAAACTGAGGGCCACGCCCCTCCACTGTACCAATATACAGTGTACCGCTGATACCGCTTTTCAGATCACCGACCTCCTCCTTAGCTTTTTCCATCAGCGCCACGATCTCTTCACCCCGGCGCTTCAAAAGTTCCCCTTCCTCCGTCAGTTTCAGCCTTTTTTTACTTCTGTCAAAGAGCTCTACCCCCAGTTCCTCCTCCAGCTGATGCATTTGACGGCTTAAGGGGGGCTGAGCCATATGAAGATTTTCCGCAGCTCTGGTAATATTACATTCCCGGGCCACCTCCAGAAAATACTGTATCGTCCTTATCTCCATCCTGTCGCCCTCCCTCCCATACCTAAAAGGTATGGTTATTATGACTATATATGTATTTTTGTTTTTTCAACAATCATGATATATTTATTTTGTTGAAAAGCTTTGTATGCGGCAGGTTTCTCTATCCTATATTCTTCCCCCTGCCGCATTTCCATAAAACAGACTATTTGATAACGGAAGCCTCTCTCGTCCATCAGAAGCTTCCGTTTTATTGTGTCACAGTATCTGTTCAGCACCTTCACAGATAAGTTTCACTGTTTTAATCAGATCCTCAAATCTGTCGATTTTCTCTTCCGCATCCGTGATCTCACCAAATCCATAAGACGCGTAAATGATCGGCACTCCCGCTGCATGCGAAGCATCCGCGTCACCCTGCACATCTCCCACATACACCGGATGGTTCAAATGATTTCTCTCCACCACCAGCGAAATATTATCTGCCTTTAACAGCCCCGTCCTGCCAAAACTCTCCCAGTCCGCAAAATACCGCCCCGTATCATGGGCCTTAAAAAAAGCTTCAATATATCCATCCTGGCAATTACTGACGATCATCAGCGGAAACTTCTCCGAAAGCACTTCCAGCGTCTCCTTAAGCTTAGGATACAACACACCACCGACCCGTTCCATATACCGGTTCTCATATGCCAGAACTCCCTCACGCAGCACATCCTGACGCTCCCCCGGCATGTCCGGATACAGCCGCGCAAAAAACTCCGTCATCGGCAGCCCCATACAGGCCTTCACATCCTCCAGACTATGATCAAACGCCACTCCCTGCCCCGTCAGATACTCCTTCCAGGAATCATAAAAAGCCACCGTCGCATCCCACAACGTACCATCCAGATCAAAAATAATCCCATCCGTCCTGATCATCATCCATACCTTCCCTATATCATACTGCCCCAACTATACCACACTTTCCCAGAAAAATCCATTTCATCTCACCAAACCCTTGCAATCCCCCACCAATCCCCTCTATAATAAGAACGCCTTTTTCATCCCACCGAAAAAGCACCCTAAAACAACAAAACAGGGATAACCGACCTCCGGCAAAAAACAAAATTCCACCCAAGAAAAAGGAGTTCTAAATATGAACATCACCGTCATCATCACCCAGCTGATCCAGCTCTTCCTCATGCTGTTCCTCGGCTACTTCCTCTGCAAACGGGGGATCTTCGACCGTCACACCAACCAGAAAATGACGAAACTGTGTTTAACCGTCACCACTCCCTGTCTCGTACTAAGCTCCGTACTTCAGCAGACCGGTGAACGCAATTACAGCCTGATCGCTTTTACCTTTGCCATTGCCATCGTATACTATATTGTTATGCCCTTTATCGGCTGGCTGATCTGCAAACTGCTGCGCCTGCCCCGTCAAAGTCATGGTCTTTATATGTTCATGGCTGTTTTTGAAAACATAGGTTTTATGGGCATTCCTCTGATCAATGCCATCTACGGCGGCGAAGGTGTTCTTTACACTGCCATCTTCAACATCTGCTTCAATCTGGCCGCCTTCGGTTATGGCCCGGTGATGCTGAATATTGGTACCGGCAGGACATCTAAACCGGATCTCAAAGATGTGCTTTCTCCGGGCACTATTCTTTCCGTATTTACCATCGTTGTTTATCTCTCCGGTTTGAAGCTTCCCGGTGTTCTCACCGGTGTGATCTCCTCCGTAGGTGCCGTCACTTCACCCATGGCCATGATGCTGACGGGTGCCGCGCTGGCTCTGGTGGATATCCGTACGGTCTTCACGGATCGCCATGTATATCCATTTCTGGCGGTGCGTCAGCTGATCTTTCCGCTGATCATTTTCCCGCTATTTGCTCTGGTCATAAAGGATCCTGTCCTTCTCGGTGTCGTTTTCATTTTGACCATCATGCCCTGCGCCAGCAATTCCGTGTTGTTTGCCACAAACTATAATAACGATGAATCACTGGCGGCACGCACAGTATTCATCAGCACCCTCTGCTCCCTGATCACCATACCAGCCCTGGTCATGTTCTGTCTGGTGTAACCCCTGCCGAAAGGTCTGCGAAAAAATGGCGGTTCCTCTCAGGTATGTATGTAAACATCGCGCGACTTTAACGAGCACGACTCCGAGACTACAGGCTCGGAGCGAGCGCAGTAGGAGCCCGAGGTTTACATACATACCTGAGAGGAACCGCCATTTTTTCGCAGACCTTTCAGCCAATCACGTTTATGCTTTTTTCTCTAAGTCGCTTAGCATCTCCTCAGCGTTTTCATAAAATTTAAACATATCCAGCACCTCACGCTGGGTAAAACCGGTCTTCACCATATGTTCCAGAAGCTCATACAGATCATTAAAATAACCATTGATATTATACACGGCTATCGGCTTATGCATCTGCCCCAGCTGGTTCAGTGTCAGCACCTCGAAAAACTCTTCAAAGGTGCCGGTGCCGCCGGGGACCATCAGAAAAACATCAGCTTTTTCTTCCATCAGAGCTTTTCTTTCCCGCATGGTCTCTGTAAAGATCATTTCACTGCACTGTTTGTACAGTATGCCTTCTGTATTGAAAAACTTCGGTGCAATACCGATGATCTTTCGGCCCGGCACCCGGGACATGCCGCGGGCTGCTGCTCCCATCAGTCCGGTGGCTCCGCCGCCATAGATCATGGTGTGTCCTTTTTTTGCCATCATTTCTCCCAGTTCTTCCACTGCTTTCATGTACTCTGTATCGATCAGGGCGCTGGCCGCGCCAAACAGACAGATATTCATCTGGTTATCCCTCCTGTAAAATCCCTGCTGCCGAATGCTCCAGAGTCTCTTTTGCTCTGGCAAGCTCCTGGGTAAGCTGCGGTGTCATTCTTTCCGGTTTCGCCGCATGGGTAAGCCGTTTCAGTGCGGCCAGATCTTTTTTGATCTGGCTCTTCGTGGCGCTGTCCAGTTCTTTTTTGTTTGCTTTCAGTGCCTCTTCCGCCCGATAATACAGTGCCTCCGCCTCGTTATGCAGTGTCACGGCATCTTTTATGGCCTGATCCTCTGAGGCAAAACGTGCCGCATTGCGGATCGCATCCTGTATTTCCTCTTCGGACATATTGGAGCTGGAAGTGATGGTGATCTCCTGGGCCTTTCCTGTACCGAGGTCCTTAGCTGATACTTTCACGATACCATTTACATCAATATCAAAGGTCACCTCGATCTGGGGCACCCCCGCTCTGGCCCGTTTGATCCCTGTCAGCCGGAAATTTCCGATAAGTTTATTATCTCTGGCAAAATGGCGTTCTCCCTGCAGCACCTTGATATCCACAGAAGTCTGAAAATTGGCCGCCGTAGTAAAAATCTGGCTTTTTCTGGTGGGGATCGTCGTATTTCTGTCGATCAGACGCGTGGCCACGCCACCCACTGTCTCAATGGACAGTGACAGCGGAGTCACATCCATCAGAATAATATCGTTTGCCGTGCTGGAAGCGGGAAGATTTCCGCCCAGCTTTCCGCCCTGGATGCAGGCACCCAAAGCCACACATTCATCCGGATTTAAGCCTCTGGAGGGTTCTTTCCCCAAAAGCTGTCTTACCTTTTCCTGTACTGCCGGTATTCTGGTGGAACCGCCTACCAGAAGCACCATACCAAGATCTGAGGCCCTTATGCCGGCATCCTGCAATGCCTGCTGTACCGGCGCCGCTGTACGGTCTACCAGATCACGGATTAGCTCATTGAACGTATTTCTGGAAAGCTCCATTTCCAGATGCAGCGGTGTACCCTTGTCCGAAGCAATAAAAGGTATATTGATATTTACGGTAGATGCGGATGACAATGCTTTTTTCGCGTTTTCCGCCTCCTCACGCACTCGCTGCAGTGCTGTGGAATCTTTGTACAGATCGTAACGGTTCTGCCGCTTAAACTCCTTCACCAGCCAGTCCACGATCCTCTGGTCAAAATCATCGCCTCCCAAATGATTGTCTCCGGCAGTAGAAAGTACTTCGATCAGACTGTCACCGATCTCAATAATAGACACATCAAAGGTTCCGCCGCCCAGATCATACACCAGGATCTTCTGCGGACTGCCATGGTCAAGGCCATAGGCCAGTGCAGCTGCCGTAGGCTCATTAATGATCCTCTGCACCTTCAGACCGGCAATACGCCCCGCATCCTTTGTAGCCTGACGCTGGGCATCGTTAAAATACGCAGGAACCGTGATCACTGCTTCTGTCACACTTTCTCCCAGAAAGCTCTCTGCGTCCTGCTTTAATTTCATCAGAATAAAGGCTGATATCTCCTGCGGCAGATATCGTCTGCCGTCCAGCATCACCCGGTAATCGCTGCCCATGTGCCGTTTGATAGAAGATATCGTTTTCTGCGGATTTACAGTCATCTGTCTTCTGGCACTGTCTCCCACCAGCCGTTCTCCGTTTTTTGTGAAGGCCACCACAGACGGAGTTGTTCTGCCTCCTTCCGCATTAGGAATGACCACCGGTCTTCCACCTTCCATAACGGCCACACAACTGTTTGTTGTTCCCAGATCTATACCAATTACTTTACCCATGTTTAATAACCTTTCTATGAAAAAACATCTGTATCCCGTCAGTCTTTTCACAATGCTCTCTGCCTTTTATTGTATCCCACAGAACGAAAAATGCCATAATACAATCCTGTTATTTTTCTTAAACTTTTATGAAATTGTTTTCTCTTTATTATCGGTATAATATTCCTGCAGAGTATCAGAAACCATTTTCATCAGAAGTAACGCCATTTCTTTACGAACAGTATACTATGTTACACAACATTTTTCAACGCGGTGTTATTTTCTGAATATTTTTCCAATATGAAATACCGCCCCCTTTTCTGTCATTAGCACACAGGTATATATTACCCGGTCATATTGTCCTTTGTTTTTAGATTTAAAAAATGGCCCTGTGCGTTTTTGCCGCACAAGGCCTGCTGTTCTTAAACACTGCGCATCTGTTCTGAACAGTTACAACACTGCATTATAAGTTTTCTTTTATATAGTTGATCATCTCCATACAAATAGGACTGATACCATCCCTCTGGCGCTTGATATATCCAAAATGGATATCATTTTCCGTATCCTCGATCGGAATGTACCGGATCTGCGGATGCATCTGAGCCTCCTCCAGACGAGCACAGCCGAGATGGCAGAGGCCACTGCGAAGCACCGTCTGCAAAAGCGCAGCATCACTGTTGGTGGTCACAATATTGTCAATCTTCCCAAACCGGTGAATTGAATCATTGAGATGTCCCAGATGATGTGTCAAAGAAAAATATTCTTCATCATACTGTACGAACTGCAGATTTTTCAATTGAGCATCGCTCACCGAAGCCGCATCAAACAATGGATGCCGGGCCCCCACCATCAGATCCATTTTCACAGTATGCAGCGGCACAAACTCCAGTCGTTTGTACTCCATCGTCTGGTACAGGGCTGACATCTGATGCTCCGAGACATAAACAAAACCAAATTCTACAACATGTTTATGCAGAAATCCCATGATCTGTTCCAGACTTCCCTGTTTTATGGAAAACTGCAGACGCTTACCGTTTTGTTCGCCATAAAATTCTGCGCACAGCTCCGCAATACGCGCACCCGGCATAGTGGATACGCAAAGGCGGCTGATCTGATTTTCTTCATTGATCCGGCTGATCTGGTCTGTGTTTTTCAGGATCAGCGTAGCGTAATCGTATACTTTTTTTCCTTCGGCTGTCATTTTTACCCCGCGAGCCTCACGATTCAGAAGCTTCAGATGAAGCTCTTCCTCCAGAGCTTTCACCGTCTTGCTCACATGGGGCTGCGTGGTATAGAGCATTTTGGCCGCGTTCTGAAAGCTTCCCATATCCACGCTGACCACAAAATACTGCAGCTGTTTGAGTTCCATATCTTTCCCCCCGAAAATATATCTTATACGTTAATATTTTATCACGTTTCGACAAAAAGTACAGGGCATATCTTCCTTTCTGGAATAATTCATCGTATTTTTTGGCATATTTCTCTGCCAGTTTATACTTTCTTTTCTTGACTTTATCTGCATATGCCCGTACCATAGGCATATCGCAGCTGTTCTGAACAGTTACAGCATATCTTAACTGTCAGTCTGTTTCATAGGTAATTGCGAAACTCGCTAAGCTCGTTCGCAATTCCGAACCAAAACAAGGAT
>CALZOU010000039.1 GCA_945827805.1 uncultured Lachnospiraceae bacterium
GCCCTGCACAGTTCCCGGACACTGCCTGTAATCTGTGTTGTCACATTAGACAGCGTCTTTGGTGTTTCCTGTTTCAGAAGCTCCTGAACCTGGGAAGACAGCTTTAGCTGATATTTCTCTGCAATTGCTTCTGCCTGTTCACAGGTGGAAGCATCCGGGTATGCCGGGCCTGAGGCGATCATGTCGAGGGGATCGCCCACAATATCGCTGAGAACAATGGCATATACCCGGGCGGGCATACAGGCCAGGGCAAAACGGCCGCCTTTTACCGCAGACAAACGTTTGCGGATCGTATTCATCTCCACAATATCCGCGCCGCAGGCAAGCAGCTGTTTGGTGATATCCTGCAGCTCTTCTCCGGGAATCAGCGGTTTTTCAAACAGTGCGCTTCCTCCTCCGGAGAGAAGGAAAATCACAGTGTCGTATTCATCAAGACCGCTGACCTTTTCCAGTGCTTTTTCTGTGGCGTCAAAGCTGTTCTGATCCGGCACGGGATGACCTGCCTCATAGCATTCCACCCCGGGGATCTCTCCTTTGACATGCTCGTACTTCGTGATCACGATACCGTCATCCACTTTTCCCAGGACACGGACCGCTGCCGCTGCCATCTGCCAGGCAGCTTTTCCGGCTGCCACCAGAACCGTGCGGCCGCCGTTGCCCTGGAACTGTTCCAGCGCTTTTTCCACGGCCCGGTCCGGCAGCACAGCGTTTAAGGAAGAATTTATGATCTTATCTGCATTCTGTCGTAAAGAACTCATTTTATTTATTCACCACATTGGTCGGCTGACCATCCAGGAAGGATTTCACATTATCCACGGTGATGTCCATGATTCTTTGGCGCGCCTCTACGGCTGCCCATGCAACATGAGGTGTGATCAGACAGTTTCTTGCTGTAAGAAGCGGATTATCCCCCCTGATTGGTTCTGTGGACACCACATCCACACCTGCAGCAAAGACTTTTCCACTGTTTAAAGCATCCGCAAGATCTTTTTCCACAATAAGCGGACCTCGGCTGGTATTAATGAGAATTACACCGTCTTTCATTTTTGCAATGCTCTCTTTATTGATGATGCCTTCTGTAGACGGAAACAGTGGACAATGCAGTAATATTACATCAGACTGTGCATACAACGTGTCTATATCCACGTATTGAGCAACAGCACGTCCTTCCTCTGTCTCATGACCGGAATGCGCAATAACAATCATGCCCAGTGACCGAAGAATACGGGCTGTAGCCTGCCCGATTCGTCCCAGACCAATGATACCAGCTGTTTTTCCAGCCAGCTCGATCATCGGGAAATCCCAGAAACAGAAATCAAGGTTTTTCTCCCATCTGCCTTTCTTCACCTCAGCATCGTGATGTGCAATATGAGAACATATCTCCAACAGCATAGCTACTGTATACTGTGCCACAATCTGGGTGCCGTATGCGGGTACATTCATGACCGGAATACCTTTTTCAGCAGCATACAGATAATCCACCACATTGTATCCCGTGGCCAGTACAGCTACTGCCTTAATATTGGGACAGGTATCAAATATATCTCTTGTCAGCGGTGTTTTGTTGGTAACAACAATATCCGCATCTCCGATATTTTCTCTTATTACCGACGAATCGCTGCCGGTACGGTCAAATACTGTTAATTCTCCCAGTTTTCCCAGAGCATCCCAGGACAAATCCCCCGGATTTTCTGTATATCCATCGAGTACCACGATTTTCATATATTTTTCCTTTCTTATGTACTATGATGCTTTGTATTTTACCGCATCAACTTTCTGTTGCGTCCCTAATTCTATATTATATATTTTACCACTTAACAATAAAGAAAAAGCAACAATTCAAAGACAAGATCAATCACTATTCGACAACATGTTTTCCATAAATGACTTGACCCAGAGCTTGACCGCAAAGAAAAAAGTCCTTGAAAATCAAGGACTCATTTCTATGGACCAGGCGGGAATCGAACCCGCGTCCGAAAGCCTATTCATTCAGGCATCTCCCATCACAGTCATCGTTTTAACATTCCCTTAACCGACCGCCCAATGACAGGCTTCCGGTCTCAGTAGCTTCATAAAATCTTCCGCTCCCGCAAAGCTTAGGGAGTGAAGTGCCCTGCTAAATTTGATGCCCTACCTTAAGCAGCAGGAATCTCAAGGAAGGACAAGCAGCACTTAGGCTGCTAACGCGTAATTTTCGTCTGCGTTTAAATTTAATTTCCAGGTTGATGACGCAGTCCCGGAGGCTGCGGATGGCTTCCCAAACTTCAAAACCCCCGTCGAAACCAGTACTAGCCCGAGATAACGTTCCTGGTGTCCGCTTCCCTGCGGACTTCTAAACAGACGGTTTTTCATTTACGGTTCTTTGATTATATCAGATTCCACCGGAAAGTCAAGCATTCCGTTCAGGAATGATATTCCATTGGCAGAGCTTTTCATACGGTCAAAATCATCTCGATCACACCGTAAAAAAAGCTGACACATTTATACGAGATTTCTGACTTTAAAATCTCTCTCTGCCTCCCGGCGCATATCTTTTTTGGCAATATCCGCACGTTTATCGTACAGCTTTTTACCTCTGGCCAGACCAATCTCCACCTTTACCAGACTGTCTTTCAGGTAGACCTTCAGTGGTACCAGAGTATATCCTTTCTCTTTGATCTTACCCTGAAGTTTATTGATCTCATAACGATGAAGCAAAAGCTTTTTCGGTCTTAGCGGATCTCTGTTAAAGATATTCCCTTTTTCATACGGACTCACATGCATGCCATAGATCATGACTTCATTATTGTCAATTCTGATAAAGGATTCCTTGACACTGCAGTGCCCCTGGCGCAGAGACTTGACCTCCGTGCCATGAAGGGCAATGCCTGCCTCATACTCTTCTTCAATAAAATAATCATGATATGCCTTTTTGTTATTGGCAATCAGCTTGGTTCCTTTCTGTTTTGCCATGTTTTACTTCTCCCCTCTGTAGCCCCGACGTTTCCGGGGTTCTTTTTCTGTAAAGGAAAAATCTATGGTGCCGGATGTTACATCCGCATCTTCCACCATGACACGGACACTGTCTCCCAGACCGTACACTTTACCGGAATGTTCACCTACAATGCGGTAGTTTTCCTCATCAAAGCGATAATAATCATCGTACATATCCTGCAGGCGCACCATGCCTTCCACTGTATTATCCAGCTCCACGTATACGCCCCAGGCAGTCACACCGCTGATTCGTCCCTCAAAGACCTCCTCCAGATGATAACTCATATACTCTGCTTTCTTGATCTTCTCGGTCTCCCGCTCAGCTTCCTCCGCACGGCGCTCTGTTCTGCTGCTCTGTTCTGCCACATCCGGAAGCATTTCCCGGTATTTTTCGATCTTCTCTGTTTTCAGACGGCCGCGGATGCTGTCTTTAATGATCCTGTGGATCTGAAGGTCCGGATACCGGCGGATGGGTGAAGTAAAATGGCAGTAATATCGGGCTGCCAGGCCGAAATGACCACTGCACTCTGTGGTGTATCTTGCTCTCTTCATGGAACGAAGCAGTAACCTGCTCACCATATCCTCATAGGGCTTTCCTTTCAGCTTTGAAAGAATAGTCTGCACTTCGGCGGAAGTCATCTCCTGTCCCGTCTTCTTTTCCTGCATTCCCAGCGCATGGATCAGCTGCAGTACCTGCTCTACTTTCTCCGGATCCGGATTTTCATGAACACGGTACACAAAAGGTATCTCCCGCTTACAATACTCATATGCCACCGCCTCATTGGGAGAAATATTGAAATCCTCTATCATATCCGTAGCCACATTTCGCTCATAGGGACGGATCTCTATGGGATGGCCCGTCTCACCCAGAATGATCTTACACTCCGGGAAATCAAAATCTATGGATCCTCTGTTTTCCCGGGTCTTCCGGATTTTTGCAGACAGCTCTGCCATTAATTTGAACATAGGCACCAGTTCCTTACACTCCTGGCACAAAGCTTCATCCTGATCCTCCAGGATCCTCTTCACCTCCGTGTAGGACATGCGGCGGTCAACACGGATCACCGATTCCACCAGTTCATGGGAAATTCTCTTTCCTGAACGATCAAAGGTCATCAGGCAGCTGAGTGCCAGCCTGTCCTGTCCTGCATTCAGGGAACAGATGCCGTTAGAAAGCTGCACGGGAAGCATGGGGATCACTCTGTCCACAAGATAAACACTGGTTCCCCGCTTTAAGGCCTCACGATCCAGTGCACTTCCTGCCTGCACATAGTTGCTCACATCCGCAATATGCACCCCCAGATGATACAGCCCGTCCTCCTCAAAAAGACTTACGGCATCATCCAGATCTTTGGCATCCTCACCATCAATGGTAACCATGCAAAGATCTCTGAGATCCATCCTGCCTTCTCTGTCGCCATCCTGCACATGATCCGGCACCCGGGCCGCCTGATTGGCTACTTTCTCTGGGAAGTCCATGGGAAGCTCCATGCTTTTTGCCACGGACAATACATCAACTCCCGGCTCCCGGCTGTAGCCCAGCACCTCAATAATTTTTCCCTCGGGACTTCTGTGATGGCCGCCGTACTCCAGCATCTGAACCACTACTTTCTGACCGTCTTTTGCCTCACCGGCATTTTTCTGGGCAATAAAGATTTCTCGTTCTATCTTATGCATATCCGGTTTGACAAAACCAAAGGAGCGCTCCTGCTGATAAGTTCCCACCAGCTGGGTCATTCCATGTCCCGTAATGGCTACCACCTTTGCCTCGGGTCGGCGTCCTCTTTTGTTTGCCAGAGGAACAATCTCCACTTCATCTTTATGAAAAGCACAGCCGGTATATTCCTCCGGGATAAAATAATCCAGTTCTTCACCTTCCACTTCCACAAAGCCAAAACCCTTGGGATGGCTGATGAAGGTTCCTTTCAGATGTTTTATGTCCGACTGTTCTTCTTTTCCGGCTGCCTTTGGCAAAGCTTTCTTTTTCATGTATCGTCCCCGGCGATCCATGGTGATCTTATTTTCCTGCATCAGGCTGTCCAGCACATCCTGCAGATCCTTTCTCTTCTCCCGGGGAATATCCAGAAGAATCGCGATCTCTCTGGCTCGCATCGGCATATAGGATTTGGAACATATCACATCATATATGGTTTTTTTTCGCTTTTTTAACTGTTTTGGATTCACTGTCTGATCTCCTGTCTGTATCATCACTCTTGGCGAAAAAAGGCACCCTTGATCGCCAAGAGTGCCTGTCTGATTAAAAATTCATGTTTAATACTACAGATAAGACAATAAAAAGGATGGCCATAATTCTGGTAGCCTTAATCAGCACACCTTCCTTGGAACGCATCTTGTTCTGTCCCCAGTAGGTATCTGCGGTATTGCCGCCGCCGATAACGCCAAGTCCTTTCTGTTTACCTTCCTGCATAAGCACAACTACAGTAAGCGCGATACAATCTATGATATAAATAATAGTAACAATAATCTTTAAAACGCTCAAAATATTTACCTCCTGTCCAAACTTAGTTCATCTTAGCACAGACTGAAAGCATTTTCAAGCATTTTTCCGCTTACTTTTGCAAAAGCCGCACCTTCCCGGTTACTGTTCACTTCGTTCACAGTAACCCGTCCCATTTCTACAGTACTCAGAGATTTACATTATCATTCCAGCTTCTTCGGGCAGAAGGGACACTCGTAGGAAGATACGCAGCCGATATATTCTTCTATACGCAAAAGCTGATTGTATTTTGACGTTCTCTCGGTCCTGCATGGTGCCCCTGTCTTGATCTGTCCGGCGCCGCAGGCTATTGCCAGATCAGAGATAAACGTATCCTCGGTCTCTCCGGAGCGATGGGAAATGATCGTGCGGTAACCGGCGCTCTGCGCCATACGGATAGTCTTCATGGCCTCTGTCAGTGTACCGATCTGATTCAGCTTGACCAGAACGGCATTGGCTACCTGCAGGTGTATACCGCCCTGAACTCTGTCCGGATTGGTTACAAACAGGTCATCCCCCACCAGCTGCATCTTATCTCCCAGCCTGGCGGTCATGATCTGCCATCCTTCCCAGTCATCCTCCCGTAATCCGTCCTCAATGGAAATCAGCGGGAATTCGTCTGCGAGGCTCTGATAATACGTGATCATTTCACTGGTAGTCCTTAAGATATCATGTCCGGAATTTTTTCCTTCACCTGCAAAAACGTAAGCCTGCCGTTTTCTGTCATACAGTTCACTGGCTGCCGCATCAAGAGCAAAATAGACGTCTTCACCGCAGCGATAACCGCTTTCTGTCACGGCTTCGCTGAGAAGTTTAAATACCTCTCTGGCATCTCCAATATCCGGTGCAAAGCCGCCTTCGTCACCTACAGCTGTGGCAAAACCTCTTTCTTTCAGTATTTTTTTCAAAGTATGATAAATCTCTGTTCCCATACGCAGAGCTTCCGCAAAACTGTCAGCATTTCCCGGAATGATCATGAATTCCTGAAAATCCAGGGCTGTATCTGTGTGGGCTCCGCCGTTGATCACGTTCATCATGGGTACAGGCATCTTTGTGGTATAGCAGCCGCCCAGATAGCGGTACAGCGGCATCCGCAGAGCTTTCGCCGCTGCCCGCGCCACTGCCATGGATGTTCCCAGCAGAGCATTGGCACCCAGATGATGTTTGTTCTCTGTACCGTCAGTATCTTTCAGAAGATAATCTATATATTCCTGATTCAGGGCATTTTCTCCCACCAGTACCTCTGCCAGCTGCGTGTTGACATGCTCTGCCGCTTTCGTGACTCCTTTTCCGCCGTATCTGTTTTCTTCTTCATCCCTGAGTTCTACTGCTTCGTAACTCCCGGTGGATGCTCCTGACGGAACCATAGCCCGGCCGGTGTAACCATCTATGCCCATGATTCCTTCTCCAACGGTGACTTCTACTTCCAGTGTGGGATTTCCCCGGGAATCGAGAATTTCGCGGGCATTGATCCTTCGTATCGGCAAATATCGAAACATTTACATGACCTCCTGGTTTTTGTTCAAAAAACATCTGTTGTCAGTTTGTCCGTATTGCCGGAAAATATACATATTGATTTTCAGGAGAATACAATGCCGTCTTCTTCATTTCATATCCTCCTTCAGTGGCAGCAGAATATGAGCTGTCACACCGCCTTCTATGTTTTCTGTATAAGTCAGTCCGTATTCCCGGCCACAGAGCAGTTTGATGCGTTTCTGCACATTCAGAATACCAATGCTGTTACCGCTTAACTTTGGTGGCTGTTTTGCATAGCTTTGCAGCATTTCGTCAATAGCGGCTTTTCGTTCAGGCGTAAATCCGCTTCCTGTATCCTGAATACATATTTCCAGTTTTCCATCCCCTGCCGGTCCGGCAGAAATAATCACCTTTCCCCGGTAACCCTTGTTCTTTAATCCATGGAGCAGGCTGTTTTCCACAATAGGCTGCAGGATAAAATTCGGCACCTGTGCACCGCCCAGATCTGGATCAATATCATACTCACAGTGTAATTCCGGATAACGGTAGCACATCAATTCCATGTAAGCTTCCAAAAGCTCCATCTCATCATCCAGAGAGACCATGGGCCGGTCTACCTTTACACTGAGCCGGAAGAAATCCACCAGACGCATCAGAAGATCCGCCACTTTCCCGTCACCGTTCAGCTGTGCCTGAATACGGATGGTGTCCAGCGTATTGTAGAGAAAATGGGGATTGACCTGACTTTTCAGATACAGCATCGACAGCTTCTGCTCCCTCAGCTCTACCCGCAGTGCTTCAGGATTTTCCAACGTCAGATAGAATGAAAGTGTCATCAAAGTGATTCCCATGCCGCTGATGAGCCAGGTATGATGCATTCCCTGCAATATACATACAGTCAACTCGATCACCAGCGCCGCTCCTATGGCACATTTCTTTTTCCAATCAATGGCTTTTTGATTCACAACCAGAAGTCCTGCGCACAGCAGCAGATAAAAAGCCACTGCCCCATAGGGAACCAGCATATAAGGTCCAGATGAATAATTCCCCTCCGGTGTCACTGTATAGGAAATGGGCAGCATAAAATTGCCCAGAAGCGCCATGATCAGAAAAATCCTGGCCGGCCAATCCAAACGACGTGGTTTTCCAGTCTCACCCGCCACAAGAATGGCAATATACTGATAAAACAGATAGATCACCAGCACCATGCTGCCCAAAAACAGCCGATGAATAATACCATTGATCAGTTCCGGCACACGTTCCAGATGATTCACTGTGTACACCGTAGTTCCATCCAATACCAGATGCACCAGAACGACCACCAGCAGAACGGAAAATGTCCGGTGCAGAGCTGTCTGCTCCTTCTGAGCAGAGAAATACATATAGGCCACAAATGCCACCACTAAAAATAAGGCAATTTCCATTCGAACCATGGCTGTCCCCCTTTTTTTCTTGTACTGTTATTATTCATATCTGTTCTGTACTTTCACAGATACGATTCGCAAACCCATGAAAATCGCTGCGCCGAAGGGGTCTGTTCACACCTGAATCATATTCTTTCAGACTTATCAGCAAGAAATTCAGCAGTTTCTTAACACTTACTATTTTACTAAAAAATGCTTTCTTTATATAGACAGATTTTGCATGAATATGTGTCCGTATTATAGATATGTTACAGTCCACTGACAAGCCAGTGAACAGTAATTTTCGCAGGCTAATTTAAAGTTTTGCTTCGCAAAAGAAGCCTGCGAACACCTGAATCACGTTCTTACAAAAACAGCCCCTCCGGGGTCCCTCCGACAGATCTGTCAATTTCAAGCGACTTTTCGAGCACGCAGGCCGAGACTACAGGCTCGGCGCGCGCGCAGGCGGAGCGCGAAATTGACAGATCTGTCGGAGGAACCCCGGAGGGGCGTCAACTCTACTTATCTTCTAACTTTTTTACTTTACAAGTAAGGATTTACCAGTCATCTCCTTCGGCTGTTCCATACCCATCAGTTCAATCAGAGTCGGTACGATATCCGCCAGACAACCATTCTCACGAAGCTTATATGCCGGATCAGCATTTACCAGAATAAACGGTACAGGATTGGTAGTATGTGCGGTAAACGGTGCACCTGTCTCATAGTCGATCAGCTGCTCTGCGTTACCGTGGTCTGCACAGATAAAGAGCTGTCCGTCTACTTCTTTGATAAACTCTACGATCTCACCTAAACACTCATCAATAACTTCGATAGCTTTTACTGCAGCATCCTGCACACCGGTATGCCCTACCATATCCGGATTAGCGAAATTACAGATAATCACATCATACTGGCCACCGGTGATGGCTTTACACAGTTCGTCGCATACGGTATAGGCGCTCATTCTCGGTTTCTTGTCATACGTCGGTACATATTTCGGAGAATCCACAAGGATTCTGTCTTCTCCTTCGTTGGGAGCCTCTACACCGCCGTTGAAGAAGAAGGTTACATGAGCGTATTTCTCTGTCTCAGCAATACGGGCCTGTTTCATATGGTTTGCAGCCAGATACTCACCGAATGTATTGGTTACTTCCACTTTCTTAAAAGCGACAGATTTGTTCGGGATAGTAACATCATACTCAGTAAAGCAAACAAACTTAATATCCAGCTTTTTCTCTCTGGCAAAACCTTTGAAGTCGTCGTCACAGAAGCAGCGGGTGATCTCTCTTGCACGGTCCGGACGGAAATTAAAGAATACAACGCTGTCGCCATCTTTGATGGTGGTAACCGGTGCTCCGTCTTTTTCCATAACGGTGGGTACTACGAACTCATCGGTAATACCTTCATCATAGGACTTCTGAACAGCTTCTGCTGCATCTGTACCTTTAACACCCTCACCTTTTGTCAGAGCCAGATATGCCTTTTCCACACGGTCGTAGTTATTGTCACGATCCATAGCATAGTAACGGCCGGAAACCACACCGATCTCACCTACGCCGATCTCTTTCATCTTTGCCTGCAGCTCCTCGATATAACCCTTTCCGGATGCGGGCGGAGTGTCACGGCCATCCAGGAAACAGTGTACATATACCTTCTCAAGACCATTTCTCTTAGCCAGCTCCAGAAGACCATACAGGTGGGTATTGTGACTGTGTACACCACCGTCAGACAAAAGTCCGAAGCAATGCAGAGCAGAATCGTTCTTTTTCACGTTCTCTACAGCTGCCAGCAGTTCCTCATTTTCAAAGAAGGTGCCATCCTGGATCTCTTTGGTGATACGGGTCAGTTCCTGATATACGATACGTCCGGCACCCATGTTCAGATGGCCCACTTCGGAGTTACCCATCTGTCCGTCCGGCAGACCGACAGCCATTCCGCTGGCGTTACCTTTTACAAAGGGATATTCTGCCATCAGCTTATCCATCACCGGTGTTTTGGCGATAGCCACGGCATTACCCTTCGGGTTCTCATTCAGTCCATAACCATCCAGGATCAGTAATACGGTAGGTTTCTTGCTCATACTCTATATTCTCCTTTATTCGTGTTTATTCTCACAAAAGACTATTAAATAGTAACAAATCTTATTTAAATATTCAAGCGTCCTCTGCGGTTTCTTCGTAAAAGATGTTATTTCCCTCGATCCGCAGATGGCCTATGCTCTGCAAAAACTTGGAAAATGTGGCATAGCCATACTCTTTCACATTAAAATCCGGAAAAGCATTGTGCACTTTCTGACCGGTAAAGCCAAGATCCATACTACTTTTTCCTGCACCGCGAATCAAAGTCAGCACATATTCCTCCAGCTGCTCCCGCGCCAGACGACTGTCTTTCATCCGCACAAAAACATTGTGATGATCCTTGACCGTTTCGAAACGATCCATCTCCTCGATAAACTTGGACAATGTACTGTAGCCAAAAGTACGCACATCAAAATCGGAGTATTTCTTTACAAGACGACTGCCGATCTCGCCAAGTCCTGTGTCTTTTCCGTTATTTTCATTGCCTGTGATAATCTCTGCGATAGATTCCTCCACATCCTGCTTGGAAAGAGTAAATTCTTCTGCTGTGCCGTGAGTTTTATCGGATTTTTTCCTGCGATTGTTTTCCGGTGCTTTCTCCTTACGGTTTTCATCTTCCTGGGCCGCCAAAAGCTCCAGGTTGGTAAAAACTGTACAGGCAGCTCTGAAGGAACGGGGAGTTTTTGTCTCTCCCATGCCGATCACGTCCATTCCGGACTCTCTTAATCGACCTGCCAGTCGGGTAAAATCACCGTCGCTGGAAACGATACAGAAGCCATCCACATTTCCCGTATACAGAATATCCATCGCGTCAATGATCAGTGCAGAGTCAGTGGCGTTTTTTCCGGTGGTGTTGGAAAACTGCTGGATCGGGCTGATCGAGTTCTCCAAAAGTTCCTTTTTCCATCGGCTTGTCTGGCTGCTGGTCCAGTCACCGTAAATCCGTTTATACGTCACCGCTCCGTATTTTGTCATCTCATCCAGAATATACCGGATGTATTTTGCCGAAATGTTGTCCGAGTCGATCAGAACAGCATAACGTAAATCGTCCATATTGTTTCCTTTCCAAAGTCAAAGAATCCTCCGACAGCCTAAAGCCGTCGGAGGAACAAATTTTTCTTTAACTTATTTGTAGTTAACGATCTTTCCGAAATCCGGTTTCAGAGAAGCACCGCCTACCAGACCGCCATCGATGTCCGGTTTTGCAAACAGCTCGGCTGCGTTGCCTGCATTTACAGATCCGCCGTACTGAATACGAACAGCCTCTGCTGTAGCCTCATCATAGATCTCTTTGATGCACTCACGGATAGCGCCGCAAACCTCTTCTGCCTGATCGGAAGTAGCTGTCTTGCCTGTTCCGATAGCCCAGATCGGCTCATATGCGATAACCATGGAAGCAACCTGATCTGCAGTCACGCCAACCAGATCGGATTTGATCTGTGTGCGGATCCAATCCAGAGTGATGCCCATTTCTCTCTGCTCCAGTGTCTCACCGCAGCAAAGGATCGGAGTCAGTCCTGCTTCGAAAGCTTTTTTCACTTTCTTGTTCAGCAGAGCATCATCCTCTTTGAAGTAATCTCTTCTCTCGGAATGTCCAAGGATAACATACTTAACTCCGGCGTCTACCAGCATAGCTGCGGAGATCTCACCTGTGTAAGCACCTTTCTCCTCGAAATACATGTTCTCAGCACCTACTTCGATGTTGGAACCTTTAGCTGCTTCAACAACCGGAACGATGTCGATAGCCGGAACGCAGAAAACTACGTCAACGTCCTCGCTTACAACTAACGGTTTTAACTCCTCAACCAGCTTAACAGCTTCGCTGGGAGTCATGTTCATTTTCCAGTTGCCAGCAACGATTTTTCTTCTTGCCATTGGATTTATCCTCCTGAAAATATATTAAATTTTATTACTTACTTATTTGTCGTCTGCTGCTGCAACACCCGGCAGTTCCTTACCCTCAAGGAATTCCAGAGAAGCGCCGCCGCCTGTGGAGATGTGGCTCATCTTGTCACCGAAGCCCAGCTGGTTAACAGCTGCTGCGGAGTCACCGCCGCCGATGATGGTGATACCATCGATATCAGCCAGAGCCTTTGCTACAGCTATAGTACCTGCTGCGAAGTTTGGCAGTTCGAATACGCCCATCGGTCCGTTCCATACAACAGTCTTAGCTGTCTTAACAGCCTCTGCGTACAGTTCTCTTGTCTTCGGTCCGATGTCCAGACCCATTTCATCTGCAGCCATGTTGTCGCCTACAACACGGGACTCAGCGTCGTTGCTGAACTCTTTAGCAACAACGTTATCTACCGGAAGCAGGAAGTTAACGCCTTTAGCGGCTGCTTTCTCGATCATTTCTTTTGCATAATCCAGATAATCATCCTCTACCAGAGATTTACCGATCTCGAAGCCTTTAGCTTTTGCGAAAGTATAAGCCATACCACCGCCGATGATCAGGGTATCAACTTTCTCCAGCAGATTGTTGATAACGGAGATCTTGGAGGATACTTTGGATCCGCCCAGGATAGCTACGAACGGACGTACCGGATTCTCTACAGCATTGCCCAGGAAATCGATCTCTTTCTGCATCAGATAACCAACTGCACAGTTGCCGCCCTTTTCGCGGATGTATTTTGTTACACCGGCTACGGAAGCATGTGCTCTGTGGGAAGAACCGAAAGCGTCGCATACGTAATCGTCTGCCAGATCAGCCAGTTCTTTGGAGAACTCTTCGCCGTTCTTTGTCTCTTCTTTGCCGCGGAAACGGGTATTCTGCAGAAGAACTACATCTCCTTCGCCCATCTCTGCAACAGCTTTTGTAGCAGCTTCGCCGGTAACGTTGTAATCAGCAACAAAGTTTACCGGTTTTCCCAGCTTCTCAGCCAGTCTTTCAGCTACCGGAGCCAGAGACTCGCCTTCATTCGGTCCGTTTTTAACTTTACCAAGGTGAGAGCAAAGAATAACCTTAGCGCCCTCGCCGATCAGTTTCTGAATGGTGGGAAGTGCAGCTACGATACGAGTCTCATCTGTGATCTTACCGTCTTTCAGCGGAACATTGAAGTCACAACGTACAAGGACTCTTCTGCCCTTCAGATCTTTTAAATCATCTACGGATTTTTTATTTAAACCCATTGTTCTTTCCTCCTGTATACAGAAACCATATTTACGGTTTCTGCTATATATAATAGACATATCAGCAACTTAAAAGGGCCCGGTCCTAACAGACCGGACCCTCCTGGATCTTATTTATGCTGCGTACAAACACGCACTCTGACTTATGCTAACTCAGAGAAGTATTTGATTGTACGAACCATCTGGCTTGTGTAGGAGTTCTCGTTATCATACCATGAAACAACCTGAACTTCGTACAGACCATCACCGATCTCAGCTACCATTGTCTGAGTAGCATCGAACAGAGAACCAAATCTCATACCAACGATATCGGAAGAAACGATCTCGTCTGTATTGTAACCGAAGGACTCGTTGGAAGCAGCTTTCATAGCTTCGTTGATGCCCTCTTTAGTTACGTTCTCACCCTTAACAACAGCTGTCAGGATAGTGGTGGAACCAGTCGGGGTAGGAACACGCTGAGCAGCGCCGATCAGTTTGCCGTTCAGTTCCGGAATTACCAGACCGATAGCTTTTGCAGCACCTGTGCTGTTCGGAACGATATTAACTGCAGCTGCACGGGATCTTCTCAGATCGCCTTTTCTCTGCGGTCCATCCAGAGTCATCTGATCGCCTGTGTAAGCGTGGATGGTGCACATGATACCGGACTGGATGGGAGCGTATTTGTTCAGAGCGTTAGCCATCGGAGCCAGGCAGTTTGTTGTACAGGAAGCTGCGGAGATGATAGTATCATCTGCTTTCAGAGTCTCATGGTTTACATTGTAAACGATGGTCGGAAGATCATTACCAGCCGGAGCGGAGATAACAACTTTACGAGCACCAGCGTTGATATGAGCCTGAGCTTTTGCTTTGGATGTGTAGAATCCGGAGCACTCCAGAACTACGTCAACACCAAGCTCGCCCCACGGACAATTGTTAGCATCCGGGAAAGCGTAGATCTTGATCTCTTTACCATCAACAGTGATGGAATCCTCGCCAGCTGTTACGGTATCTGCTTTTTCATATTTACCCTGAGAAGAGTCATATTTTAACAGATGAGCCAGCATTTTCGGGCTTGTTAAGTCGTTGATAGCTACTACTTCATAGCCTTCAGCACCAAACATCTGTCTGAAAGCCAGACGACCGATACGGCCGAAACCATTAATTGCAACTTTTACTGCCATGTTTCTAGTTCCTCCTAAAAGTGAATGAATAGTTGTGGTCTGGGGGGAATACCCAATCTACCACCTGGTAATATAATACCCAATATGCACATAAAATTCAAGAGTATTTTTTTCCTGCAGCAATATTTCTCTGCTACTCTCCAAACCGCTCGGATTCTTCTGCTTTATGAATATTATTTTTTATCTGCAAATGTACTGAACAGCTTCCCTCTTATATATTCTGATCCATATGGCGAAGCCTCTCCACATTTTCCGAGATCCTTCTTGCAGCATACATAATATCCTGGCGGTTCAGCTCAGTCCCCAGGCTGATTCTCAGTGCGCCCTGTAAACAGTCTTTCTGAACATGCATAGCAGAAAGAACATGTGACGCCTCTGACTGACTGCTGCTGCAGGCTGCACCGGCCGATACGCAGATTCCTTCCTGCTGAAGCAATAGTGCCAGACTCCGGCCATCGATACCTTCAAAACAGAAATGAACATTTCCGGGAAGTCTTCTCTGCGGATCTCCCATCAAATGACTGCCGGGTATCATTTTCAACTGCTCGATCATAAGATTTCTGAGAGGTTTCACTGCTGCAGCTTCCCATGGAAGACGACCTGCACAGAATTTGGCAGCTTCTCCCAGCGCCACTATCCCCGGCATATTTTCCGTGCCGGCCCGAAGGCCATTTTCCTGTGCCCCGCCATAAAGCAAAGGCGGCAATTCAAAGCCTTTTTTGCAGTACAGAAAACCGCATCCTTTAAGTCCGTAAAATTTATGCGCAGACGCGCTCAGATACGTAATATTCCAGCTTTTTACATCCACCGGCAAGTGCCCGACCACCTGTACCGCATCTGTATGAAAAGGAATGCCGTATTCTTTTGCCATTGCACCAATCTCAGCCACCGGTTGGATCGTCCCTACTTCATTGTTGGCAAACATCACGCTGATCAGTCGTGTATCTTTGCGGATATGTCGTTCAATATCCCGTGGAGATATCCTTCCTTTATCATCTGGGCCTACATATATTACTTTGTTCCCCCGCTTTTCCAAGGCCTTACAGGTATTAATCACGGCATGGTGCTCTATTGCACTGGTAATGATGTGCGACGAACAGCCATGAGGACAACTCCTTTCAAGTACCCAGTTATCCGCCTCCGTCCCGCCTGATGTAAAAAAAATTTCGTCCGCATCAGCACCGATAAGCTTTGCCGCTGATCTCCTCGCTTCCTCCACAGCCTTTCTGGCCTCCTGGCCATTTTGGCAGACCGCCGAAGGATTTCCAAACTTTTCTCTGAGCCATGGCAATGTTTTCTGCACAACCTCAGCTGCCGGAGGTGTTGTGGCAGCATAATCCATATACAGCATTTTTCCCATATCTGCTCCTGTTATCCGTCAAAACTCCACTTACTGTTATTCTATGCACAAAACACATTTCCGGGCTCAATCAAAAATGTTTCGTATCTGTTCAATACCTTCACCGATACGATTTTACCTGCTTCTGATAGTTATAATATTTCATTGCATCACCTGCAAATATTTATACAAAAAACGGAGCCTGTGTCTGAGGCTCCGCGTTAATATTTTATCTTGACATACTTGGATGATACTGATCATACACATGACGCATCCGTTCTACATTCATCTGTACATACATCTGCGTGGTGGAAACATCGGAATGTCCCATCATATGCTGTACGTCCCTGACATTTGCTCCATTCTGGATCAAATGCGCAGCAAAACTATGGCGAAGTGTATGCGGTGTGATGTCCTCCTGAATACCGGCATCTGTGGCATACCCTTTCAGAAGCTTCCAGAATCCCTGACGACTCATCTGTTTTCCCGAACAGTTCGGAAACAGGTATCGGCAATCTGTCCCACTTACCAAACGCGGTCTGGCACTGCCAAGATACACCTGCAGACATTTTTTTGCCGCATCACCAAAAGGTATCATCCTTTCTCTGTCGTGACAGACAATATATCCCAGCTGCAAATTCACATCTTCAAGGCAGAGATTGATCAGCTCACTGACGCGAATACCTGTTGCATACAGCATCTCCAGCATGGCTCTGTCCCGGATCCCTTTCACGGTCTCCAGATTTGGCTGCGCCATCAGCCGTTCTATCTGTTCCACGCTCAAAATCACCGGCATCTTCTTTTCTACCTTCGGAGGATGAAGCTGTTCTGAAGGATCCTCCGTGATTTTTCGTGTTTTGAACAGATAATGAAAAAATGCATGCAGCGATGCCAGATTTCTGGATACAGTTGCAGAGGAAAAATTCTTTTTTTCCAGATACAGCAAATATGATCGAATATTTGTGGCCGTTATCTCACATACATCCGTGATCTTCTGTTCTTCAAAAAAAGCAGCAGCCTTCTGCAGATCACGTCTGTAGGATGCTTCCGTATTAGCAGATGACTTTTTGTCATCCCGCAGGTAGGTAATAAATTCCTGAATCTCGTTTGTCATACTCTCTCTTCCTCATCCGTAAGGCCGTCATTACTCCCTTTCTGACAGCTTATGTAACATATTTAACCACATTTTTTTACAAAAATCAAACATCATTTTTCCTTTATTTTCGGGTTTTTTATACATTTTTTCTCATTTTACAACATATTGTTTCTG
>CALZOU010000040.1 GCA_945827805.1 uncultured Lachnospiraceae bacterium
CACCGGATAACCCAGCTCATGGGCAGCGTCCAGAGCCTCATCTACGGTAAATACGGTACGTCCGGCGGCACGCTTGATACCGGTCTTAGCCAGGATCTGGTCAAACAGCTCACGATCCTCTGCGGCATCCACATCCGCGGCATCGGTACCGAGGATCTTCACACCCATCTTGATCAGTGCTTCTGTCAGCTTGATAGCGGTCTGTCCGCCGAACTGTACCACAGCGCCGTCCGGTTTCTCAATATTAACGATATTTTCCACATCCTCCGGAGTCAGCGGCTCGAAATACAGCTTGTCGGCGATATCAAAGTCGGTACTTACGGTCTCCGGGTTGTTATTTACGATAATGGTCTCATAGCCTTCTTTTGAGAAAGCCCAGGTACAGTGTACGGAGCAGAAGTCAAACTCAATACCCTGACCGATACGGATGGGGCCGGAACCGAGAACCAGTACCTTTTTGCGGTCATGGGTGCTCTCTGCCTCATTCTCCCCACCATATACGGAATAATAGTACGGTGTGGCCGCAGCAAACTCAGCGGCACAGGTATCTACCATCTTATAAGCAGCGGTGATACCCCAGTCCATACGCATCTGCTTGATCTCTTCAGCGGTCTTACCGGTCAGATCAGCGATGACGTAATCCGGGAATTCCATACGTTTGGCTTCACGCAGCAGGTCCTCTGTCAGCTCTTTGTTCTTCAGATCCTGCTCCATCTCCACCAGAATGGCGATCTTGTCGATGAACCACAGATCGATACGGGTGATCTCATGGATCGTCTCGTAGGAGATACCTTTGCGGATAGCCTCGGCGATTCGCCAGATACGCATATCATCTACGATCTTTAACTCTTCTGTCAGTTCTTCCACAGACAGAGCGGAGAAATCGTAGGACATCAGGCTGTCCACATGCTGTTCCAGAGAACGGATAGCCTTCATCAGGGCGCCCTCAAAGTTATTGCAGATACTCATAACCTCGCCGGTAGCTTTCATCTGTGTGGTCAGGGTACGTTTGGCACTGATAAATTTATCAAAGGGCAGACGCGGGATCTTGACAACACAGTAGTCCAGCATAGGCTCAAAGCTGGCATAGGTCTTGCCGGTGATGGCATTCGGGATCTCATCCAGAGTGTAACCCAGAGCGATCTTGGCTGCCACCTTGGCGATGGGATAACCGGTAGCCTTGGAAGCAAGTGCGGAAGAACGACTTACACGGGGGTTAACCTCGATAACGCAGTATTCAAAGCTGTCCGGATGCAGGGCGTACTGTACGTTACAGCCGCCGGTGATGCCCAGCTCGCTGATGATGTTCAGCGCAGATGTACGCAGCATCTGGTACTCCTTATCCCCCAGAGTCTGGGACGGAGCCACAACGATACTGTCACCGGTATGCACACCCACCGGGTCGATATTTTCCATATTACAAACGGTAATGCAGTTGCCTGCACCGTCACGCATAACCTCGTACTCGATCTCTTTCCAGCCGGCAATGCAGCGCTCTACCAGAACCTGGCCTACACGTGAAAGACGCAGACCGTTCTGCAGGATTTCTTCCATCTCCACCGGATTGCTGGCGATACCGCCGCCGCTGCCGCCCAGAGTATAGGCCGGACGAAGCACGACAGGATAACCGATTTTTTCTGCGAAAGCCAGACCGTCCTCCACACTCTCTACAACGAGAGACGCGGCCACCGGCTCCCCGATCTTTTCCATAGTGCTCTTAAATTCAAGACGGTCCTCCGCCTTTTTGATTGTCTGGGAAGTAGTACCGATCAGACGCACATTGTGCTCTTTTAAGAAGCCTCTCTCCTCCAGCTCCATGGCCAGATTCAATCCGGCCTGTCCGCCCAGAGTGGGCAGTACGCTGTCCGGTTTTTCCTTAAGGATCAGCTGTTCCACCACCTCTACTGTCAGAGGCTCGATATATACACGGTCCGCAATATCCTTATCAGTCATGATGGTGGCCGGGTTGGAGTTTAACAGAACGACCTCGATGCCTTCCTCTTTCAGAGAACGGCAGGCCTGTGTTCCTGCATAGTCAAACTCGGCAGCCTGACCGATGATGATCGGGCCTGAACCGATGACAAGTACTTTTTTGATTTCCGGATTCTTCGGCATTATTTTGCACCTCCCATCATTTTCAGGAAACGGTCAAACAGATATCCTGAATCCTGCGGTCCCGGGCAGGCTTCCGGATGGAACTGTACCGTAAAAATGTTCTTATTTGCATAGGAAAGACCTTCGTTGGTACCGTCATTGACATTGACGAATGCCGGGACAGCCACCTTCGGATCCAGATGATCCGTATCCACCACATAACCATGGTTCTGTGAGGAAATGTAGACACGGCCGGTAGCCAGATCCTTGACCGGATGATTGCCGCCGCGGTGGCCGTATTTCATCTTATGTGTGTCTGCGCCGGTGGCCAGCGCCATCAGCTGATGTCCGAGACAGATAGCAAAGATCGGCACATTGGAGTCATAGAGCTTTTTGATCTCATCGATGATCGGTCCGCAGTCCTTCGGATCTCCGGGGCCGTTGGACAGCATGATACCGTCCGGGTTGGAAGCCAGGATCTCTTCCGCCTTTGTGTAGGCCGGATAGATCGTCACCTCACAGCCTCTGTCATGTAAACTTTTGGCAATGTTATTCTTTGCGCCAAAATCCATCAAGGCTACTTTATATCCGTTACCTTTCAGCACAGATTTTTCTGTACAGGTAACCTTCTCCACCACATTGCCGGTTCTGTAGGCATGCAACTTCGGCATGATCTCATCCAGATTATAATTTTCATTGGTGGTGATCATACCGTTCATGGTACCCTTTTCACGCAGGATCTTGGTCAGCGCACGGGTATCGATACCGGCAATGCCGGGAATATCATAACGCTTCAGAAAATTCTGAATCGAATCTTCGCAGCGGAAATTGCTCGGCATACGGGAAAGTTCGCGAACGATATAGCCGTCCGGCCAGGGTCTTAAAGACTCCTGATCTTCATAACAGATACCGTAATTGCCGATCAGCGGGTATGTCATACATACGGCCTGTCCGGCATAGGAGGGATCAGTCAGCACTTCCAGATATCCAGTCATGGAAGTATTAAATACGATCTCACTGATGATCTCTTTCCTTGAACCGATGCTGGTTCCGGTAAAAACATGTCCATCTTCCAGAATAAGAAAAGCTTTCATTTGTTCACCGTAATCCTTTCATAATAACTTTTCACAGCAGGTATCTGTTTTTACTCACAGAGACCCATTGTGAAATCACCCCATAATCTTTGAAATTTTATCACAGGCCCGTTCGTTTTTCAACAAAATCTCCCGGGTAATCTGCGATTTTTGTCACTTTTTTTCCACAGTTTTATGCTCTACTCCTCTGTGGCCACTGCCGTGATCCAGGTCTCAAATAAAACGCCGGAATCATCGGCACAGCTTTTGATCTGTTTTTTGCCAAGCTCCACCCGGGGAGAGGATTGGATTCCCTGTCTCAGGGCCTTTTGAAGCACCTCGCGTCTGGCCACTTCATAGCCAAAGGCTTCCGCTTCGCCGTATTTGACAAACATATGCCTCTTGCCTTTCTCGAAAACCTCGTAACCATAGCAGTATCCGTCCTTATACTCCGCCTTAACACACACCTGCACTCTGGCCACCACCCGGCTGGCCACAGCGCCCAGGGCATTCGCCACACCGGCGTTTTCCGAGATCACCGCCTCCGTTCCCAGAAGGGCCGCCACCCGGGGAAGAAAAATATGGATCGGTGCTCCACATCCCACCAGAGGCATATTCAGACGGAAATTCAAAGCTGCTTCTCCCACTTTTTCCGGATTATCCAGAAAATCAACAGCCTGTGCATACATTACGTCCAAAAGCTGCTCCAGGGAATCGCCCGCAAAAAGAACCTTTTTATTTCCATACTGCTGCCGCAGCATGATCCGGGCAAGATTTCGGTACATACGTTTTACCACCATCTCATACACCGCATCCGGAATATCCGCAATAGGCATATGAACATTCGCTTCGAAACACAGCAGCGCTGTCTCGGCCGCTTCCTTATCGTATTTATCAAAATCACCTTTCAGCACCATCATGTCCGTAGGTGTCAGCCCGCTCTTTATGATCACCCCATCCTGCTCCAGACGTTCCAGACGAAGGAAGTGAGGATCCTTGCCAAAACGGTTCGCCAGCTCCATAGTGATCAGCGGGCCATCTTTCAATGCCTCGCACACAGCCTGTTCTTCATCAGAATACCCCTTTTTGTCACGGATATCCTTCTGCAATACATAAAATTCGTGGATCCAGCAGGAATGAAATCTTTTCTTTTTCGCCAGATCCTTTAACTTCGGCAAAACACTGTCATACTCTGCTGCCAGAATAGAAAGTGGAATCACACGAACCGTATCCAGATACAGCTCATGGTCCTTAAACCGCACCGCACTGTCGCCGCCCAGGCCAAAGGTTTCCACATACAGTCCCTTGACCATGGTCTTCCACTGGCCGATATGGATGCCACTCTTGGCCATCACCGGTTCCTTTTTTCGCACAATAGCGATATCGGTGGTGGTACCGCCCATGTCCACGATCACCGCATCGTCCCTGGCTGCCAGAGTACTGCCGCCTACAACACTGGCCGCCGGTCCGCAAAGCAATGTCTCCACCGGGCACTCTCTGGCCATCTCCTCCGACATCAGGCTTCCGTCGCTTCGCACAATAGAGATCGGTACATCCAGCCCCCGTTTTTCCATCACATGCCGCACCGCTTCCATAAACTCGGAGATCAGAGGGATCAGGCGGGCATTCAGCATGGTTCCCGCACAGGTTTTTAAGATATCCACCTCATCCGAAATGTCGTAGGCAATGGTTACCGGAATGGACATTTCCTCCTGCATGAGCTTTCTGGCTGTCAGCTCAAAGCGCCCGCCGTTGGCCCTGGGATGCTTCTGCACAATGCCCACGGCGTCACAGTCCGAAAAATATTCCGGCAGACGGCGGCGCAGATCGTCCCAGTCCGGATCATAAGGCTCTGAAAATATTTTTTCCACTTTTGCATCAATAATGATGAACTGATCCATATCTCTGAAGCCATAAGATGCATAGATATCCTTCACATGCTCCATGATAGACGGATCAAAACCGATCAGCAAAAGCTTCGCCCGGCAACCCTTGTTCTCCACTGCCGCATTGGTGGCCAGTGTGGTGGATAAAGCCAGACTTTCCGCCTGTTTTACCAGCTCAGGCGGCAGTGTATCCAGTGCATTGGCAATGCCGATCTCCAGATTCTCCTTTGTGGTCAAAGCCTTTCCGCCGCAGATGATCTTTCGGGATTCCATATCATAGATCACGGCATCTGTACAGGTGCCGCCCGTATCAATTCCTATTCCTAACATATCTTCCACCTCGTGTTTTATATAGCTTTTTCATATCTGTTCAGTACATTCACAGTGCCTCTTTTTCTGTTGTCTGCTGCCTTTTTCGGGCAAAAATAATCTGTGCAAACCGTGACACTATCTTTTTTCATGATAGCAGATGCACTTTGTAAAATCCATAAAAAGTGCGTTCTTTTTTCCGGCGAAGAATATTCCATTTATTTGCCGCATATATTCCATCCATTTGCTGTAATAAATAGATTTTCTCAACTTGCTAACACACTGGATTTGTATTTTTACAAGAGGCATGCTATACTTTTTTCGATTGTAATGTGCTGGCAGCCGATTATCATGGATTTGCGAATCGTATCTGTGAAGACATTACACATATACAAAGTTGCTTTTAAAGATATCAGCGGTTCTATGTCATGTAAAATATCGGGAAAACCTGGAGAGATGGAGCAATTTATGAAGAAAAAGGACTATATTTTTCTTATCGCCGTACTGATTTTCGGCGGTATTTTATGGTTTATTTTACGTCCCACGGATACCGGTGAAAACGCCCTTGTCCGCATCACAGTGGATGGGGAGTTGTATGGAGAATATGCCCTGGATGAAAATCAGGAAATTGCCATCGGGAATACAAATGTCTGTGTCATCGAAGACGGCAATGTATACATGAAAAGTGCCGATTGCCCGGATCAGATCTGTGTAAAAACGAAACCGATCCATACCCGGTCAGGCTCCATTATCTGCCTGCCCAATAAGGTGAACGTGGAGATCGTTGGAAATATCGGAGATAATAACGAACCGGATGCCGTTGCGCGGTAATCGCACAGGCATCCGGTTTTCTTTTCACTTGTTGATATTATTCTGCAAAAAACAATTACACCTTTTGAACTATCTTTATCTGCGGCAAATAACACTTGCACGTTTTGGCAGCATTCCTCTGCACACCCACTCCTATTGATCCTTTTTCTCAACTAAAAAAGGGTTCTGCGATGAGAAGCAATCCTGTAATCCTTCCGTGATCGTCATATCTTTGTTGTCCTCGATCAGAATCACATTAAATTCGTCTGCATGCTCCTTCCAGTATGCCAGAGCTTTGTCTTTCCCCATAACAAACAGCGCCGTGGACAAAGCGTCCGCCAGAGCACCGTCCTGGCTGACAACAGTCACGCTGGCGAGCCCATTCTCCGCGGGATATCCCGTAGCCGGATCAATAATGTGATGATACCGCTTTCCGTCCTGCTCAAAATACCGCTCATAAGCCCCGGAAGTGATCACCGCCTGATCCGTTATCTCCAGAATCCCGGCATAACTGTCTCCCTCTTCCGAAAATGGATCCTCCACCGCTACCCGCCATTTCGTACCATCCGGCTTGTTCCCCAGCGCCTGGACATTGCCGCCGAGAGACACAATGGCGGAAGCAATATCATAAGAAACAAAAACATCCATCAGCCGGGCCGAGGTATAACCCTTGGCGATAGCCCCCAGATCTATTCCCATGCCCTCCGGCAATATCACTTTCCCTGTGTTCTCATCACAGGAGATCTCATCCACATCCATACAGGTAAGCATCGCGTCGATCTCTTTCTGTTCCGGCACACGATACTCTCCGCTGGTAAAGCCCCAGGCCTCCATCAGAGGATATACTGCAATATTCAGCGCTCCGCCTGTGCTATTATACAGTTCTTTGCTTCGATTGATCAGCTCACAGGTTTCCCCGGAAACTACCGCCGATGCATTCTCATTCAGTCTGGCTATATCGCCGGAAGCATTTCCTACACTGAAAAGCGCATCCAGCCGTTTGATCTCCTCTTCCGCCGCCTGCACAGCTTCCTTTGCCCGGTCTCCGTAGGCAGTCACCCTCATCGCCGTATCCATGGCAAAAATTTCCCGGCTATGGGATGTGCTCTGGGCAGAGATTTCCTGTTTTTCTGCCGGGAAAAACTTTGCACAGCCTGTCAAAATACAGCTCCCCAATACCAGCACCATTGCCGCCATTTTTTTATAAGATAAACACATCTTCAAAATCATGATTCCTTTCTGGATTTTGATAGTTATAAAGAAGGAAGCCGCCGCACCACCTCTTTACTGAGCAAACCGATCACCAGACCTGCCGCAATACCGCTGATCCACAACACCGGCAGATAATACAAAAGGCTCTTCGTCTCCAGCACCACCATGGCCACCAGAATCTGCCCCACATTGTGCATGATGCCTCCTGCTACACTGACCGCAGTGATAGCAAACCTTCCGAACCGTTTCATCAGGATCATGGTCAGACCGCTTAACAATCCTCCAACTATACTATACAGCAACGAAAACAAATTTCCAAAGGTAAATCCCACCAGCAGGATCCGAAGCAGATTGATCAGCACCGCATCCCTCTCACTGAGACAGTAAAGTGCCGCCAGCACCACCAGATTGGTCAGCCCCAGCTTGATCCCCGGCACAGCAAAAAAAGCCGGAATCTGCGCCTCCACCCAGGACAGCACCATGGCCACCGCTACCAAAAGGCCACGCAGAGCGATCTTCTGGGTGGCAATCTGGTTATGATTGCTTTTATTTTTCTTTTTTTCAGTCATTGATCACACCTCTGCGTATACACAACAGTTACTTTTCTTCTACCATTGGTACTACAAAATTTTCAAAAGCCTTGCGCATCAGAGGATGACGGATAACAAAATGGATCGCCGGTGCTTTATTCTTCGAGACGATAACACATTTTCCTTCATGGATCCGGATCTGTATATTCCGGAAGGCATGATTATCTTCTAACTTCACCGTATAATTGGCGTGCGTGCTTGCAAAAGCTTTTGTCATGTCCAAATGCTGTAAATATTCCTCGTAGGTATAGGTCAGCTCCTCTTCATAAAAAATATCAGAAAGAGACAGGCTCATCGGATATTTTGCAAATTCTTCTTCTGATAAATATGGTATCTCGTCTACTACAGTATTATCCTTTACCACTTGTTCCATCAGCTCTTTTTGTGTTGCCTGCAATGCCATGATCCGTTCTGTATTCTCTTTTTCTACCCCATGACGCTTCAGGAGCTTGCATAATAGCTCATCTGACATGGTATACAAAGGCAATGACGAAAAAATGTGCCGTCTCGAACCGGGTACTTCTGCATCCTGCTGTCGGAAAGCGGAGAAATTTTTTTCATTTTCCGCACGATAGATCTGCATAAGGGGCTGTGCCTTTTCCAAAAGACGATCTGCCCTTTTTCTGTAGTAATTTACTTCCTCCGACTTATTCGTCAGATAGTATTGGCCTTCGTCATGAAATCCCCGTACTGCTTCTCCACATAGAGCTGCTGCGCCGGAGACATAGAGGAAATGACAGTACACATTGCTGACTTTTCCTTTTAAATAATAGGGTGCCACCTGTCCCGTCATATACAGCGGGATCCAGCTTTCCAGACCGTACATCATTTCTTTAAACGGGCGGTCAATGTTATGAATAATTTGGAAATGCAGGCCCTTTTTCAAAGTCATGGCAATGGCAAACATCCATTTTTTCGCAAAATCTCCGTCTTCTGCCATATCAGCAAGGGGCATATCACTGCACATAAAGACTTTCTTTCTGGATTTTGACAATACCGTCGTCTTGAAAAAATCCAATTCTCCCTGCTTCATAGCTTCAACGCCATAATAATGTTTTGCTGACGGAAGCTGAAAGGGAACTGATGGAACCTTTAATTCATCAAAATGAATCGCGCGTATGTATTCGTCCAGATCAAATGTGTCCAGCTTTCTCAGGAAATCGTCCATCTCGCCTGTTTCGGTGATCACACCGTTGCTCAGCCATTTGTACAGGCATTGAAAACCCTCACCGTCTTTTTCCAGGGCAGCCGGATCATCCCCTGTCAGCCTGGCAATCGCTGACGGTGATTTCTTTCGAATCACATATTGGCAGATACCGCGGATAAATCCATCTCTGTCTGAAGGACGGCGCTGTCCCTGACGAATGCGTGACAAATAAGAGGCATCAAAATTCAGCGATCGGGCAAGATCCGTCATATTGATCTCCAATACAGACAATAGCATATTCAGTCTTTCTGTAAACTGTTCATAGTCAAAAGAGACTTCTGCCATATATTCTGTGAACGATGCCTGCAATGCCTCTTCATCGATATCCGACACTCCTCGTTCTTTTATAAGCGTTTTCAATCCCTGCAGCAGCTTTTGCATCTGCTCATACTCAGGCATACGTTCACCGGAACGATATCTGCTGAGGGATGCCGGAGAAATGCCCGAAATCTCCGATAATTCTTTTGCTGTACAGCCGGTCCGTTCTATGATCTGGTTGAGTAATTCACTGAATTCCATTATTATCTTCCTCTATTTTATTCTTCTGTTGTATTTTTATTTGTACGGTCAAACGATCCTTTTTATTTTACCACATCCAGAACTGTCATTACTACTGTTTCCGAACTGTCAATGTCTTTTCGGGAACAATTCTGTTTTTTCTTTCACAATTTTGTATACTATGTTTATCTATATTCTTTTTTACAAAGAAAGAAAAGGAGGAGTACAAATGAAACTAAAAACAAGACAAAGATTTCTGTCCCTGATACTGACGCTTTGCCTGCTGCTTTCTATGACAGTGCAGAGTGTGTGGGCAGAAGGAGAAGAGAATCAAGCTTCTCAGCCACAGCAAGGAGATATTCTCTTCACTATCGGCAACGAGCCAAACGGTGGAAAAATATTATATTCATTTGACAACCAAAATTGGGACTATATAACGACGGGAACAATCCTTTCTAAAGATAATATCGTGGGTTCTCTCAATACAGGAAACAAAATTTATGTAAAGTACGAAACAAGCCCAGGATTCCAGTTGGATGATTGGAGTGATGAAAACGGAGTAAGTGGAAATCGGTTTACGGTAAATGGTACTGCTTCTTCTCTCGATTTTACAGGTGAGGATAAGGTAGCAACCATCGATTATAACTCAGCTAATACATACACGGTCGAGATCCGTTTTATGAGTAATTCAAATCCTCAGCCGCCAGAAACAGGCAATCTGGATATTGATGTACAGGTAACCTACTGGGTCTACGAACAGCTTGAGGACGAAGATCCGGACAACCCGGGCCACATGAGACCTGCCGAGGATGCACAGGGCAATCCGGTCATGGGCTACGTAGCATTCAATCCGGGTATTCCTAACACTCTGATCAACGGCGTGAAGGTAAATACTCACGAACCTGAAAATCAGGAGAATCCTTCCGGCCCTCTCACATTTAAGTTAGCCGGCTACAGTCTGGATGATACCGAACACAAAAATGTTTTCTTCTTCAATACTGAATTTGGTGCCAAAATAAATGAAGCTTATCTGTTGAAAAAAGACGCATCAAATAAGCTCCAGAGAATCGAGGGAACTGACTTCACGGAAGCTACAGGAGCAAACGGCGAATCAACCTGGACACTTGAAGCCGCTCCGCAAGCATCCTACGACATCGCAATTGTTCCCGGCATCAGCGAAGATTTGACCATTATCTGGACCACCGATTATGATAAGGCTGCCAACTGGAATCCAAATGGAGAATTTGCCGCAGATATGTATCTTGAACATGGTCAGGCAGATATCGTATCCATAAAAAGAGGAGACCAGATCATCTATGATGAAGACCATCCAAATGGATCTGTAGATATTTCTGATGACTTTGGTTTCGTCACAGTCAAACGGGGAGATGACATTGTTGTTAAAGTGATTCCGGATTACGGTTACCAGCTGGCCAGTGCCAACATTAACGGTAACGTCCTTGTTCCCGAAGACAAAGAAGTCAGCACATTTTACATCAATAACATCCAGAACAACCTTCATTTTTCCGGTATTTTTGAAAAGGCAAACAACACCAGCACCAACAACCTGGCATTCTCTGTACCGGATGCAATCTCCAATGTTGTTTCCAGTGGTACATTAAATATGGAGGCAAAAGAGACTTCTCTTAATAAAAATATTGTTCCGGAAAACTACACCGGAATCAACACTTATGACATTACACTGGAAAATCTTGTCAGCAAAGGAGAAGCCGATTCCTATTGGGTAAACCCGGTTACTGATCTTGGAAATGCAACTGCAACTGTATCTCTGAAAGCGGAAGGACTTGATCCGAACGTTGAATATAAGGTATTGCGTGAGCATGAAAATGAGGATCCCGTACTTCTCAATGCAACGTTTGATCCCACTACTCAGACTTTGAATTTTGAGACAAACAAATTCTCTGCCTATACGGTCATCACTCCGACTCCGGCAGAATCGACACCTCCGGCTGAGCCTGCAACCCCGGCTGAACCGACAACTCCGGCTGAGCCCACAGCTCCGGCTGAGCCTACAACTCCGGCTGAGCCTACAACTCCGGCTGAGCCTACAACTCCGGCTGAGCCTGCAGCTCCGGTTTATGCTGCAACGACCATCACAAAAATAGAAAACACCACAAGCGGTGTGAAGCTCACCTGGAAAAAGGTCCCGAAGGCATCCGGTTACTATATTTATCGCGGTTCAACTAAACGCAAAACGATTAAATCTGCTTCTACAGTTTCTTTCACAGATACAAAGGCGAAAAAGAACGGCGGAAAATATACTTACCGCGTATTTGCATACTATAAGCAGGCAGACGGTAAGATCAAGGTTTCTGCTGCATCGCCTGTAAAAACAGCAATCTATCTGAGCAGACCATCTACGCCATCTGCAAAGAATTATTACAAAAGAAAAGCTGTTGCAAAATGGAACAAAAATACAAAAGCTAGCGGATACAAAGTAGAATGCTGTCTGCGCTCTGATTTCTCCGGCAACAAGATAACGGCAACATTGCACAGAAACAGTTCTGTCACAAAGAAATTCACAGGTCTAAAAAAAGGAAAGACCTACTATTTCCGCGTAAGAAGCTACAAAACAGTAAACGGGAAAACCTATTACTCACCCTGGAGTAAGACATGTTCCCGGAAGATCAAAAAATAAGTCATAACAAAGGCGCTGCAGGAAGATGGAATTTCTTCCTGCAGCGCCTTTATTATGGCCAAATCTTTATAAAAGAGTCATCAGACCTTTTTAGGTTGTCTGTATCTGCTCCCTGTCTTCACAGATGCAATCGTTTTACTTATCTGCAAACGATATTAATGATCTTGCCCGGCACATAGATCTCTTTGATGATATTCTCTGTCAGACGATCCTTAACTGCCTCTTTACCGGCAGCCAGTGCTTCTTCCTTGGAAGCATCCTTAGCCAGCTTCACAGTGGCACGAACCTTGCCATTGACCTGAACACCGATCTCTACAGTATCCTCAACGGTCTTCGCCTCATCATACTCCGGCCATGTGGTCTCATACAGCATACCGCCGTAATTCATGATCTCCCACAGTTCCTCTGTGATATGCGGAGCTACCGGATTCAGCAGAGTGATCAGTGTCTTGAACTCATCACGGGTAACGCTACCCTTCTTGTAGAAGTCATTGATCAGAGACATCATGGCAGCGATAGCTGTATTGTATTTCAGATTCTCGTAATCGCTGGAAACCTTCTTGATGGTCTGGTGAACACGGATCTCCAGATCTTTGCTGTAACCTGTCTCCTCAGTTACCATATCCTGCAGCTTCCATACACGGTCCAGGAAACGACGGCAGCCGCGCACACCTTCCTCGCTCCATGCGGCAGAAGCATCAAAGGCACCGATAAACATCTCGTAGGTACGCAGTGTATCCGCACCAAATTCATTAACGATATCGTCCGGATTAACAACATTTCCACGGGATTTACTCATCTTCTCACCGTTGGATCCCAGGATCATACCGTGGGAAGTTCTCTTCTGGTACGGTTCCGGACAGGGAACTACACCCTCGTCATACAGGAACTTGTGCCAGAAACGGGAATACAGAAGATGCAGTGTGGTATGCTCCATACCGCCATTGTACCAGTCAACCGGCATCCAGTAGTTCAGAGCCTCCTGGCTGGCCAGTGCGTTTTCATTGTTGGGATCTGTGTAGCGCAGGAAATACCAGGAAGAACCTGCCCACTGGGGCATGGTATCTGTCTCACGCTCAGCCGGTCCGCCACAGCAGGGACATGTGGTCTCCACCCAGTCTCTCATCTTGGCCAGCGGAGATTCCCCGTTATCTGTAGGTTCATAATTCTCTACATCCGGAAGCTCCAGCGGCAGCTCGCTCTCATCCAGCGGCACATATCCGCATTTCGGACATTTTACGATCGGGATCGGCTCACCCCAGTAACGCTGTCTGGAGAATACCCAGTCACGCAGCTTGAAGTTTCTCTTCGGAACACCGCATCCTTCTTTTTCCAGCCACTCAACAATAGCTTTCTTTGCTTCTTCTACAGACATGCCTGTCAGGAAACCGGAATTAACCAGTGTGCCTGTAGCCACGTCAGTGAAAGCTTCTTTTTCTACGTCACCGCCGGCAATAACCTCAACGATCGGCAGACCAAACTTCTTTGCAAACTCCCAGTCACGGGTATCGTGTCCCGGAACAGCCATGATCGCACCGGTACCATAGGACATCAGTACATAATCGGATACCCAGATCGGGATCTCTTTTCCGTTTACCGGATTGATGGCGGACAGACCATCGATCTGCACACCCGTCTTCTCCTTGGCCAGCTCAGTACGCTCAAAATCAGACTTCTTTGCAGCCTGCTCACGGTAAGCTATGATCTCGTCGTAGTTTTTGATCTCATCTTTGAATTTATCCAGATACGGATGCTCCGGAGATACGACCATATAAGTTACACCAAACAGAGTATCCGGTCTGGTGGTATAGATCTTCAGTTTTTCTTCTTTATCTTTCAGAGAGAATTCCACCTCAGCACCGTTGGAACGACCGATCCAGTTCTTCTGGGAAACTTTTACTCTCTCGATATAATCCACGCTGTCCAGATCATCGATCAGCTTGTCAGCATAAGCTGTGATCTTTAACATCCACTGACTCTTTACACGACGGACAACTTCGCTGCCGCAGCGCTCGCAGACACCGTTTACGACCTCTTCGTTGGCCAGACCGCATTTGCAGGATGTACACCAGTTGATCGGCATTTCTGTCTTGTAAGCCAGACCTGCTTTGAACAGTTTCAGAAAGATCCACTGGGTCCATTTGTAGTAATTCGGATCTGTGGTATTGATCTCTCTGTCCCAGTCAAAAGAATATCCCAGAGAATGCAGCTGGTTTTTGAAACGGGCCACATTATTTTTGGTTACGATCTTCGGATGGATCTTGTTCTTGATGGCAAAGTTCTCTGTGGGCAGACCGAAAGCATCCCATCCCATGGGATACAATACGTTGTAGCCCTGCATTCTTCTCTTTCTGGCGACGATATCCAGAGCTGTGTACGGACGCGGATGTCCAACGTGAAGGCCCTGTCCTGACGGATACGGGAACTCTACCAGTGCATAATATTTCGGTTTGCTGTAGTCATCGGTGGCGGCAAAAGCTTTTTTCTCATCCCAAATCTGCTGCCATTTTTTCTCGATGACCTTCGGATTGTATACCTGACTCATCTTTCTATCTCCTTTCGCGTAATGCGTGAAAATATCTTTTTCCTGTATATGTTCAGTACCTTCACAGATACGGTTCGGCCTATCCTGAACAGTTACTTTTTCTTCTCCTGCCCATCCTGTAGTGATTCGGTCTTTCTGAACGTTACTTTGACATACATATTATACTCTACTCATTTTAAGCGGAAAAATCAAGCATTTCTGCCAAAAAATACGTGTTTTTTTTGTATCTTTTTTAAAATAATGTCATTTTGTTTTTGCAGTTTTTAAACAGCGAATCAGTATTTTTCTATCACATTGACAAAGCCTATTTCCCGGGTTTGAGGACCACATCTGAGAAAGTACTGCACAGATACAATTGATTATTATAATCATGCTGTTTTTTTAGCAATGCTCTATTTTTTTATTTTTCAATTGCTCTGTTCTATGTTAGAATATAAATAAAATGACTGCAGATGATTTCTAAAAACTGCGGTATGTTATGCATCTGTCAGCAAAGTTTGTTTCTGATCAGATTTGCTGACACGCTACGGATATGCTTCACCATATCACGATAATCAGGAGGATAATCTTATGTATGATGTGCTTGCTTTAGGTGAACTGTTAATCGATTTTACACCGCATGGTACCTCAGAAAGTGGTGCCAATCTGTTTGAACAGAATCCCGGCGGTGCTCCGGCCAATGTACTGACTGCAATGACCCGCCTTGGCTGTCAGACCGGATTTATCGGCAAAGTCGGTGATGATATGCACGGTCACCTGTTAAAAGATACACTGGACAATTGCGGTATCGATACCCGTGGACTCGTTGTGGATCCTACCGTGTTTACCACACTGGCTTTCGTTGCTCTGAAAAATGGAGAGAGAAGCTTTTCCTTTGCCAGAAAACCCGGTGCAGATACTCAGCTTCGTCCGGAAGAGCTTCTCAAAGAGCAGCTGACCGACACCCGCATCTTCCATTTCGGCTCCCTGTCACTGACCGATTCCCCTGCCAAAGAAGCTACTATGGAAGCGCTGAAGGTGGCTAAGGAAGCCGGTGCTCTGATCTCCTACGATCCCAATTACCGCGCTCCGCTGTGGCCTGATGTAGAGACTGCTGTAGCTGAGATGAGAAAGCCCATCCCCTATGTAGATATCATGAAGATTTCCGATGAAGAAACGGCTCTTCTGACCGGCAAAGAGGATCCCGAAGAAGCTGCAGATGTCCTGCTTTCCCAGGGTGTTTCCTGCGTAGTCGTTACCCTCGGTTCTGAAGGAGCCATGATGAAGACAGCTGACTTCTGTGTTCGCGAAAAGACTCGCAAACGTACCGTTGTGGATACCACGGGAGCCGGAGATTCTTTCTGGGGCGGTATCCTGACTTGTGTCGTAGATGAAAAAGCTGATCCGGCCACACTTACCAAAGAGCAGGGAAGCCGCTTCCTGCGCTTTGCAAACAGCGTTGCAGGTCTCTGTGTGGAGAAACGCGGTGCTATCCCCGCCATGCCCGACAGAGCGGCTGTAGAGGCTGATCTGAAGCTCAATGATTAACGATCATAAGTGACGGAATTTCTGCCTTATCACTGTTTTTCAATGATAATCGTTAGCCTCACTGTCTTATCGATATCATTTTTCGACGATAAACGGCAGGCACTATGCCTTATTCTATTATTTTCAACAAAAACGATGCGCCATAGACGAATCATCATCTATGACGCATCGTTTTTTCTGCAGCAGGACACAAAGCAGATATCTTTTCTCTGCCCCCGTTCTCTGAACATACGCGCTGCGTCAAAATCATGCTCCAGCAAGAGATTTCGCAGATAGGACGGTATATTATCAGCCACTTTTTCAAACTCCCAGTGTTCTACCTGTCCGGACAGGGTGTTGATCACGTCTACTTTTCTCTGAGAATACTGATGTTTGTCTTTTATCGTTGTCGATGCAGTCAATCGTGGTTTATCCAGACTGACCAATCGCGGATAGGAGCCTGTGGTTCGATCTACGGCTCCTGTACCAAGGCCCATGACGAGGCGCAGCCTGCCGGCATTCTGATCAATATCCTCCACGAAGTTATCCGGACTGTAGGAATAGCCCACACCGGCAGCACAGGGCATAAAGAAGTTTTCATAGAAG
>CALZOU010000041.1 GCA_945827805.1 uncultured Lachnospiraceae bacterium
AGTGGATTAGATGTCAGGCATTTTGGGATGATTTTTGGAAAATGAAAAAGGGTGAAAACCAATCCGGCAACTCGACCATTTGGAGAGGGTGCAGGCAGTGCAGCAACATGGCCCGCGCCGGCATGAATCCAAAGACACTGCAGTACCTGATGGGTTATTCGGACATTGGCGTCACCATGAACACATATACCCATCTGGGACTGGAGGATGCCCAGAACGAGATGGTGCGCCTGGAAGAACTGAACCGGGCCAAGGAAGAAGTGGCGAAAGCCGCCGGCGAGAAGAAGCCGGTGACGCAGAGAAGCTTCAGAGCAGTTTGATATGGAAAAAACGAACGCCCAGCTGATCATGATAGCCAGCAGTTTTTTCTGTGGCAAGATATTGACGGATGTGGTAGAATGACAGGTAGTACCCGCCCAAAACCGCAGTAGTCTGTTTTCGCGATTTCGACTACGTTTTGACTACGTTTGCTTGCACTGATTTGCCTCATTTTGCCCTCCAAACCGGATTTGGACAGAATTCTGTACATCACAGAATTCATGGCAGAAGACGCAAAACAGCGCAAAATACGGCGCTTTGCGGCATTGTAGAAAGGAAAATTCGTATGATTAAGATATTATTTATTTGCCACGGCAACATCTGCCGCAGCCCCATGTCCGAATACATTCTAAAAGACATAGTCGCTAAAACCGGCCGTTCCGCCGATTTCCACATCTCCTCCGCAGCCACCAGCACGGAAGAGATTGGCAACCCGGTCTACCCTCCCGCCAGGAGAAAGCTTGCCGAGCACGGCATTTCCTGCGACGGCCACCATGCCCGCCAGATCACCCGGGCGGATTACCAAAGGTTTGATTATTTGATCGTCATGGATCGTATGAACCTGAGAAACCTGAAACGCATTATTCCCGACGATCCCGAACACAAGGTGTACATGCTCCTTGATTTCACGGACCATCCGGGCGAGATCGCGGACCCCTGGTATACCGGTGATTTTGAGACCACATACCGTCAGGTTGTGGAGGGCTGCCAGGGCTTTCTGAAAAAAGTCTGAAAAAGTTAACGGACATACGGTTTAATTAATGTTTCTGCAGTGCTATAATGATAAAAATATGACGCTGAAAACCAAAGCTAAAGGTTGTTTTACAAAGGAACATCAATGGATAGAACAAAGAACGAACAACGTTTAAAAATTAAAGCAGGCATTAATTTTGTCATTGTACTGTTTATTTCTCTTGGCTGTTTTCTGCTTTTTCAGCGGAGTCAGATCAACGAGGCGAAGCTGAATGCTACATACACTGCGGAATCAACGGTAGGAAAGATCGAGACTCTTCTGAGCAGATATCTGGAGAATTCGGAGCTGATAAAAAATATTGTTTCTTCAGAAGGAGGTATCAGTGACCGGCAGTTTTCAGAGCTGGCCGGCTTTATGAAGAAAAATAAAGATGTCATTGAGGCTTATGAGCTGGCACCTGAGGGAATTGTTTCGCAGGTTTATCCCTCTGAAGGCAATGAAGAGGCTCTGGGCCTTAATATGCTGAAACTTCCTGAGCGAAAGAGGGAGGCATTACTGGCAAAAAACAGTGAAAAATATACGATCGCAGGTCCTTATGAATTGAAACAGGGAGGGACAGGCGCTCTTTTATTCGATCCGATCTATATAGAGAATGATCAGGAGAAAGAGTTCTGGGGATTTTCTATATTAGTGCTGGACTGGGAAAAGTTTGCAGAAGAGCTGGAGATAGACAAGCTGGCAGAAGCCGGATATCATTTTAATATCTGGAAATACGATAATAATGGCAATAAAGTATCTATCATAAGATGCAGTCACAACTTCTTTGACAATGCGCTGGATGTGGAATGCAGTGTGCCAAACGATACATGGCATTTTGAAATAGCACCCGATGGCGGTTGGCTGCCTGTTTACCAAAGTGTCCTGGAAGTGCTTTTAAGCATTTTTATCGCCGGGATATTGACATTAGGTTTTTATCAGGTCGGAATGAGGCGATGCCGTGAAGAGGCCTATGCGGAGCATATAGAAAAAGCCGCAAAAGAAGCGCAGGATGCCAATGCGGCAAAAACAAGATTCTTATTTAACATGAGTCATGACATTCGTACACCGATGAATGCGATCGTCGGTTATTCGAATCTGCTGGAAGCCAATGTGGATAACAAGGAGCTTGTGCTGAACTATATAAAAAAGATCAAAGCGTCTAACGACATGCTTTTATCGCTGATCAATTATACGCTGGAAATGGCCAGGATCGAGAGCGGGAAGGTCGTTTTAAAGAAAGAAAAGGGAAATCTGGAGAAGTTTGTGGATGTTCTTAAAGTGGTGTCGGAACCGCAGATTTCCCAAAAGAAGCTGTCTTTTTGCTGTACGCTTGATGTTACACATTCCTGCATTGTCTGTGACATTACCAAGGTGAGGGAGATTGTTTTAAATATTGTCAGCAATGCGATCAAATATACGCCGGAGGGCGGAAAGATAGCGCTGACGATTAAAGAATTTCCGGAAGATAGAGAAGGGTATGCGAAATACTGTTTTGAGGTAGAAGACAATGGCATTGGTATGAGTGAAGAGTATCTCCCCCATATTTTTGAGGAGTTTTCCAGAGAGCGTACAACGACGGAAAGCAGAGTATTTGGCGTTGGTCTTGGTCTTCCTATTGTTAAAGCTCTTGTAGATCTGATGGGCGGTGATATTACGGTTGAGAGTCAGCCGAATGTCGGCACCAGATTCCGGGTAGTTATCTCTTTTCCGATCGCTTCGGAAGCAGATGATACGGAAGCTGAGAAAAAACAGGAAGAATTCAGTAAAGATATTGTCGGGAAACGCATTCTCCTCGTAGAAGATAATGAATTGAATGCGGAGATTGCGATGACGATTCTGGAAGAGCATGGTTTGCTGACAGAACATGCGGAGGACGGCGAAAAATGCCTGTCCATGCTGGATGAGAGGCCTGAAGCATATTATGATGCTGTGCTGATGGATATTCAGATGCCCAAAATGAATGGTTATGAGGCAACGATGGCGATTCGAGACAGCAAAACGAAATATGCGGATATTCCGATCATTGCCATGACGGCGAATGCCTTTGATGAAGACAGGGATAAGGCTATGCAAGTGGGCATGAATGAGTATATCGCAAAACCAATTGATGTAGAGAAGCTGTTTTACCTTTTGCGGAAAGTTCTTTGATGCAAAATGAAAGTGAGCTCTCCTTATTGGACAGATCAGAATTCAAAAAATAATTTCTGATCTTTTCAATAAGGAGAGCTTATAGTTATTTATACGGTTTGTCCTTCTCCAGCTTCTTCCGCACCAGCTTGATCACCATATAAATCACCGACCACAGCACCACAAACTCCAGCAGCGCCACCATGGCATCGTTGTTGTTTTTACTGGACGGAGCCTGTTCGATAGGCACATCATCTGCCGGTACCGTCTCGATCCCGGTGCCCGGAGTGTCGATTGTAGCCTGAGATGCAGCAGATTTATCGGCACTGGCAGAAATCTGTGAATTCACATTTCTGATTTCCGCTGCAAATGTCGGACACGGCCTGAAAATCATCGCCATAGCCAGCGCCAGTATCCCCGGCACCAGTGCTGACCGATAAAGTCTTTTCATCACATTCTTTCCTCATATCTTTCGTATTTTATTCAAAATTCCGGTCATACCTCTCCGGTAATTCCACCCCCGTCAACAGCGAACGATCAAAAGACTGGATCAGCTTCGCAGCCGTAGGGACGGAAGTATACAGCTTCTTCAGCAGCACATCATTGCTTTCCTGACAGGCCGGATTGTCAATCTTCTGGTTCATCAGCCCCTTGTAAAGCTTATGCTGGCGCGACAGGCGCATGAGACCGTTGATCAGCTTCTGCTTTGCCGGATTGGGCGCAGTGAACAGCCGTTTGACGAGAACCATATCTTTTAATGCCCTCTGTGTTTTATGGGCAGAAATTGTGGGAAAGAAGCAGCTGACAGCGTGGGCTGTGTGCATATCTGTCGGAATCTTCTCTGCATAGGGGTAGGACAGAGGATCTTTCTGATCCAATCGCAGCAGTTTTTTCTCGAATTCTTCTTCGATTTCCAGGTGGGCCACACCTGTTTTTTCAATATAACCGTTGACGAAACTGTGGCATTCGCTGTCCAGAGCAAAGTGGGTGATAAATCCCATCAGATAAGCATACTGTGCGCTGTCCCGGGGCGTTTTTTTCATAACATGCAGTGCATTTTCGAAAAATTCTCTGGCCGGAGCGTGATGCAGTCCGGTTCCGATTTTGATAATACGGTTAATATAGCATGGCCGGTAGTAAAAAAAGATATCCGGTCCCTGTAAACCAATGTCATAAGCGGTGTAGTGGTTGTTGACAATGGTACCGAGATCGGCAGGTAATATTTTTGCTACCTGGGCGCCAAATCTTTTGTGGGCATAAAATGCAGGCATATTTAGTACCTCCTTTGTCTGACTGGTTTAATCATAAGAGCTTACGATAAAAAAGTAAACATGATTTTTGTGGAAAAATTGTGAAGATGTGATAAAACTGTCTGGTTTTAAGTTGCGTTTATATTATGAGCATATACTTATCATTTTGTCGGATTTCAAATTGCTGCCAAATGGCTGTATAAATTGCACCTTCGGGTGAAGTGTGATAAACTGATTCTGAATACGGCGAATACTAAGTATAAAAAGAAGAAGCCGGGTCACAGATCGTTGAACGGTTCTTCGTAATGACAAATCAGGGAGGATTTACGTATGGCTAAGATTGGTGTATTAGGCGCCGGTACCTGGGGTATGGCGCTGGCCAGAATGCTTTGCAATATGGGACATGAGGTGCAGGTTTGGTCTGCCCTTCCCCAGGAGATCGATCAGCTGAGTACTACAGGTGTGCATCCGAAGCTGAAAAATATGGTGATTCCCAAAGAGATGAAATATACAAAGGAGATTCAAGAGGTCTGCACGGACAAGGATATCCTGCTGTTTGCGGTGCCTTCTGTATTTGTTCGTTCCACCGCGAAGCAGGCGTCGGAATATATGAAGGACGGTCAGGTGATCGTGGATGTGGCCAAGGGTATCGAGGCCAGCACACTGTATACTATGACGGAGGTTATCCGGGATGAGCTGAATAAAAAAGGAGGTCTGGAGAAGGTGAAGCTGGTGGCGCTGTCCGGTCCTACCCATGCGGAGGAGGTGGCCATCGATCTGCCCACCACCATCGTTTCTGCCTGCCCGGATCTTAAGGTGGCTCAGTATGTGCAGAAGATTTTTATGAATCCGAAGTTCCGTGTATATACGAATACAGACATTCATGGTGTGGAGATCTGCGGTGCATTTAAGAATATCATTGCGTTGGGCACCGGTATTGCCAGGGGCCTGGGCTACGGCGATAATACGGCGGCGGCGCTGATCACCCGCGGGGTGAAGGAAATGTCGGCCCTGGGTGAGCTGATGGGCTGTAAGCCGGAAACTTTTAATGGTCTGGCGGGCATCGGCGATCTGATCGTTACCTGTACCAGCCTCCACAGCCGTAATCTGACAGCGGGTATGCTTTTGGGTAAGGGAAGGAGCCGTGATGAGGCTGTAAAAGAGGTCGGCATGGTTGTTGAGGGTATTTACGCTCTGGATGCGGCCATGCAGCTGAAAAAGAAATATGATGTGGAGCTGCCCATCTGCGAGATGGTAAATGGTATTGTCAATGAGGGGCTTTCTCCCGAAACCGGTGAGAAGCTGTTGATGACCCGTATGGGCCGGCAGGAGTAGGTGACTTTGGTATCCTGTTCATCCGGTGTGGCTGAAAGAATGGCTCAGTACTCCGACACAGGCACAAACGGAAAATAAACCGAAATGAATTGCTTTTATTTTACCGGTAAAGATGGTATAATATACGGCAGCGCTAAACGGAACATCAAAATGGTCCACTGGACCATTTGTTGATATTCCGGACAAGAAAAAGAACCTCTGATTTCAGAGGCTCTTTCCTGTCTTTTTGTGTCTTATATGCACTTTATTTTTCCTGCAGCTTTTTTAACTGGTTGTAGAAATGTTCGATGATGTGCCGGCGGCGGATGATGCCGATGAAAACTTTGCTGTCATCGATGACCGGTACGAAGTTCTGCTGCATGGAGGCTTCGACCAGCTCTTCCATGGTACAGTCGATATTGACAGGCTTGTAATGCCATCGTTTCGGCAGTGCGCTGATGCGGACATCTTCGGAGCTTTTCAGGTTCAGAGAAGCATGGCTTTTGATGTAGCGAAGCAGGTCGCCCTCAGTAAGGGTACCGACGTACATGCCCTGTTCGTTGAGAATGGGAAGGGCGGTGTAGCGGTAGTGCTCCATCTTTTCCAGTGCCTGGCGCAGGGTGCAGTTTTCGGGTACGAAGGCGACGTCCTTTTTGGGCGTCAGGAAAAATAATATGTTCATTTGTATCTCCTGTATGTAGTTGTTTATTAGATTCACTTTGTTACTTCTATTATACATGAGAATAAGGTACAATGCGTGAATAGATTATAAAGATATTATTATTTTTTTATAAGTGGGAGGAACTATGCAGAGAATCATAGCTCGTTTGAATCAGGAGGCGGAGGCTGCTTTTACAAAGGCTGGCCTGGATACTTCTTTTGCGAAGGTCGTAGTATCTAACCGTCCTGATCTGTGTGAATTTCAGTGTAATGGCGCTATGGCGGCAGCCAAGACGTATCACAAGGCGCCCATCGCCATCGCGCAGCAGGTGCTGCCGTTTTTTGAAGAGAGTCCGGTATTTTCGGAAGTGCAGGCAGTTATGCCCGGATTTATCAATCTGAAGCTCAGCGGCGAATTCCTGGCTCAGTATATGAATGATATGCAGGCCGATGAATATTTTGGCGTGGAGCGGGCGAAGGAGCCGAAGACCATTATGATCGATTACGGCGGACCGAATGTGGCCAAGCCGCTGCATGTAGGACATCTCCGTTCTGCAGTTATCGGCGAATCCATCAAACGTATGGGCCGTTATATGGGCCATACCATGATCGGTGATGTTCATCTGGGAGACTGGGGTCTGCAGATGGGGCTGATCATCACGGAACTGAAGGAGAGACAGCCTGATCTGGTATATTTTGATGACAGCTTTGAGGGAGAATATCCTGAGGAAGCACCTTTTACCATCAGTGAGCTGGAGGAGATTTATCCGAAGGCCAGTGCGAAGTCCAAGGAGGACCCGGAGTACAAGGAGAAAGCCATGGAGGCCACTCATCTTCTGCAGCAGGGCAAGCGTGGTTATCAGGCGCTGTGGAACCATATCATGACGGTTTCGGTCAATGATCTGAAGAAGAATTACCAGAAGCTGGATGTTGAGTTTGACCTCTGGAAAAAGGAATCCGACGCTCAGCCATATATTCCCGGCATGGTGGAATATATGAAGAAAGAGGGCTATGCCCACGAGGATCAGGGGGCTCTGGTGGTGGATGTCAAGGAAGAGACAGATACCAAGGAAATCCCGCCCTGTATGATCCTGAAATCAGACGGAGCATCTTTGTACAATACAACAGATCTGGCTACGATCATGGATCGTATGAAATGTTATCATCCGGATGAGATCATCTATGTGGTAGATAAACGTCAGTCTCTGTATTTCACGCAGGTATTCCGTTGCGCAAGAAAGACGAAGCTGGTGGATGAGGATACGGTACTGACGTTCCTGGGCTTTGGTACCATGAACGGCAAGGACGGCAAGCCCTTTAAGACGAGACAGGGCGGCGTTATGCGTCTGGAGACTCTGCTGAACGATATCACCGAGGAAATGTACAAGAAGATCGTGGATAACCGCAGCATCAAGGAGGCGGATGCCCATAAGACAGCTCAGATGGTAGCACTGGCGGCTATCAAATACGGTGATCTCTCCAATCAGGCGTCTAAAGATTATATTTTTGATACAGAGCGCTTTACTTCCTTTGAGGGAGATACAGGTCCGTATATTCTGTACACGATCGTCCGTATTAAATCTATTCTGAGCCGTTATGTGGAGAATGGCGGAGATACTAAGGCCGGTAAGATCCTTGCACCGGCGGGCGAGAGTGAAAAAGCTATGATGCTGGCTCTGGCGGACTTTAATGCTACAGTGGAGAATGCTTTTGCAGAGAAAGCACCGCATAAGATTTGTTCCTATATTTATGATCTTGCCAATGCATTTAATCATTTCTATCATGAAACAAAGATCCTGAGTGAAGAGGATGCAGAACGCAGACAGTCCTATATCCGTATGCTGGAACTGACCAGAGACGTGCTGGAGACTTCTATCCATCTTCTGGGCTTCTCGGCACCGGACAAAATGTAACTGCCTTGTTACAAGGAGACTATTTTTATGAAAGTTATTTTATTTGACCTGGATGGAACCCTGACCGATTCCGCTCCCGGTATCACAGCATGTGTACAGTATGCGCTGGAAAAGATGGGAAAGCCTGAGGAGGATGCGGATAAGCTTCGCTGTTTTGTGGGGCCGCCGCTGAAGGATCAGTTCATGTCTTATGCCGGTTTTTCGGAAGAGGAAGCTTTGGAAGCTGTCCGGTATTACAGGGAACGCTATACCAAGAGTGGCATGTACGAGAATTCCCTGTATCCCGGGGTGGAAGAGCTGCTGGCTTTTCTGAAGGACCGGGGCTGTGTGCTGGCGGTGGCATCCTCAAAGCCGGAGCAATTTGTGCGCGAGATTCTGGAACATTTTCATCTGACCGGTTATTTTACGGAAATCGTAGGTGCCGGCATGGATGAAAAACGTACCACCAAAGCAGAGGTGATCGAGGAGGCCCTGAAGCGTCTCGATATGGCCTCCAGCCGACAGGATGTGGTGATGGTAGGTGACCGTTCCTATGATATCGTTGGTGCTCACGAATGTGGTGTGCAGTGTATCGGCGTAGGTTACGGCTATGGTTCTATGGAGGAACTGATCAATGCCGGAGTGACCTATGTGGCGGATTCTGTGGAAGAACTGGAAATCCTGGCAGAGAATGGTACAGAGGAGCCCAAGGTGGAAATCCGTTCCATTGATGTGACAGAACTGGCCAGAGAACAGGAAAAACAGCAGAAAAGAGAAAAACGCAGAAAAAAACGTGAAGCGATAGAAAAAGCAGAGAGCGAACAATATCCGATCCATGAATCTGTGCTGAAAAAACTCTGGCGGATCGCCTATCCCATGCTGACGCATTATGGTATTACGAGTCTGATCAGTATTGTAGCAACAATGGTCATGACATTCATCGGCATACTCGTGTTGGGAATCAGTGATGAGGCTGACCTGACAAATATGGCTATGCAGCAGGTAATGGCTATTACCGGACTGGGCGGTCTGGCATCGATTCCAATCCTGACACTGTATTTGAAACAGGATCAAAAACGAAGAAATTCCGGTAAGTATGATCTTCAGAAAGCACCGGAAAAGAAAGTTACCCCCCAGATCGTGCTTGGCATGATCCTGATGGGTATGGGATTGAGCCAGGTACTCAATGACCTGATCCTTTTAAGCGGTCTCAATGATATCTTTCCGGGCTATTCCCAGATGGGTGAACAGATCTATACAGGACAAAGCCCGATCCTGATGCTGACAGTAGCAGCGATCATTGCGCCGATAGCAGAGGAATTGGTATTCCGTGGTCTGGTGCAGATGCGTATCCGGGATTATCTGGGTCCGGTAGCCGGTATCGTGATTAGCGCGATCTGCTTCGGCATCTACCACGGCAACATGATTCAGTTTATCTATGCCGGTATTCTTGGCCTTTTCCTGAGCTTTGGTATGGAAAAATCTCAGTCAGTTCTGGTACCTGTGATTGGGCACGTAGTGGCAAACTTCTGGTCCTTGGTGGGGCTATCTGTAGTCACAGCTGTTGTAGGCGACAATAAAACCATTATTGCCGGTGTAGACATCGTAATGGTGCTGATCTTCCTGAGCGGTCTGTCACTGATGGGCTTTAAAGGAAAGAAAAAACTAAAAACATCAGATACAGAAACTCCTGAAGAAGATAAGTCAGAAGTTCAACCGAAGAAGGATATCAAATCGGAGGAAATATCTATAGAAAAGGTAGACATATTCTCAGAAATGCCGAAAACATCCATTGAAAAAGAACTGGAAGCAGAGTTGAAAGCAGAAGCAGAAACACAAGTTTTTGCAACACAGCCGGAAACGGCAGCAGAACCGGAAACAGCTATTTCTGCATCTGTGCCAGAAACAGCAGCAGTATCTGATGACGTTTCAGAAAAATCAGAAGACACACCAGAAGAGAAACCTCAGGCAGCAGAAACCTCTGAAACTGTAACGCCTACAGAAACAGCAAAAAATAAAGAAACAGCAAAAGAATCTGCAGAAGCAGAAATAAAAACCGATGAAATAAAATCAGATTTATAGAAAGACAACATACCCTTTCACCCAAAAAAGTAAATCGGAGTCTGCAGCAAAAGGGCGGCTCTGAGGTATATGTGTAAACTTCTCGCGACTTTAACGAGCACGACTCCGAGACTACAGGCTCGGAGCGAGCGCAGTAGGAGCCAGAAGTTTACACATATACCTCAGAGCCGCCCTTTTGCTGCAGACTCCTCACAAACTCCTCACACACACTCAAACCGGACAATCAAACGACACCCGATGCGTAATAAACGGATTCATCTTCTTTCCCAGTCGTACATGCTCCGGATGCGTCAGATACTCATCCAGTACAGACACATCCGCAAGGATCATTTCAATCATCAGATCCATATTCGCCGGCCGGTCAACCACATTCGTCTCAATACGCACCTCCTTTACACCTTCCACATCCCGTTGGATCAGAGCAAATCCATCCCGCAGTTCCTGTATGATCTCCGAAGTCAAAAACTCCGGCTGATAAGTGAAAAATACAAAATGGCGTAACATATGAAGCCTCCTTGTTGTTTTTCTTCCAGTATAGCCTTGTATACCGTAAAAATCTACAGAAAACACAAAAAAGTTCGTCTCACTAACGCTTTAATAAGACAAAGTGCACAAGAAACAGATGAAATGAGAGCTATCTGTGCACAATAAGAAAAATATAATGCACATATGAAACATTATAAAATACAAATTATCAGACGATTTATAAAAATATTAATTATTGACGAATAATCTGACAATTTCCCAAAAAATCCACATTTACAACTTATTTCAATAGGTGTATAGTAAAAAAGCGTAAACGCTAAACTGTAAGAGATGAGAGGAAAAAGCTATGTTACAGGAGAATCAGATGAAAAAGCAGGGCCTGTACGATCCGCAGTTTGAACATGACAACTGTGGTATTGGTGCCGTTGTCAATATCAAAGGCATCAAGACTCGTGAGACGGTCGATAACGCATTAAAAATCGTAGAAAATCTGGAACATCGTGCCGGTAAAGATGCGGAAGGCAAGACTGGTGACGGTGTTGGTATTATGTTACAGGTTTCCCATAAATTTTTTTCAAAAGTCTGTAAGAAAGAGGGCATCACCATCGGTGACGAGAGGGATTACGGTGTAGGTATGTTCTTTTTCCCACAGGATGAGCTGCAGAGAAATCAGGCGAAAAAACTTTTTGAGGTCATTGTCCAGAAAGAAGGCATGAAATTTCTCGGCTGGAGAAAGGTGCCCACGAATCCGGATATCCTGGGAAGCGTGGCGTTAGCCTGTATGCCGTATATAGAGCAGGGCTTCGTGGAGCGCCCGAAAAATGTGGCAAAGGGTCTTGATTTTGACCGTAAGCTGTATGTGGCCCGCCGTGTATTTGCCCAGAGTAACGATAATACCTACGTGCTGTCTTTATCCAGCCGTACCATCGTATACAAAGGTATGTTCCTGGTAAAACAGCTGCGTCAGTTCTTTGACGATCTGCAGAGTCCGGATTATGATTCCGCTATCGCCATGGTACATTCCCGTTTCAGTACCAATACGACACCGAGCTGGGAGCGCGCCCATCCGAACCGTTTTATCGTACATAACGGTGAGATTAATACCATCCGCGGCAATGCCGATAAGATGGCTGCCCGTGAGGAGACCATGGATAATGAGATCCTGGGCGATGATCTGTCCAAGGTCATGCCGGTCATTTCCGCACAGGGTTCCGACTCTGCCATGCTGGATAATACCCTGGAATTCCTGGTCATGAGTGGTATGCCCCTTCCGCTGGCCGTCATGATCACGATCCCGGAGCCCTGGGCCAACAATAAGACCATGTCTCAGAAGAAGAAGGATTTCTATCATTATTATGCAACCATGATGGAGCCCTGGGACGGCCCGGCTTCTATCGTATTTTCCGACGGTGATATCATGGGCGCTGTGCTGGATCGAAACGGTCTGCGTCCGTCCCGTTACTATATCACGGACGATGACTACCTGATCCTGTCCTCTGAGGTAGGTGTATTACCTATCGAGCCCAGCCATATTGTACAGAAAGAAAGACTGCATCCGGGCAAGATGCTTCTGGTAGATACACTGCAGCAGAAGGTGATCTCTGATGATGAACTGAAAGAGTATTATGCTTCCCGTCAGCCTTACGGTGAGTGGCTGGACAGCAATCTGGTTACTTTGGCACAGTTAAAGATCCCGAACCAGAGTGTTCCTACTTATACAGATGAGGAAAGAAAACGTCTGATGAAGGCCTTCGGCTACACCTACGAGGAGTATCGTACCTCCATCCTGAATATGGCCACCAACGCATCCGAGGGCATCAGCGCCATGGGTATCGATACACCGCTTCCGGTGCTGGATAAGAAGCATCAGCCGCTGTTCAACTATTTCAAACAGCTGTTTGCCCAGGTTACCAATCCGCCCATCGATGCCATCCGTGAAAAGGTGGTTACCGCTACGAGAGTATTTGCCGGTGAGGAAGGTAACCTGTTGGAGGAGAAACCGGAGAACTGTCATGTGCTGCAGATCAATAATCCGATCCTGACCAATACGGACCTGATGAAGATCCGAAATATCAAAGAGGAGAGCCATATCAAGGTCATGACTCTGTCTCTGGTTTATTATAAGAATACAAGTCTGGAGAAGGCTATCGACCGTCTGTTTGTAGAGGTAGACCGTGCCCACAGAGACGGTGTGAATATCATTATTCTGTCCGACCGTGGCGTGGATGAATACCATGTGGCCATTCCGTCCCTGCTGGCGGTATCCGCTGTGCATCATCACCTGGTAGATACGAGAAAGAGAACCTCTCTTTCCGTGATCCTGGAGTCCGGTGAGCCCCGTGAGGTACATCATTTTGCCACACTGCTGGGCTATGGTGCCAGCGCCATCAACCCGTATCTGGCTTATGAAGCCATCGACGATCTGATCAAGACGGGTATGCTGAAGAAAGACTACTATGCCGCTGTCAACGATTACAATGAGGCTGTACTTAGTGGTATCGTAAAGATCGCTTCCAAGATGGGTATTTCCACCATCCAGTCCTACATGGGCGCACAGATCTTCGAGGCCATCGGTATTGATGAGAAGGTAATCGATAAATATTTCACCAATACAGTCAGCCGTATCGGTGGTATTACGCTGAAAGATATTGAGGAAGAGGTCAATGATCTGCACGATCAGGCTTTCGATCCGCTGGGACTGGACAGTGATCTGACACTGGACAGCGTGGGACGTCACAAGATGAGAAGCGGCGGCGAGCAGCATCTGTACAATCCGCTGACCATTCATCTTTTGCAGGAGTCCACAAGAACAGGAGATTACAATAAATTTAAAGAATATACGGCTCAGGTTAATTCCGAGCACAGAGAGGCTACGCTCAGAGATCTTCTGACCTTTAAGTATCCGAAGAAAGGAATTCCGATTGAAGAGGTGGAGAGCGTGGATTCCATCGTGACCCGCTTTAAGACCGGTGCCATGTCCTACGGTTCTATTTCACAGGAGGCTCATGAGACTCTGGCTCTGGCCATGAATGCTCTGCACGGCAAATCCAACAGCGGTGAGGGCGGCGAGGCCCCGGAGCGTCTGAAACCGGGCAGAAACGGTGAAAACCGCTGCTCCGCTATCAAACAGGTGGCTTCCGGACGTTTCGGTGTAACTTCCAGCTATCTTGTCAGTGCCAAAGAGATCCAGATCAAGATGGCCCAGGGCGCAAAACCCGGTGAGGGCGGTCATCTGCCGGGCGGAAAGGTATATCCGTGGATCGCAAAGACCAGATATTCCACCCCGGGTGTATCTCTGATCTCTCCGCCGCCGCATCACGATATTTATTCTATTGAGGATCTGGCGCAGCTGATCTATGACCTGAAGAATGCCAATAAAGATGCCCGTATTTCTGTAAAACTGGTTTCAGAAGCCGGTGTGGGTACGGTAGCTGCCGGTGTGGCAAAGGCTGGTGCTCAGGTTATTCTGATCTCCGGTTATGACGGAGGTACCGGTGCCGCTCCGAGAAGTTCTATCCATAATGCAGGACTTCCCTGGGAGATCGGTCTGGCAGAGACCCATCAGACTCTGATTCGCAATAACCTGCGCAACAAAGTACGTATCGAGACAGACGGTAAACTGATGAGTGGCCGTGATGTGGTAATGGCTGCCATGCTGGGTGCTGAGGAGTTTGGCTTTGCCACAGCTCCGCTGATCACCATGGGCTGTGTCATGATGCGTGTCTGCAACCTGGATACCTGTCCGGTGGGCGTGGCTACCCAGAATCCGGAGCTGAGAAAGAATTTCCGCGGCAAACCGGAGTACGTCATCAACTTTATGAAATTTATTGCTCAGGAAATGCGGGAATATATGGCAAAACTCGGTGTACATACCGTGGATGAGCTGGTAGGCCGAAGCGATTTCCTGGAGGTTAAGCCTGAAATCGACGGCAGCAAGGCTGCCAAAGTGGATATGCACAGAATTCTTGATAATCCTTTTGCGAAAAAAGGTGCCAAGGTCATCTTTGATCCGAAACAGGTTTATGATTTTGAATTGGAAAAGACCAAGGATGAGAAGATTCTGCTGAAACAGATGAAAAAAGCCCTGGATGATGGAACACCGAAGCGTATTGAGGTGGATGTAAGCAACGTAGACCGTACCTTTGGTACCATCTTCGGTGCGGAGATCACCAGAAAATACGGTGATAATACCTTAAAGGATGACACATATCAGGTGAAATGCGTGGGCGCCGGCGGACAGAGCTTCGGAGCCTTTATTCCGAAGGGTATGACCATCGAGCTGGAGGGCGACTCCAACGATTACTTTGGTAAGGGACTGTCCGGCGGTAAGCTGATCGTGTATCCGCCTACAGGCATTAAATACAAACAGGATGAGAACATCATTATCGGTAACGTGGCACTGTACGGTGCGACCAACGGTAAAGCCTACATCAACGGTGTGGCCGGTGAGCGTTTCTGTGTCAGAAACTCCGGTGCCATGGCTGTTGTCGAGGGTGTAGGCGATCACGGATGTGAATACATGACCGGCGGCCGCGTGGTGGTTATCGGTAAGATCGGCAAAAACTTTGCTGCCGGTATGAGCGGCGGTATCGCCTATGTGCTGGATGAGGACAGCGATATCTATACCCGCATCAACAAGGGTATGTGCGGTATCGAGAAGATCACCTCCAAGTACGATGTTCTGGAGCTCAAACAGATGATTCAGGAGCATGTGGCTGCCACGAACTCTGTGAAGGGTAAACAGATCCTTGATTCCTTTACCGACTACCTGCCGAAGTTCAAAAAGATCATTCCGCATGATTATAACCGCATGCAGATGGCCATCGTACAGATGGAGGAAAAAGGTCTGAACAGTCAGCAGGCGCAGATCGAAGCATTCTATGCCAATGCGAGAAAGTAAGGAGGAGAGACCATGGGAAAACCAACAGGATTTATGGAGTATAAAAGAGAGGAATGCCTGTCGGAGGCTCCTCTGAAACGTATTAAACATTTTAAGGAATTTCATATTCATCTGCCACTGGAACAGCAGCAGCAGCAGGGAGCCCGCTGTATGGCCTGCGGTGTGCCCTTCTGTCAGTCGGGCATGATGATCGGGGGGATGGCCAGCGGCTGTCCTCTCCACAATCTGATCCCGGAGTGGAACGATCTGGTGTATCTGGGCAACTGGGAAGCTGCTTATCATCGTCTGAAAAAAACCAGCAATTTCCCGGAATTTACCTCCAGGGTATGTCCGGCACTGTGCGAAAAAGCCTGTACCTGCAATCTGAACGGAGATCCGGTCACCACAAAGGACAATGAATATGCCATTATCGAGCATGCCTACGAGATGGGCTGGGCCAAGGCGAATCCGCCGAAAGTGCGTACCGGCAAAAAGGTAGCTGTTATCGGCAGCGGTCCCTCCGGTCTGGCAACCGCTGACCAGCTGAATAAGCGCGGCCATGAGGTGACGGTGTTTGAGAGAAACGACCGGGTGGGCGGCCTGCTCCGCTACGGCATTCCGAATATGAAGCTGGAAAAGAGCGTTATTGACAGAAAAGTGCGCATCATGGAAGAGGAAGGTATTCATTTCGTGACCAATGCCAATGTGGGTCAGAATGTGGATGCAAAAAAACTTCTGAAGAAATTTGACCGTGTGGTTCTGTGCTGCGGTGCATCCAATCCCAGAGATATCAATGTGCCGGGAAGAGATGCCAAGGGTATCTATTTCGCTGTGGATTTCCTGACCGGCGTGACCAAGAGCCTTCTGGATTCCAATTTTACGGACGGAAAGCATGTGGCAGTGAAGGGTAAGAAAGTTATGGTCATCGGCGGTGGTGATACCGGTAATGACTGCTGTGGTACATCTATTCGTCTCGGCGCGTCCAGTGTGGTACAGCTGGAGATGATGCCGAAGGCTCCCGATACCCGTGCCGACAACAATCCGTGGCCCCAGTGGCCCAGAGTCTGCAAGACAGACTACGGACCTGTCTCTTATACACATCTCCGAGCCCACGAGACCGTACTAGATC
>CALZOU010000042.1 GCA_945827805.1 uncultured Lachnospiraceae bacterium
GTCTCGGAGTCGTGCTCGTTAAAGTCGTGAAGAATTTATATATATCCCACACACCGCGGAGGCGGCTGCGCCTTTTGTAGGGGTTGTAGGACGGTAGGGAAGAGAGAAAAAACGTAGGATAAGAGGAGCAGATTGTTATGGCAACGATTAAACCGTTTAGAGCATATAGGCCTGGGGCTGGGCTTGCGGCACGGGTGGCGGCTTTGCCTTATGATGTGTATGATCGGGCGGAGGCTAAGGCTGTGGTGGAGAAGGAGCCGCTTTCGTTTCTGGGGATTGACCGGGCGGAGACGGCGTTTTCGGATGATGTGGATGAGTATGCGGACTGTGTGTATGCGAAGGCACGGGATATGCTGCAGGAGTGGATCCGTAAGGGGATTTTTGTGCAGGATGAGCACAATTGCTTTTATATATATGAGTTAACTATGGATGGACGCAGTCAGACGGGGATTGTGGGTTGTGCTTCGGTGGGTGAGTATCTGGATAATACGATTAAGAAGCATGAGAATACCCGGGAGGAGAAGGAGCTTGACCGTATTCGGCATGTGGATGTGACGGATATGCAGACGGGGCCGATTTTTCTGGCGTATCATGCCAGTGAGAGGATTGAGAATGTGATCGCTGAGATGAAGCAGATGCCGGCTGCGGAGGATTTTGTCTCGGAGGATGGTGTGCGTCATCGGGTGTGGGTGATCTCTGCGCAGGAGATGATCGCAGAGGTGACGGATGCATTTTCGGCTGTTTCTTCCATATATATTGCGGATGGTCATCATCGCTGCGCGTCTGCGGTGAAGGTGGCTTTAAAACGCAGAAAAGAGCATCCGAACTATGAAGGTACGGAAGAATTTAATTATTTTATGTCGGTGCTTTTTGCGGATAATGAGCTGAAAATCATGGATTATAACCGCCTGATCCTTGATGCTAAAGGACAGGATCATGACAGTATTCTGGCCTTTATCCGCCAGAAATGTGATGTGGAAGGGCCGTTTGTCGAACCGGTGCGTCCGGAGAAAAAAGGGCAGTTTGGCATGTATGACAATACTGGATGGTATCGGCTGACCATTCATAAGGAGTATAAGAGTGATGATGCGGTGGAGGGACTGGATGTGTCTATTCTGCAGAGAGAGATCCTGCAGCCTCTGTTTGCCATCGAGGATCCGAAGACGGATCTGGGCATTGATTTTGTGGGTGGTATCCGGGGCCTGCATGAGCTTGAGAGAAGGGTAAATGAGGACGCAAAGGTGGCTTTTTCCATGTATCCGACATCCATTCAGGAGCTGTTTTCTGTGGCAGATCAGGGAAAACTGATGCCGCCGAAGTCTACATGGTTTGAGCCGAAATTGAGAAGCGGGCTGTTTTTGCATAGTTTATCCTGATTATTAGAGATAAAATAAGATCATTTACGCGAAACGTTTTGTGTAAAATGCCAAAATTATAAAATCAGTTAGTTTTGCAAAACGGTAAAGTTGATTCTTTTGCCGGAAATTTATTGATTGACGGTGGACAGAATCCATATGAAATGCTCTGTCCGCTGTAGTTTATGGTAGAATTGGGCAGGATTGACATTTTTTTGTTCATGAATTACTATTCCTGTGTCAGTAATATTAGGAGAGATCAATATGAGAGAAGAAAAAGTCATCGTATCGCACAGCATTGAAAAAGAACACTCATTGGCTAATCTTGTACAGATCGCCTGTAGATTTGACAGCCGTATACAGGTTCGGTGTGGAGAAAAGACACTGAATGCAAAAAGTATTCTCGGCGTTATGTCTTTGAATCCACAGGCAGGAACAGAGCTGACAGTTACTGCGGAGGGGGCAGATGAAAGTCAGGCTATCCGTGAAATTATTGATTATCTCCGGTAAAGTATCAGTTAGGAGGATACAGATATGGTAAAGAAAACAGTGAACACTGAAACAGTTAAAGAAACTGCAAAAAAGACAGCTGAGGTTGTAAAACAGGCAGCTAAGGAGACAACTACTGTAGCCAAGAAAGCTGCAAAGGAAACCAGCACTGTTGCTAAGAAAGCCGCAAAAGAGACGGCTGACAGCGTAAAGAAGACAGCTAAAGAGACTTCTACAGCTACAAAGAAAGTTGTTAAGGAGACTACTGAGGCTGTTAAGAAGACGGCTAAGAAAGAGTACACTAAGCTGGCTCTGAAGGAGACTTATATTCAGGTTGGCGGAAATGAGTACAAAGAGACTGAGATCCTGAAGAAGGTTGAGGAGTCTTTCCTGGAAGCTGGTCATAAGATTACTTCTATGAAGAGTCTGCAGCTTTATGTGAAACCGGAGGATGGCGCTGCTTACTATGTGGTGAACGGGGAAATCACTGGTAGAGTGGATCTGTAATAGGACGGACGGGGCTGCGGCAAGCCGTCAGGCTCCGGCTATATGCATAAAACTCTTGCTCCTGCTGCGCTCGCTCCGAGCCTAAGGTCTCGGAGTCGTGCTCGCTAAAGTCACAAGATGTTTATGCATATAGCCGGAGCCTGCCGGTTCGCCGCAGCCCCTGTTTGTTGGCTACGGATGAAAAAGGCCGACAGGTGGTCGGCCGAATTTTTTCTATAAAAAAGCCGACTGGCGGGTCGGCTGCATAATTTACTGCAAAAAAAATAAGCCGATAAGCGGATTCGAACCGCTGACCTACGCATTACGAGTGCGTCGCACTACCTGCTGTGCTATATCGGCTTGACTTGTTTATTATACCGTAAAATAGAAATAATGCAAGAGTTAATTTGAATTTTCTGTGATGCATTTTTACAACTGTTATTGTTCTTTGGTAAGTGGGGAACGTGTAGTTGCATTTTCTGCAGGCGAATTAATTTTAGCTTTTAATGTGTATGGGGGAAGGATACGATGGCATATAGCTGTGAGACCTGCGCAAATTATGCGTATGATGAGGAAGAAGATTTTTACGAGTGTGATGTAAATATGGATGAGGATGATTATGGCAGACTTTTGTCCGGAAATATGAAGGAGTGTCCGTATTATCAGAATAATGATGAGTATCGTATTGTCCGCAAGCAGATGTGACAGTATGTTATTGAGTATTCGCTAAGAAGTTTGAGTTACAAATTAAATACATATTTTTTACAAAATGATTAAATTATAAAAATTATTAAGAAACTATAAAAAAACCTGTTTTTTACTATTGAATTTAACGAATTGCAGTGGTATAGTTAAGCAGTTAAAAGATAGAGATGGAGCTTGTTATGAAATATACAAGAGATGAAGCTGTTGAGCGTATGCTGAAAAGCTACAGTGTCTATTATAATGTGACTCGGTTCGAAGATGAACAGAAACCGCTCACAGCCCTCTGTGAGTTTTTTCAGCACACGGAGAAATATGTATTGTCCAGAAAGGCTAATTTGTGGACAGCAGATTCGGAAGAATTTCTGTATCTTTTTACTATGGAGCATCTGACGCTGGCTGATTTTGAAAAATACAGCGCTTATGCCCGGGAGGAAGGCCTTCAGAAGATCAATGTAGGTCCCGGCCATATGAACAGCAATGTGGTTGCTGTGTTTGTCTGCGACAGCTGTGACGAGGATGCCCGCCAGGCATTGAAGAAATGCCGCTTTCACAAAAGTTTCAAATTTTCATTCCATGGATGGATGGACCTGCATACGATTCTGGTAGATATGGGTTCTGACCGTATCGAAGGAAACAGTATCAGCAGAAATGGAGTGAAATTCTTGAAAAATATACTTAAAAAGTAACAAGGAAAAAAGGGAGGCTTACTATGAATTCATTAGTACTCTTACTCATCTGTATCGCTATCCTTGCTTGCGGTTACATCTTCTACGGTGGATGGCTCTGCAAACAGTGGGGCGTAGGTGAGAGCAAAGAACCTACACCGGCTCACGCTCTGGAAGACGGTGTTGACTATGTTCCGGCAAAAGCTCCGGTTCTGATGGGACATCATTTCTCATCCATCGCCGGTGCAGGCCCGATCACAGGACCTATCGGTGCTGCCATGTTTGGATGGCTGCCTGTAACTCTTTGGGTTCTGATCGGTGGTATCTTCTTCGGTGGTGTGCATGACTTTGGTGCACTGTTTGCATCTGTTCGTCATAAAGGACAGTCCATCGGTGAGGTTATCTCCGCAAACATGAGCCGTCGTGCAAAGAGACTGTTCATCATCTTCTCTTATCTGACACTGATCCTGGTAGTAGCTGCATTCGCATCTATCGTTGCATCTACTTTCGGCGCAGTTGTTGATGAGAGCGGTGCTATTGATGTAGCAGCCAGCGGTACACAGGCTTCTGTAGCTATGGTATCCATTCTGTTCATCCTGATCGCTATTGTATTTGGTTTCTGCGTATATCGTCGTAATGTTCCGATGAGCATCGCATCTGTAATCGGTGTTATTGCTATCGTTGTGATCATGGCAGTTGGTATGAATTTCCATCCGATCTACCTGACCACTAAGACCTGGATGATCATCGTTGGTATCTATATCGCCATCGCATCCGTAACTCCGGTATGGATCCTTCTGCAGCCCCGTGACTACCTGAGCTCCTTCCTGCTTTACGCAATGATGGCAGTTGCTCTGGTTGGTATCATCGTATCCCACGCACCGATGGGCGGCGCTGACGGACTTCCGATGGTTACAAGCTTTGCAGTAGATAACGGAAACGGTATGCAGTATATGTTCCCGGTACTGTTCACAACAGTTGCCTGCGGTGCTATCTCCGGTTTCCATTCACTGGTTTCTTCCGGTACAACATCCAAACAGCTGGATAAAGAGACAGACGCTAAGCCGATCGCTTACGGCGGTATGCTTCTGGAGTGTGTACTGGCAGTTATCACTGTATGTGCTATCAACTTTGCTTACAAATACAACGCAGCTAATCCGGACACTGCTCTGACAGGTGCTACAGCTATCTTCGGTGGTGGTATCGCTCAGATGTACGCTGCATTTGGACCGGGTGTTGTTAAAATCCTGAGAACTCTTCTTGTTCTTACATATTCTGCATTCTGTCTGACTTCTCTGGATACTGCTACACGTCTTGCACGTTTCATGTTCCAGGAGTTCTGGCTTGAGCCGGGACAGACACCGAAGGATATCACAGAGGGATGGAAGAAAGTTATGGTTAATCCGTACTTTGCAACAATCCTTACTGTAGTTCTTGGTGTTATCCTTGGTATGACAGGATATGGCAAGATCTGGGGTCTGTTCGGAGCAGCTAACCAGCTGCTGGCGGGTATCGGTCTTCTGGCTGTTGCTACATGGCTTGGCAATGCCGGAAAGAACAACAAGATGTTCCTGGCTCCGATGGCTTTCATGATCGTTGTAACAATCTGCTCTCTGTGCCTGACCGTAAAGAATCAGATCGGTCTGATCACAGCTGGTACAGCAGACTGGGGCGCTTACGCACAGTCCATCCTGGGCGTTCTGCTGATCATCCTGGCTGTAGTTCTGGTTATCGAAGGTATCCAGACACTGACTGGTAAAAACAAAAAAGCTGCATAAGCAGTTTTAGGAAAAAGAGCGTATCTCTTCGGAGATACGCTTTTTTTATGAAAAGTTGAACTAGTGTTGTTAAAACGAAATGAAAACCATATATTATTTTATTGATGATGAGTGCCTGGACGGTAGGGAACGTTTCAGATATAAGAAAGCGGTTATTTTAATGGGAACAAATGCTACGGGTAAGACTAGCCTTGGAAAAGCACTGCTGAAAATCATTACCTATATTAATACTGGAAATCCGACGGTACTGTACGACATGGTGGCCGGAAATACTGGATCATTCACAATCGACTTTGTGAATGAAGGCTTTGTATTGCATCGATTGACTGCGAATATTGATGTAGCAGCGTCAAATGTCGATATCCTTTATTCATCTACAAAGATCGATAAGATGGATTCTTATGAGAAATGTGTGGTAAAACTGGAGGATCATACAGACGAAGCTATCGCCAGAATGAATTCGTTGAAGATGATCGTAGGTTCGTTAAGCTATCGTTTTGCATACCCGGAGATTGAGTCCTCAATTTTACTGGATGATATAGACAGAGATGTGTTTTTGAAGACTCTTCGTGCCGTTATCGGTACGCTGGATCCTACATTGAGAGAAGTGACAATTTCCAGGGATCTGAAAGATACATTTATAATAAGAAGAAAGAATGCTGAGATTATTATCCAGCAAGGAAAGCTCCTGAATAGAGAAGTTCTGTCCAGCGGAACAGCAGAAGGTATTGATGTAGCGATATTTCTTGCTTCTATGCTGGCAAAAGATAAGACATTCTATTATTGCGATGAGCATTTCTCTTATATCCAGAGCGATATCGAAAAAAGAATCTTCGGGTTGATGCTCGATCGTATTTCCAATAATGAGCAGTTAATCTTCACAACTCATAATACAGATATGTTGGATCTGAATCTGCCAAAACACTCATACATGTTCCTTCGTAAGAAGGTTGAAGATGGTGAATGCAAGGTTTCTGCAGTTTCAGCATCAGAGATTCTGAAGCGTAATACAGACAGTATTCGTAATGCAGTTGAAAATGATGTCTTTGGTTCTCTGCCGGATGACTCTCTGCTTGACGAGTTAGAATTGGGGTGGGGCGCTGAATAGGACATGCGTTTATTACTGTGAAGGCGAAGATGATCAAAAATTGATAGACGCGTTAAAGGTGGCACCGGGAAAGATTCTGCCCGGAAAATCCAAGAAACTGAATGTAGTACAGTCTCTTATTCCGAAATCTATATTGCTCGGATTGACCGCATGGTCGATTTGTGTCATCATACAAACCGACCATGCGGTCAACATTTTGAAAAATAAAAACATTTTGTAAAGTGATTCCATTGCAATTTGCAAAGCTGCAGATATGCCGGCTCATTATGGAGAAGATGCAAATATTCAGAAAAATGCAAATATCAGAAAGTTTTGCTTGAAATTTGTTTTAGAATTGTTATAATTGATTTAGAAATATTCTAAACAATCAAAGCACGAGAAAGGATTAGATATGACAAAATATGAAAAAGATATCTTTGCCATCATAAACACCTCCCGCGATCATTTGACTGTAGAACAGATTTTCCAGAAGCTCAGGAAAATACATCCGCAGGTGGTGCTGGCCACTGTATATAATAATCTGAATCGATTACTGGAGGAGGAGCTGATTTGTAAGGTTTCCGTGGAAGGGATGCCGGACAGATATGACAGAATGAAAAAACATGATCATCTAGTTTGCAGACACTGTGGAAAATTGTCGGATATTACTCTGGAGGATCTGACATCATCCCTGAAAAAACAGCTGGGAGACGATGTGATATCTTATGATTTGAAAGTATTTTACGTGTGTCCTGCATGCAGAGAAAAGGAAAATGGCGGCAGACAGTGACAGCTGCTGGAACAATTGATTCTGAAGATGGGAAAGACATCTTATCAGGAATAAATGTGTGGTGAAAAAGGAGGAGACAAAATGAACGGAAAACACAAATACGCAGGTACCCAGACTGAGAAGAATCTGGAGGCGGCCTTTGCCGGAGAATCACAGGCAAGAAATAAATATACGTATTTTGCTTCTGTAGCCAAAAAAGAAGGATATGAGCAGATTGCGGCTCTTTTCTTAAAAACTGCAGATAATGAGAAGGAACACGCAAAAATGTGGTTTAAGGAGCTGAAAGGTATCGGTGATACCCAGGCGAATCTGGAGGCTGCTGCTGACGGTGAGAATTATGAGTGGACCGACATGTATGCCGAATTTGCCAAAACAGCAGATGAGGAAGGATTCCCGGAGCTGGCAGACAAATTCCGTTTGGTGGCCGAAATCGAGAGACGTCACGAGGAAAGATACCGTACACTGTTAAATAATGTGGTGACAGCATCTGTTTTTGAGAAGAGTGAGGTTAAAATCTGGGAGTGCCGCAACTGTGGTCATATTATCGTAGGTACTAAGGCACCGGAGATTTGTCCGACCTGCAATCATCCGCAGAGCTATTTCGAAGTACGCGCTGAGAATTATTAAACAAGTATCTGTTCAGGTAACTTCACAGATATAATTATTAAGCAAAAACTGAAATAACAGGGAGGTGTATGTTAATGTTAAAAGGAAAAACAGCTGTGGTAACCGGAGGAACCAGAGGTATTGGTTTTGCTATTGTAAAAAAATACCTGGAAAATGGCGCAAATGTGGCGATTGCCGGTTCCCGTCAGGCAACAGTGGAAAAAGCTATTGAAAAACTTCCGGAATATAAGGATCGGGTCATGGGGATCTGGCCGGATCTGTGCTCTCCAGAGGAAGTAGCTGCCGCTTTTTCTTCTGTTAAAGAAAGATTTGGGAGTCTGGATATTCTGGCAAATAATGCGGGTATATCATCCAGAACAAGCCTGTATGATTATACTGTGGAAGAGTTTTCAAAAATCTTTGACATTAATGTGAAGGCTGTGTTTATCTGTACTCAGGCTGCCGCACGAATAATGAAGGAACAGGGAGGCGGTGTGATCATCAGTACCAGCTCAATGGTTGGTGAATATGGACAGCCCTCCGGCTGTGGTTATCCGGCATCCAAATTTGCGGTTAACGGTCTTACCAGATCTCTTTCCCGCGAGCTGGCAAAGGATCAGATCCGCGTAAACGCAGTGGCTCCTGGCGTGACAAGAACGGATATGCTGGATGCACTGCCTACAGAGATGGTTGAGCGTATATCTGCAGGTATTCCTCTGGGGCGTGTAGGTGAACCGCTGGATATCGCCAATGCCTATCTTTTCCTGGCCAGTGATCTGGCCAGCTATGTAACCGGCCTGACGCTTCGCGTTGACGGTGCGGCAATGACCTGATAAGGAGGATGACGTAAAATGAACAAAAAAGCAATGTATAGTCTGTCATACGGACTGTTTGTGCTGACTTCCCGGGTGGGAGATAAGGACAACGGCTGTATCATCAATACAGCGGGACAGGTAACTTCTGAACCCAACAGAATCAGTATTGCGGTGAATAAGGCTAATTTGACCCACGATATGGTGAAGGAAAGTGGCAAATTCAATATCTCTATCTTAAGTGAAAAGGCCAGCTTTGATATTTTCAAACATTTCGGTTTCCAGACAGGAAAGAATGTTGATAAGTTTGAAGGATATACAGCCTGCAAACGCAGTGAGAATGGTCTTTACTACATCACAGAGGGAACTAATGCCTATATCAGTGCTACGGTAGAGCAGACTGTAGATCTGGGCACCCATACCCTGTTCATTGCCGCTGTGGATGATATGGATGTACTGGCAGCAGAGCCGTCAGCAACCTATGCGTACTACCAGTCCTCCATCAAGCCGAAACCGGAGGAAAAAGCCCCGGCCGGCAAGACGGTATGGCGTTGTACGGTATGCGGTTACATTTATGAGGGAGAAGAACTTCCAGCTGATTTTACCTGTCCTTGGTGCAAACACCCGGCCTCGGATTTCGAGAAAGTGGTGCAGTAAATCATTACAAAAGTAAATCATTACAAATAAGAAAAGGGAATGCTGTGAGACAGTCAGGAGGCTGTGACAGCATTCCTTTTTTGGTGCTATGCAATATGTTGGCTTTCGCATTGTTACCCGCATATAATGTAAGGAAATCAACGTATTAAGATATGAGGCGATATGAGAAATTATGTGACTTCTTCTCTGGAAGTTCATCTTTTTTTCGGAAGAATAATGAAGGAACATTCCCTGTTTTTGATGGCTGGATTTCCGTCCAGTGAAAAGGAATTGATAAGCAGAGCAGACTGGTTCAGACAGGAGTTCGAAAAAGCACTGGAAATGGCGGTACAGCTGGCAGACGGCCGGATCAGTGAAGACGTGCTGCATTTCGGGGAGGTCGTAACGGATTTTACGGAAATAGCGGAATGTCAGACCCAGAGGCTGTCAGGAATACCCATTGACATGGACATTACCCGGGCAGAAGAAAAACTCCGGGGAGGAATGTGGGATAATTTCTGCAGGCAGACTGTTATGCAGGTAAACAACCTGAATCGCCGAATCCTCAGTCTGCTGAACGGTCTGATTCCCTTTAAAGAGATGGCCCTTCAAAAAGTGTTGTCCTGCAGCCTGTATTCAGCCAATTATCCCCTGTTGCTGGAACACATCATCCGGGAAGCAAAGCTGTATAGGCAATTTGTCTCGGAACTGGTGCAAAAAGGGCGCCTGCCTGAGCAGAATATGAGAGAAGTGGAGCTTTTCTGGAATCAGATCATGATGGAGCATGCTCAGTTTATCCGGGGGCTTTTAGATCCGACAGAATGTATTCTCATGGAGACAGCTGACGGTTTTGCCGATGATTATTGTCGGTTATTGGAGGCGGCCAGACTTCAGGACAGCTGCGCCTGCGGAGGAAGGATGGATAATTCGCTGGAGCTCACAGAAAAATATCAGGCTTTTAAATCTGCCGGTGTAAAAGGAATTACAGGGTGTGATATACGCTCACTGATCATCCCGTTGCTGGCTGATCATGTACTTCGGGAAGCAAACCATTATCTGCGGCTTTTGAAAACAGAGGGCAGGTGATAAAAAGAAAATTTGCGAAGCAAAACTATAAATAAGCCTGCGAAAGTTACTGTTTACTGGCTTTCCAGTGAACAGTAACAATGCAGAAGCAAAAAAGTAATTCAGTGCAAGGGAAAGAATTGAAATTATTGAAAAAGCAAGGTATAATTTAGAAAGAAATGTGTTCCTGTTCTGTACAGTTACAGGAACAAGTACATAGCGGAGGACAAAGACATGATCGTAATCTATGCAGAATGTCTGGTTAAGGCACAGATGACAGACACATTTGTGGGTCTGGCAAAACAGCTGATCGAAGAGTCAAGAAAAGAACAGGGAAATGTCAGCTACGAGCTGATTCACAGCCGCGAGGGCAAGAATATCTATGCTTTCCTCGAAAAGTGGCAGGATCAGAACATTCTGGATGCCCACTTAAATTCCCGTCATTTCAAGACGATTTTTCCGAAAATCGAGAAAACACTGATCTGTCCGGCAAAACTCAACAGCTTTACTATTGAAGTTTAAATCGAAAAGTTGGTGAACAGACAAGTTTTTGCTAGACGAAATCTATATTGTATGCGATAATAATTTTCGGTATACGAGGTATGCCAGTCTCTGTATGCCTTAGATTGTTATTTCAATATTGAATACATAGTTGAAAGGAGTTTAACAATGATCTACACAAAAGAAGTTGAACTGATGTGCCCTGTTGCCAAGGGTGCAAAACATGAGCCGGCTCCTATCCCGGAAGAGGGTAAATGGGTCCATGCAAAGAAAATCGAAGATATTTCCGGTTTCACCCATGGTGTTGGCTGGTGTGCTCCGCAGCAGGGTGCATGTAAGCTGTCCCTGAACGTTAAGAATGGTGTTATCGAGGAAGCTCTGGTAGAGACCATCGGATGTTCCGGTATGACACATTCCGCAGCTATGGCAGCTGAGATTCTGCAGGGTAAAACTATCCTGGAAGCTCTGAACACTGACCTTGTATGTGATGCTATCAACACAGCTATGAGAGAGCTGTTCCTGCAGATCGTTTACGGTCGTACACAGAGTGCTTTCTCTGATGACGGTCTGGCTGTAGGTGCAGGTCTGGAGGATCTTGGTAAAGGTCTTCGTTCCCAGGTTGGTACTATGTACGCTACCAAGGAAAAAGGTGTTCGTTACCTTGAAATGGCAGAAGGTTATGTAACAGGTATTGCACTTGATGAGAATGACGAAGTTATTGGTTATCAGTTCGTAAGCCTTGGAAAGATGACAGATTTCATCAAGAAAGGTGATGACCCGAATACAGCATGGGAGAAAGCAAAAGGTCAGTACGGCCGTGTAGCTGATGCTGTTAAGATCATCGACCCGAGAAAAGAATAATACAGGAGGAATTGACAAAATGGCTTTGTTTGAATCATACGAAAGACGAATTGACAAAATTACCGCTGTTTTAAACAGCTATGGTATTGCTAACATCGAAGAAGCAGAGAAGATCACAAAGGATGCCGGTCTGGACGTTTATGATCAGATCAAAAAGATCCAGCCGATCTGCTTCGAGAACGCTTGCTGGGCTTACATCGTAGGTGCAGCTATCGCTATCAAGAAAGACTGCAGAAGAGCTGCTGACGCTGCTGCCGCTATCGGTGAAGGTCTTCAGGCTTTCTGTATCCCGGGTTCCGTTGCTGACCATCGTAAAGTAGGTCTTGGTCATGGTAACCTTGGTAAAATGCTTCTGGAAGAGGAGACAGAGTGCTTCTGCTTCCTGGCCGGACATGAGTCCTTCGCAGCTGCTGAGGGTGCTATCGGTATCGCTGAGAAAGCTAACAAAGTACGTCAGAAACCGCTGCGTGTTATCCTGAACGGTCTTGGAAAAGACGCTGCTCAGATCATTTCCCGTATCAACGGTTTTACCTTCGTTGAGACAAAATATGACTACAAAGAAGCTAAACTGAACATCGTTTACGAGAAACCGTACTCCACAGGTCTTCGTGCTACTGTTAAGTGCTACGGTGCTGATGACGTTCAGGAAGGTGTTGCTATCATGCATCACGAGAACGTTGGTGTTTCCATCACCGGTAACTCCACCAACCCGACTCGTTTCCAGCATCCGGTAGCAGGTACCTATAAGAAAGAATGCATCGAGCAGGGCAAGAAATACTTCTCCGTTGCTTCCGGTGGTGGTACAGGACGTACACTGCATCCGGACAACATGGCAGCAGGTCCGGCTTCCTACGGTATGACAGATACTCTGGGACGTATGCACTCTGACGCTCAGTTCGCTGGTTCTTCTTCCGTTCCGGCCCATGTTGAAATGATGGGTCTGATCGGTGCAGGCAACAACCCGATGGTTGGTATGACTGTATCCGTTGCAGTTGCCATCGAGGAAGCTGCTAAGGCTGGCAAGTTCTAAGTAAAAAACCGCGTAAAATCAACGTTTTTGAGGCTTTCGGATTATTCCGAAAGCCTTTTTTATATTGTAAAATCCGATCTTAAATATTAGAAAAAAAGCGTTAAATGCCGAAAAAGTCCACATATGGGCCACATGTTTTTTTGAGAAACAATTCTTGCATAATATACCTACATAACAGATATATTATCATTCCAAGGTAGGGGGATGTTATCTTATGCCGGGTATAGGGATTGCAGGAATCACTGTATGTAGCAAAAGGAAAAGAGTAGGATAATATAACATAAGCAGAGCGTGCCTCATAAAAGGTGGCAAAATCAATTCTTCTATTTGCCACTTCCTAAAAGTATGTTATAATCATTTGGAAGATATGCGACATAAATCAGGAAAAGTAAAATGTGATATAGATATCTGTTGATTTGTGATGATTAAACTATACATTTAATTAATACATTTATTCTGAGTTATGCCTGTCATGAAATGGATTAATTTTATTTTGGAGGTACGAAATGGCCCAAAAGAAAACACGTAAAACAGCAACGTCGACAACGAGAACCAGAAAAACTCCGGTAAAGGCTGCGGAAACACCGAAGACAGCTGCAGTGGCAGAAGAGACTAAGGTTGTAACACCGGCAGCAGAAGTTGCTGAAGAGGCTGAGGTAAAAGAGACAAAGGCTGCAGATGTTAAGGCAGAGTCAAAGGTGGAAAAGGTCGAAGAAGTCAAGACAGAAGCCGAAGCAGAAAAGGAAGCAGCACCTGTTAAAGAAGAAAAACCGAATGCCAGAATTACCAGAAAAACTAAAGCGGCAGCTCCGAAAACAGAGGAAGTAAAGGCAGAAGTACCGGCAGAGGAAGCCAAAGCTGAAGCAGAAACTGTTGAGAAACTGAAAGCCAGAAGGGGCAGAAAACCGAAAGCAGAAGCAGCAGCTGAAGAAGTAAAGGAAGCAGCACCAGTTGAGACCGTTGCGGAAGAGAAGCCGAAAACCAGAAGAGGCAGAAAACCGAAGACAGAAGCAGCAGAGGAAGCAAAGGCAGAGCCGGCTGCAGAAGCAGCAGTAGAAGAAGTAAAGGCAGAGCCGGCTGCAGAAGCAGCAGTAGAGGAAGTAAAGGCAGAACCTGTAGCAGAAGCGGCAGAGGAAGCAAAGGCAGATCCGGTTGCAGAAGCAGCAGAGGAAGTAAAAGAAGAGCCTGCGGCGGAAGCGGTAATAGAAGAAGCAAAGGAAGAGCCTGTAGCAGAAGAACCGCAGGCAGAAGTATGCAATACTCCCAGAAAGAGTGTCGTATTCATCGGTTCCGAGTGCTATCCCTTTGTTAAGACCGGTGGTCTGGGCGATGTTATGTACGCACTGCCGAAGGCACTGGTAAAACAGAACTGTGACGTTAAGGTCATCCTTCCCCGTTATAAATGCATTCCGTGGAAATATCAGGAGAAAATGGTTTACCGTGGATCTTTCGATATGACACTTTGCGCTGACGGCAGATCCTTCTATGTAGGAATCATGGAGTATGTCTGGGACGGTGTTGTGTATGATTTCATCGATAACGAGGAATTCTTCAGCGACGGAAATCCGTACACCAATCTGATCGACGATATCCCGAAATATTGCTATTTCGCAAAAGCAGCTCTGGCAGCGCTGAATTATATGGACTGGATTCCGGACATCATTCACTGCCATGACTGGCAGGCAGCTCTTGTTCCGGTTTATTTAAGAACCATGTTCGAGAACACCAGACTGACAACAGCCAAGACGATCCTGACCATCCACAACCTGCGTTTCCAGGGTATTTATAATATCCCGACGATCCGCTACTGGTCCGGACTGCCGGATTATGTATTTAACAAAGATGCCCTGAAACAGAGCTATAATGACGCCAATATGTTAAAGGGCGGTCTGACTTATGCAAACATGATCACAACAGTCAGCAATACATATGCAGGCGAGATTCAGACCGCATATTATGGCGAGAATCTGGATGCTCATATGAGATATCACAATCAGAAACTGAGAGGTATCGTAAACGGTATCGATTGCGATATCTGGAATCCTGCTACAGATGAAAGAATCTATGATAATTACGATATCACCAATGTTCTGGATAAGAAGAAAGAGAATAAACGTAAACTGCAGGCAGAGCTTGGATTACAGCAGGATGATCATAAGTTTGTGATCGGTCTTATTTCCCGTCTGACAGATCAGAAGGGTCTGGATCTGGTGAATTCAATCATTCCGCAGATCATGGATGAGCACACACAGATTGTTGTACTGGGTACAGGTGATCCGCAATATGAGAATTCTTTCAGATATTATGAGAATGCTTATAAGGGAAATGTCTGCTCCAATATCATGTATGATGAGACAAGAGCTCACAGAATCTACGCAGGTGCGGATGCTCTTCTGGTCCCGTCCCAGTTTGAGCCCTGCGGTCTGACTCAGCTGATCGCTATGCATTATGGTACAGTGCCGATCGTTCGCGAGACCGGTGGTCTGAAAGACACAGTAGAACCGTACAATATGTTCTACAATACAGGTAACGGATTTACCTTTGACCGTTATGATGCGGGCTTACTGCTGGATGCCATCAACAGAGCCAAGACTGTTTACTTCACCAATCGCTGGTGCTGGGATGAGATGGTACAGAGAGATATGGATAAGATCGTTTCCTGGGATAATGCTGCTAAGCAGTATAAGGATCTGTATCTGGAGCTGGCTTGGTAGTCTGGCTGTAAAAAATAAAGAAGATGTGTTGTTTAAGGTCAGGAGGTTTTGCTCCTGGCCTTTTTAAAGGAGATAGCTTTTTACAGATGGAATTTAGTTTAATGCAAAGAAAATTCGCGGAGCATCTGAAAGAACGTCCGGTTTCTCTGATCGAAGCAGATGAGTGCAGACATGCCGCAGTATGTGTGACCTTACTGTTGACAGAAAACGGCCCCGATATCATCCTTCAGGTACGTTCTTCAAAGCTGGAAGAGCAGCCTGGCGATATCAGTCTTCCGGGAGGGATGATCGAACAGGGAGAAACACCACAGCAGGCGGCCTGCCGTGAGCTTGAGGAAGAGCTTCTGATTGGTAAAGAACAGTATGAAATGCTCGCCCCGTTGGATATCATGCATACGGGCAACTTGATGATCTACCCGTTTCTGGTGGTGATGAAGGATTACCAGGGGACATTTAATGATTCGGAAGTGGCAGAAATATTTACGGTTCCGATGAGTTTTTTCATGCAGGAGGAGCCGGAAGTGCATGAGATTTCACTGGAAGTAAAGGAACCGGAGGATTTTCCCTTTGAAAAGATCTGCGGCGGCAGAAAATACGGCTGGAGAAAGCGGACAGAAAAGGTTTATTTTTATGAGTACCAGCAGTATTGCATCTGGGGCATCACAGCAAAGCTGATCCACTCATTTACAGAGATCTGTAAAAAAAGATTTCTTTGATGAGACTGTAAAATGCAGCGGTACGAAAGGGGGGGAGACGTATGTTTGTAAAGGAAAAGTCATTTTATAAAAATTTCTTTATACTCTGCATTCCTTTATAGATCCAGAATATGATATCCATTGGGGTAAATCGGGCACGCAATATCATGCTGGG